>NZ_JBBMQK010000003.1:0-534055 GCF_038899995.1 Sulfitobacter sp. AS59
GTGTCCGCTTGTCTGCGTCTCCGGTAAGGGGGGTTCTAAGGTTTGTTCCAAATACCCGCAACCCCTTTTTTCGGATTATTGCACTTTTTCTTCATTTCCTGAATTTTGACTTAAAATCAGCATGTTGATTGGCAAATGATGCGCTGTCTTTGGGTGTTTGGGTACGATTATTGCTCTTACCAAAGGTAAGGGTCGGGATCTTTCTGGGAACCTTTTGAGTTATCCACAGATCGCGCCGCGACTCGACGCTTCTGGGCGACCGTTTGCGCCAACATTCCGGCCTAGATTTGGGTGAATCGGCCTGGAATCGCAGCAACCCGCCAGAATCAAATCAGATTGCCTGCCGTTTTCGGCGTTTTGGCAGCCGCAGCGCCAGCAAACCCAGAATCACAGCCATGTAGAGCAGCGGTTCGACCTGAAACCCTTTGACCAGCCAGATAAAGTGAACCCCGCCCAGGATCACAGCCAGATAGGTCAGCTTGTGAAGGGTCCGCCACTTCGGCCCGAGCTTGCGGATCGAATAGCTGTTCGATGTAACTGCCAACGGCACCAGACACAGAAAGCCGGCCATGCCGATGGTGATATAAGGACGCTTGATAATGTCCGCCCAGATCTGGCTGAGGATTCCGATATCCAGAACCAGCCAGACCAGCAAATGCAGCGATACATATAGAAAGGCCATCAACCCAATGCATCGGCGGAACTTGATCAGGTTCAAACCTGCGTATCTGCGCAAAGGTGTGATCGTCAGCCCGACAATAAGAAGTTGAAGGGCAATCTCCCCCAGCTCATGTTCGAGCGCCTTGATGGGCTCTACGCCCAAACCGCCGGTTTGCGCCAGATACAACAACCACGGCACGGGCAGAACACATAGTATATAGACAGGCCATGTCGGGACCTTGCGGACAAATCCGTTTACCTGATCCACGATATGCGCCACGCCGCCTGCCTTGCCTTAAGTGTCTTTGGTCAGGTCCATGCCAGCATAAAGCGCTGCCACGTCTTCCTCGTACCCGTTGAACATCTCGGTCGGGATGCGTTTGGAAAACAGACCACTGCCAATTGCCCGTTCGGTCGCCTGCGACCACCGCGGGTGATCGACCTGCGGGTTCACATTACTATAGAACCCGTACTCGCGGGCATTGGCCTTGTTCCAGCTTGTCGGGGGTTGGGTATCGGTCAAGGTGATACGCACCACAGACTTGATCGATTTATAGCCGTATTTCCACGGAACAACCAAACGCAGCGGCGCGCCGTTCTGTTTCAGGATGTCTTTGCCATAGACGCCTGTCGCCATAATCGTCAGCGGGTGCATCGCCTCGTCCAGCCGCAAGCCTTCGACATAGGGCCAATCCAGAACCGGATAGGCGACGCCGGGCATCTCGTCCGGGCGCAATGCGGTTTCAAAGGCCACATATTTCGCGCCAGACTGGACGCCCGCCATATTCAGCAGATCGGCCAGTTCGAACCCGTTCCAGGGGATCACCATCGACCATGCCTCGACACAGCGGAATTTATAAAGCCGCTCTTCGATGGTCATCGCCTTCATGATGTCTTCGAACGCATAGGCACCGGGTTTGTCGACCATGCCGTCAAGTTCGACCGTCCAGGGATCAATGGTCAGTGCATCCGCATATTTGGCCGGATCATCCTTGCCGGTGCCGAACTCGTAGTAGTTATTGTAGGAAGTGATTTCCTCAAAGGTGTTCGGCTCCAACCCTTCGGGTGCCGCGCTGGCGCTGCTGCTGATCCCGGCCAAACCGATCCCTGCCAATGCCCCGCCCATGATCTGCCGTCGGTTCATGAACAGCCCCTCGGGGGTCACGTCTTTTTCTGTCAGCGTATTGATCCAGCGGTTGGCCATTCGGGCGCTCCTTACATCTATATATACAGTAGATAGCGCCCGGATCGGGATCGACCAAACGGTAAGCGGCGACATTTCAGCAATCACACCTTATTGTCACCAAAACGCAAAAGGGCCGCAGCAAATGCCACGGCCCTTTCTTACTGTATATATAGTGTCGCTTAGTGAACGGTCGCGTCATCCGGTTTTGGCCGGTTGCTGGCCGCCACCCGATCACCGATGATCAGACCGTCGGCACCTGCCGACACGGGGATCAGATCACCATCCATCACATCCCCGGCCAGGATCATCTCGGCCAGCGGATCCTGAAGCGCGCGTTGGATCACCCGCTTCAACGGCCGCGCACCGAACACCGGATCATATCCTTCATCCGCGAGCCATTGCCGCGCGCCGTCGTCCAGCTGAAGCTCGATCTTGCGACCGGCAAGACGTTTCAGCAAACGGCTGATCTGGATATCGACGATCCCGTTCATGTCAGCACGCGCCAACCGGTCAAAGATGATCGTTTCGTCCAGACGGTTCAGGAACTCGGGCCGGAAGTGCCCGCGCACTGCGTCCATCACATCGCGTTTGGCCTGATCCATATCCCCGCCTTCGGGCAGTTGGCTTAGCGCTTGCGCACCAAGGTTGCTGGTCAAAACGATCAGCGTTTGCTTGAAATCGACCTTGCGACCCTGACCATCGGTCAGCACACCATCGTCGAGAACCTGCAACAGCACGTTGAACACATCGGGGTGCGCCTTTTCGACCTCGTCGAACAACACAACCTGATAGGGTCTGCGCCGCACGGCTTCGGTCAGAACGCCGCCTTCGTCATAGCCGACATAGCCGGGAGGGGCACCGATCAGGCGAGACACGGCGTGTTTCTCCATGAATTCGGACATGTCGATCCGCACCATCGCGTTTTCGTCGTCGAACAAGAACTCGGCCACGGCTTTGGTCAGCTCGGTTTTACCTACGCCGGTTGGCCCAAGGAACAAGAAGCTGCCCAAAGGCCGCGCCTCGTCGTTCAGACCGGCCCGCGCACGGCGCACCGCGTTTGCTACGGCTTTGACCGCTTGGTTTTGGCCAATCACACGGTTGTGCAACTGATCTTCCATGCGCAACAGCTTGTCACGTTCGCCTTCCAGCATCCGGCCAGCAGGAATACCTGTCCAGCGTTCAACCACGCTTGCGATCTGGTCGGGGCGCACGGCCTCTTCCACCATCACGTCGGTTTCGCTTTCCTCGGCCTCGCCCAGCTTACGCTCCAGATCAGGGATCACGCCATAAGACAGCTCTCCGGCCTTGGCCAGATTGCCTTCGCGCTTGGCGATGTCCAGCTCGGCCCGCGCACGGTCCAGCTTTTCCTTCAGCTCGCGCGCGCCCTCAAGACGGTCACGTTCGCCCTGCCATTGCGCAGTCATCGCATCGGCTTTTTCCTGAAGATCGCCCAGCTCTTTCTCAAGCTTCTCAAGGCGATCTTTGCTGGCGACGTCATCTTCTTTCTTAAGCGCCTCAGCTTCGATCTGAAGCTGCATAATCTGACGGTCCAGCGCATCCAGTTCTTCTGGCTTGCTGTCGACTTCCATCCGCAAACGGCTGGCGGCCTCGTCCATCAGGTCAATCGCTTTGTCAGGCAGGAAACGGTCAGTGATATAGCGGTGCGACAGCGTTGCCGCCGCCACCAGCGCAGAGTCGCTGATCCGCACACCGTGGTGCAGTTCGTACTTCTCTTTAATACCGCGCAGGATCGAAATGGTGTCCTCGACCGTAGGTTCCTCGACCATGACAGGCTGGAACCGGCGGGCAAGGGCCGCATCTTTTTCGACATACTTGCGATATTCATCAAGCGTTGTGGCACCGATACAATGCAGCTCCCCGCGTGCAAGCGCTGGCTTGATCAGGTTGGCCGCGTCCATCGCGCCCTCGCCTTTGCCCGCACCAACAAGGGTGTGCATTTCATCAATGAACAAGATCACTTCGCCAGCGGCCTCGGTCACTTCGGTCAGAACGGCCTTTAGGCGTTCTTCGAACTCGCCACGGTATTTGGCGCCGGCAATCAATGCGCCCATATCCAGCGCCAACAAACGTTTGTTGCGCAGGCTTTCGGGTACGTCACCATCGACAATCCGCAGGGCCAGACCTTCGGCAATCGCTGTTTTACCAACGCCGGGTTCCCCGATCAGAACCGGGTTGTTCTTTGTACGACGGCTCAGCACCTGCATGGCGCGGCGAATTTCTTCGTCCCGGCCAATAATAGGGTCGATTTTACCTTCGCGGGCACGTTCCGTCAGATCAAGGCTGTATTTCTTCAGCGCTTCATAGCCTTCTTCGGCGCTGGCGGTATCCGCCGTCCGACCCTTGCGCACATCATTAATGGCAGCGTTCAGCGCTTGCGCCGTCACCTTACCACTGTCCAATGCGTCCTTTGCACCAGATTTCACCATGCACAGCGCCATCAAAACGCGTTCAACGGGCACAAAGCTGTCACCGGCCTTCTTGGCCAGCTCTTCCGCCTCGGCCAAAACCTTGGCTGTTGTATTGTCCAGATATACTTGGGCCGCGTCGCCCGACACTTTGGGCATCTTGCCCATCGACAGGGTTAAAGCTTGGACAACTGCGGGTGCATTACCGCCAGACGCGGTAATCAGATTGGTTGCCAACCCTTGATCGTCATCCATCAACGCTTTGAGAAGATGCTCTGGCATCAGCCGTTGGTGGCTCTCTCTGGTCGCGATGGTCTGCGCTGCCTGAATAAAGCCACGCGATCTCTCCGTGAACTTGCTCAAGTCCATGGTTCTCTCCTTTTCAGTTAAGCGCCCTATGATTTTGACGCCTGAATATCAGCACGTCAGTTTGTGGGCCTTGACCTAAATCAAGTATCTCAAGCCGGTGGTTTCAAGAGGCTCGCTGTATAATACGCAGTTTTTAGTCACGAATTCGAATTCGCGGCTTTCCGCCGGTGTGGATGGGGCAATTGGAACTCTTTGGGCCGCAGTACCGTTTTTATCGCAGAAGACAACGGACCATCCCATCGCACTGATGACAGGTGCTGGAACCAAAAAGGTACGAGACATGCAGACCCGCCCAGTTCAAATGACCGATGTAATCTACAACGCAGCCGAGCAATGCTTTGAGGCATTGGTAACCGTCCACGATATAGACGGCTCTCGCAAATATGCCTGTTCGATCAACGCGCCAATTTCGACGTCCTTCGCGGATGCCGCAGCGGGCTTGCGCAAACAGGCCGAGCGGCGTCACGCGACCCGCAGCGGAATGTTCAGCGAATTGCAGTTTCAATCCACCCCGCCGCGTGGTGGACGGCAGCGTTTCGATCCGAAAACATGGCTTGCGCATATTGCTAGCCTGTCGGGCCTGCGCGCGGCCTGAAACGTTTGATCGGCGGCGCGATACCTGCACCGCCAGAAACCGCACCTGCCTTTTCCGGTTTGCATTATAATGGACATGGGCAGCCTGACACCGTAAAGCACAACCGTTTGCCCCTGCCCGACAACCGGAGTGCCCCCATGTCAGATGATCGCCTTATCGTTGCCCTTGATGTTCCTCACGCTGTCGCGGGGTTGGAGCTGGCGCAAAAGCTCGGCGATAGCGTCGGGTTTTATAAAATCGGGTTGGGGATGCTGACCACGGGTGGGCTTGGCCTTGCCAATGAACTGATCCAAGAGCACGGCAAACGCGTCTTTCTGGATATGAAGCTGTTCGACATTGGCGCAACTGTCGAAGCGGCGGTACGCGGGCTGGCCCAGTTCGATCTGGATTTCCTGACTGTCCATGGCGACCCCCATGTTGTGCGCGCCGCGATGGAAGGTGCCGCAGGATCGCGGACCAAAATCCTTGCCGTGACGGTTCTGACATCGCTGGACCGCGCAGACCTTGATGCGGCATTGATCCAGCAAGGCGACATTCCCGATCTGGTTGCCACCCGCGCCGGTCGCGCGTTCGAGGCCGGTGCAGATGGTATCATCGCTTCGCCGCAAGAAGCGGCGCTGATCCGGGCGCTGCCACAGTCGCAGGGCAAGCTGATTGTCACCCCCGGTGTACGCCCCCAAGGTGCGGCCTTGGGCGATCAAAAACGTGTCGCGACCCCGCATCAGGCCATCAAAGACGGCGCGGACCATATCGTGGTCGGCAGACCGATCTGGCAAGCAAGCGATCCAAGCGCCGCAGCACGCGCCGTACTGGCCGAATTGCCTTAATCCCGCCACCTTTAATCGTTGACTGTGCTTAATGGGTAACAGACCCGGCTTTACTGTCGTAATACGGGAATTCTGCCTTTGTAACCCAAGAATGATATGGCAACCTTACTTTGGTGATACTCCCCGACGAACTGGTTCTTCCTGATGTTCGTCACCTCCCCCCGCTGGTTGCGGGGGGCTCTTTTCCTCCCCCCTCCCCGCGCGTCTTTAAACGACCCCCTCAGATCATCTGTGACATGCCGACGAAAGCGCCGTTGCACGCCGCAAGAAGCTGCAGCCGACGCATACCTCAGCGCGCACGGGCCCCTTCCGCCGATAACGCAATACACTATATACTTAAGTATAAGGCCAACGGGCGCGCCCCGACGCGCCATGTTCAAACCCGACGGCCTGCGGTATGTTGCCAGCACCGTCCCTAAGCCCATATATCCCTTATGCCCGCAGTTTGCCGCGATTGCCTGACCCAGATATCCCCCGCGCGCCGATGTTCGGCTTGCGGCAGCCCCCGTGTGATGTCTCATCCGGAACTGTTTGACCTGTCCATCGCCCATATGGATTGCGATGCCTTCTATGCCTCCGTCGAAAAGCGCGACAACCCTGCGTTGAACGGAAAACCTGTCATTATTGGGGGTGGACGACGCGGCGTCGTCTCGACCGCTTGCTATATTGCGCGAATCAAAGGCGTTAGGTCTGCCATGCCAATGTTTCAGGCGCTCAAGCTTTGCCCCGAGGCGGTGATCATCAAGCCGCGCATGGAAGCCTATGTCGAAGCATCCCGCGCCATCCGCGCGATGATGGAGGAGCTGACCCCCGCCATCCAACCTCTGTCGTTGGACGAGGCATTTCTGGATATGACCGGCACGACCAAACTGCACGGCGCACCGCCTGCCGTCATGCTGGCAAAACTGGTACGGCGGATGAAGACCGAGCTGGGCCTGACCGGATCAATCGGGCTGTCCCATAACAAGTTCCTGGCCAAGGTCGCGTCTGATCTGGATAAGCCACATGGCTTTTCAATCATCGGCCAAGACGAGACGATGGCATTTTTGCACGACAAACCCGTAAGCATGATCTGGGGTGTCGGTGCCGCCACGCTGGCATCGTTGAACAAGGCGGGCATTCAAACATTTTCCGACCTGTTGCGGTGGGAACAAACCGATCTGATCGCGCGGTTTGGCGGCATGGGCGACCGTCTGTGGCACCTTGCGCGCGGCCAAGACAAACGCCGCGTTTCATCCCATGAACCGATGAAATCAATCAGTAACGAGACCACCTTTCACGACGACACATCGGACCCAGAGCTGCTGGACGGCCATCTGTGGCGCATGGCGCAAAAGGTGGCGGACCGCGCCAAGGCAAAAAACCTCGCGGGGCGCGTTGTGGTCCTCAAGCTTAAACGCTCGGATTTTTCGCTGATCACACGGCGTGTGTCACTGTATGATCCGACACAATTGGCGGACCGCATTTACCGCACCGCACGCGGGTTGTTTGATCAGTTGAATGATCCCGGCCCCTATCGCCTGCTGGGTTGCGGGATTTCGGACCTTAGCGACGCCGATGGCGCGGACCTGTCTGGTGACCTGCTGGACCCCGACGCCAGCCGTCGCGGCAAGGCGGAACGGGCGACGGATGCGATTCGCAACCGCTTCGGTGACAAGGCCATCGTCAAAGGCCGCGCGCTGCGCTGATTACTCGGCCGCCAAGGGGACGCGCCCCTGCCCGATCAACGCAATCTCAGCCACAACCGTTTGCAGCGCCTTTTGCACATCCTCGAAATCGTCATTCGGCTGCACGAGGGCCTCGTTCATATACAGCGACCGATCCAATTCGATCTGAACCGCATGCTGCCCGCGCAAGGGGCGCCCGTAAGCCTGGGTAATATAGGCCCCTGCGAAGGGCGTGTTGCGCGTGACATTGAACCCCGCGCTGGTAAATGCGGCCTCGATCCGGTCCACCACATCACTGCTTGCAGCCGCACCGAAACGATCGCCCAGCACGACATCTGGCCGCTTCATCCCTTGTCGTGCCACGCTATCTACCGCCTCGTGAGGCATGGAGTGACAATCAACCAACACAGCCTGACCATGATGCTGATGCGCATCATTCAGCAGCCGCTGCAACATCGCATGGTAGGGCCGCCAATAGGTATCGATACGTTTTTCAGCCTCTTCCAGCGTGATTTTCCCACGATAAATCGCACGGCCATTCGCAACGACACGCGGAATCACCCCAAGGCCGGATGCCACGCGCGGGTTATGCCCCTGCCGGCGCACCCCCTCGATCAGCGCGGGGTCCAGCTCCTCGCTGGCGCGGTTCAGGTCAATATAGGCGCGCGGTGCACCGGCCATCAAAAACGGCGCACCATAATGCGGAGCAGCATTAAACAGCACATCAACGAAAGCATCCTCGGACGAGCGGATCGTATGATCGTCCAAAACGGTGGATTTCAGGAAAGAAGCACTGTAATTGCGCCCCGAATGCGGGGATGCAAACACCACACAAGACAGGTTCTGCTCGGGGTGAATGACGTCGTATGAGGGGTGTGGCATGAAGGGACCTTTCAAAAACCATACTAGCGCAAGTTTTTACAAAGCCAAAACCCCTTGATCATACCTGCGACTCTATTTATAGCCCCCCTATCGGCGCGGAAATTTCGCGCCCCGTTTTTGTTTGGGGCGTCGGTTTTCGTGTTACATAGGGGGTGATTAGCTCAGCGGTAGAGCACTTCGTTGACATCGAAGGGGTCACTGGTTCGATCCCAGTATCGCCCACCACCTAATTCATTGGCCTCGCAATCGCGGGGCTGCCCGCAACCCGGCGCTGGCCCGCGCCACGACACAGGAGAACGACCATGAAGGTTCGCAATTCGCTCCGCTCGCTCAAGAACCGGCACCGTGACTGCCGCGTTGTGCGTCGCAAAGGCCGCGTTTACGTGATCAACAAAACGCAGCGCCGGTTCAAAGCCCGCCAGGGTTAAGAACTGCTTGCAGACAATTAGAAAAGGCCGCTCCTTCGGGGGCGGCTTTTTTGTTTGGGGGATATGGCTTTTAGGCTGCCCTTCCTGTCGTCCGCCCCCAACACCATAATCAGGCGCATGTGACCGAACCGAAGCGGGCAAACATACCGTTTCGCCATATTTGTGATAAAATGCTTCTGTCAAATTTGTGGAACATTCCTGATGAACGACGTAAGCGTGCGAAGAATTGATACCTTGGTATTGCTGCTTACCGGGGCAGTTCTTGCCTATTCAGCCTTGATTTTCATGTCCGCCTATCTGTCCGGATCGGACATGGGCGCATGGGTGTGGAACCGCCATCAAAACCTATTTTCGTGGTATTCCCGCCCTGTATTCATCGTCCCCGCCGCCTATTATGCGTATCGGCGCAAACTCTGGCATATTCTTGGGTTCATGGCACTTCTTCTGACCAGTTTATTCTGGTTTGATGCGCCAACCACGGTACCCCCAGAGGTGCGCGAATACCTGCAATGGGAAGAGCAGTTGTTTTTCACCAACGACAACAAATTGCCTCTGATCGCGCTGACCGTGGGGGCCACGCTCTTTCTGTTCTTGCTGTTCTACGCGTTTTGGCAACGGAACGTTTGGTATGGTCTTGCGCTCATCAATGCCGGAACGCTTCTTAAAATCGCCGTCAGTATCAGCTTGGGGCAAGAGGCGGGTTCGGCGGCCATCGCACCATCACTCAGCAGTTTACTGGTAATCAATCTGATCGCGTGGGGCGTTTATCGACGTACACGCGGCAGTGAACGCCCCTTGCGCTCCCCCTCACACAGCCTAGGTTCTGCACCAGACATAAATGACTGAACCGAGAGGGACCTCCATGACTGATCTGCCCGACTATACACCCCCTGCCGTCTGGGAATGGGAACAAGGCAACGGCGGTAAATTCGCCAATATCAACCGCCCCGTTGCTGGCCCAACCTCGGAGAAAGAGCTGCCCGTGGGCAAGCATCCGATCCAGCTGTATTCGCTGGCCACGCCCAACGGCGTCAAGGTCACTGTCCTGCTTGAAGAGCTGCTGGCCGCTGGCCACAAGGGCGCGGAATATGACGCATGGCTGATCAACATCGGCGAAGGCGACCAGTTCGGGTCGGGTTTCGTTGACGTGAACCCGAACTCCAAAATCCCCGCGATGATGGACCATTCCGGCGACAAACCGCAGCGTATTTTCGAATCCGCATCGATGATGTTGCATCTGGCCGAGAAGTTTGGTGCGTTCTTGCCCAAAGACCCAAGCCAGCGTACCGAATGTATGTCCTGGCTGTTCTGGCAAATGGGCAGTGCGCCCTATCTGGGCGGTGGTTTCGGGCATTTCTATGCCTACGCGCCGGTCAAAATCAAATATTGCATCGACCGTTTTGCGATGGAAACCAAGCGCCAGTTGGATGTTCTGGACCGTCACCTTGCCGACAATGAATATATGGCTGGCGAATACTCCATCGCTGATATGGCGATCTGGGCATGGTATGGTCAGCTGGTGTTGGGGCGTCTGTACGAAGCGGCCGAGTTCCTTGACGTCGCGTCGTATAAGAACGTCGTGAAATGGGCAGAAAAGATCGATGCGCGTCCTGCCGTCACGCGTGGCCGCATGGTGAATCGCCCCTTTGGGGAGCCTGAAATGCAGCTGCACGAGCGTCATGACGCCAGCGATTTCGACACAAAAACCCAAGACAAAATCGGGTCTGATTCCTAAGAATACTGCGTTTTGCCGCCCCTTCGGTGGCAAAACGCGCCCTACTGTTTTACTCAAGAATACTTGATTGTAGAGGTCAAATCTGTTTCTTACTTAAATTGTAAATTTACTAAAACAGATGGATATACTCATGACCCTGACAAAAACCGCTTTTACAGCCGTGCTTTTGGCCTCAGTCGCCATGCCCGCTTTTGCCGAGGGACAGTTGAACCTGTATTCCTCGCGTCACTACGACACAGATGAAAAACTGTATTCCGACTTTACCGACCAGACCGGCATCACCATCAACCGGATCGAAGGCAAAGCCGACGAACTGCTGGCCCGTATGGACGCCGAGGGCGCGAATTCCCCCGCAGATGTTATGATCACGGTGGATACAAGCCGTCTGGCCCGCGCCAAAAACATGGGTCTGCTGCAACCCGTCGACAGCGACATTCTTGAGGATCGTATCCCGGCCAACCTGCAAGACAGCGACAACAACTGGTTCGGCTTTTCGCAGCGTTCGCGGATCATTTTCTATGCCAAAGACACCGTAGATACGCCGCCAATGAACTACCTCGACCTGGCCGATCCTGCGTATAAGGGCAAAATCTGCATCCGGTCGTCCACGAACTCGTACAACCAGACGCTGCTGGCGGCGCTTGTCACCCACCACGGTGAAGAAAAAGCAACCGAATGGGCGCAAGGCGTAGTCGACAACATGGCACGCGCACCCCAAGGCGGTGATACCGACCAACTGCGCGGCATTGTGTCGGGCGAATGTGAAATCGCTGTCTCCAACTCCTACTACTTCGCCCGTGCGATCCGCACCGACGTTTCAGGCGTCAGCGCCGATATCGCTAAAATCGGTTGGGTTTTCCCAGACCAAGACGGCACAGGCGCACACATGAACCTGTCCGGTGCAGGTGTCGCGGCCAACGCGCCAAACCGTGACAACGCGGTGAAGTTCCTTGAATACCTGTCCTCCGACAGCGCGCAGTCCTATTTCTCGGCCGGGAACGACGAATTCCCAGCGGTCCAAGGTGTGGAACTGGCTGACTCGGTCGCCAAGCTGGGTGAATTCAAAGCGGATGAGGTGAACCTGTCGGAAGTGGCAGAAAACATCCCGACTGCACAAAAGATCTTTAACGCGGTTGGCTGGGAATAACCCACGCCCCCTACGGCTAAAGAACAAAAGACCGCGTCGAAGCATCTTCGGCGCGGTCTTTTATTTTTCGGCCCCGGCGGCGGCAGGAACCATCAGATACTCTTAAAATCTTAACGCTGCCGCCCGACCTGCCGGCAGATCAAGATCACCGGCAGCAAGCCCATCGCCACGATCACCAGCGACGGCACTGCAGCACCTTCTAGACGTTCATCACTGGCCAGACGGTATGCCTGCACCGCCAGCGTGTCATAGTTGAACGGCCGCATGATCAACGTCGCGGGCAGTTCCTTCATCACATCGACAAAGACGATCAATAGCGCGGTCAGCAGGCTGGGCGTCAGGATCGGCAGATGCACCCGGCGCAACGTGCCAATCGGCGTTTCGCCCAACGACCGTGCCGCCGAATCCATATTGGCATGCACCATGGCCTGCCCGCCCTCATACGCGCCCAAGGCTGCCGCCAAAAAGCGCACCATATAGGCCGCGACCAATAGCCAGATCGACCCTGTCACCAATAGCCCCGTCGAGATATCGAAAGTGCTGCGCATCCACGCATCCAACGCGTTATCAAACGCCGCAAACGGCACCAGCAGCCCCACCGCGATCACACCGCCCGGCACGGCATAGCCCAACCGCGCCACATAGGCCGCGCCGTTGGAAAGGGTGCCGGGGCGCAACCGCTGAAAGAAGCCTACACAAACCGCTGCCGCCACAGTGACGACCGCCGCAACCCCTGCCAACGTGGCCGAGTTACGGATAAAGCCCATATAGCGGGGGCTGAGCAGATCCTGTTCAGACCCAAGCCCCATGAACACCAAGATCACCACCGGCAGCACCGCGCCAAGCAGCACCGGCACACCGCAGGCCACAAATGCCACCGCCGCCCGCCATCCGGTCAATTGCACCGGCGGCATTGCCACGGCGCGGCGCGAAGGATCGTGGTACTTCGCCTTGCCGCGCTGAATGCGCTCAAGCATCGCAAGCAGCAGTGCAAAGCTGAGCAAGCAAAGCGCAAGCTGCGCAGCCCCTGCCCTGTCAAACAGGGAAAACCAGCTGGTGTAGATGCCCGTGGCAAAAGTCTGGACGCCGAAATAGGCGACAGTTCCAAAATCGGCGATCGTCTCCATCACCGTCAGCAACACACCACCCGCAATGGCCGGGCGCGCCAGTGGTAGGCTGACCTTGTAGAACGCGGCCCAGGCACTGCTTCCCAAGGCACGTGCCGCCAGAAATGTCGTAGCTGACTGCTGCAAAAACGCGGCGCGGGCCAGAAGATATACGTAAGGGTACAGCACCAAGATCAGCATCAGGGCAGCACCGCCCAGTGATCTGATCTCGGGGAACCAATAGTCGCGCGGGCCCCAGCCTGTCACATCACGCAACACCGTTTGCACAATGCCCGGATGGTCCAAGACATGGGTATAGGCATAGGCCAGCACATAGGCCGGAAAGGCCAACGGCAGCACCAGTGCGATCTCGAGGATTTTCACGCCAGTAAAGCGGGTCATCGTGACAAGCCACGCGGCCCCAACCCCCACCGAGAACGTGCCCAAGGCGACAAAAATCACAAGAAGCAGCGTCGTCCCGGCATAGCCCAGCAAAACCGTATCGACCAAGTGCCGCACAGTGTCCGTGCCCCCGACCAATGCGGCCAACACCACTGCAAGCATCGGCAAGGCGCAGGCGGCCGCAATCATGACCGCAACCGTCGCAAGCCCCCGCAACCCGTCACGTGGGGCTTTGACGACAAATTCAGCAGGGGGTTTCTGGTGCATGGTCATAAATTCGGTTTCGACTATTCTAGTCGAGAATACCAGCGGGGTGCGCAAAATTATCGCAGCGCGTGGTGCGACGTGGTGCCGCCTTCGGCGAGGATATTTAAGAGCCAGAGAAGCGGAGCGGGCTCAGTCGTAGCTGCGTTGGTCTTCGATCACGAGGCCGTCTTTGGGCAGGGTGTCGGGGGCCGTGATCACGATTTTGCCTTTGAGTTTCAGCACATTGACCACGGTTTGTGCGTAGGCATCGGCATCGCCGCCGTTGGATTCGATGTGGACGGTCATCACGTCTTGTTCACCGGCACGGCTGGCGACGACGCGGGCTTTGGTGATCTCGGGGTGGTGATCGACAAGGGCGGCGACCTGTTCGGGGCGCACGAACATGCCTTTGATCTTGGTCGTTTGATCGGCGCGGCCCATCCAGCCTTTGATACGCATATTGGTGCGGCCGCAGGGCGATGTGCCGGGCAGGATGGCACTTAGGTCACCGGTGGCAAAGCGGATCAACGGGTAGTCGGGGTTAAGCGTGGTCACGATCACTTCGCCGACTTCGCCAGCGGGCACGGGATTTCCGGTGCCGGGGGTGACGATTTCAACGATGACATTCTCGTCGACGATCATCCCTTCCATCGCTGGGCTTTCATAGGCGATGTTGCCCAGATCGGCGGTGGCATAGCTTTGCAAACAGGTGATGCCGCGGCCCGAGTAATAATCGCGCAAGGACGGAAACAGCGCACCGCCGCCCACGGCGGCCTTGGTGATGCCAAGGGTCACGCCCATCTCATCGGCTTTTTCGAGGATGATCTTGAGGTAGTCTGGCGTGCCTGCATAGGCGGTGGTGCCCACATCACGCGCGGCGATCACCTGCAGCTCGGTCTGGCCGGTTCCGGCGGGCAGAACAGCAGCGCCCACCGCCTGCGCACCGGATTCAAAGATCATGCCAGCGGGGGTCAGGTGATAGCCAAAGCAGTTGTGCACGATATCGCCTGCGCCGATGCCAACCGCATGCAGGAACCGGCCCATGCGCCACCAATCAGGCGCGTTCGACGACGGTTCGTAAATCGGGCCGGGTGATTGGAATACATGGGTAAAGGCGTGCGCAGGCTTGGTCGTGAAGCCGCCAAAGGGGGCCGAAGCCGCCTGTGCCTTGCCAATCTCGGACTTGCGCAGCACCGGCAAAGCGGCCAGCGCATCGGCGCTTGTGATGGTCGCAGGGTCAATGCCGTCCAATGATCCGGCATACCCGGTCAACGCTTTGGCGCGGGCGATTTGGGCGGGCAAAGCCTGCGCCAGATCGGCGGCGCGCGCCTCGGGGCTACGGGTTTCGAGCTGATCAAAGTGGGACGTCTGTGCCATGTTGCTTACTCGCAATTCATATGAAGTTCAGGTTGGCGGCAAAGGTCGGATCAGCTGAGCCAGCGTTTGCGGCGGCGGTAGCTGCGCACGTCGCGGAACGATTTGCGGCCTTCGTCAGACATGCCCAGATAGAATTCCTTAACGTCCTGATTTTCGCGCAGATCAGCGGCAGGGCCGTCCATCACCACACGACCGGATTCAAGGATGTAGCCGTAATGTGCAAACCGCAGGGCCACGTTGGTGTTCTGTTCGGCCAGCAAGAAGGTCACGCCTTCGTTCTCATTAACCGATTTCACAATCTCGAAAATCTGTTCAACAAGTTGCGGCGCGAGGCCCATCGATGGCTCGTCCAGCAGGATCGTTTCGGGGCGGGACATCAACGCGCGGCCAATCGCACACATCTGTTGTTCGCCACCCGAGGTATAGCCCGCTTGGGATTTACGCCGTTCGCGCAGTCGTGGGAAATAGTCATACACCATCTCAAGATCACGGGCGATTGCCGCCTTGCCGTCGTTGCGGGTATAGGCCCCGGTCAGCAGGTTCTCTTCGATGGTGAGGTGTTCAAAACAATGCCGGCCTTCCATGACCTGTACGACACCGCGCTTTACCATCTCGGCTGGGTCCGAGCTGTGCACTGGTTCGTTGCGGTATTTGATCGACCCTTTGGTGACCTCTCCGCGTTCGGAATGCAGCAGGTTCGAGATCGCCTTGAGCGTTGTCGTCTTGCCCGCGCCATTGCCGCCCAGCAAGGCCGTGATGCCGCCCTTGGGGACTTTCAGGCTCACGCCTTTGAGCACCAGAATGACCGAATTATAGATCACTTCGATATTGTTGACCTCAAGAAGGGTCTCGACCTGCGCGTCGGGCGTTGGGGTGGCGTCCAGCATGGGTGTCTCTTTCATAGATGGCGGTTGTCGGGATGCGGCGACGGTGCCGCCGCATCCCAAGTCAAAGGCTTAGCTTAGCAGCCCGGCGTGATACCGGATTCAGCTGCGAATGCGGCCGCGTCTTCTGCGATCAGCGGTGTCAGCACGTCTTGGTCAGACTGTTCGTAGCCTGTGATCAAGCTCCAGCTGTCGGCAGCAGCATCCCACTGGGATACAGCCACGAGGCCGTTACCGCCGTGGTTTTCACAAGAGACTGAGAACTCGGGACCAAAGTTAGGCAGGCCCAATCCGGCCATCTTCGCTTCGGTGATCTCCAATGCTTCCATACCGTCACGCATTTGTGCAGGTGTCAGCGCCTTGGTGTTGTGGATGCCTTGGGCTGTTTTCGCAGCTTCGGCAGCCAGCATCGCCGCGTAAAGACCACGGTTGTACAAAGCTGTACCGATTTGGTCGCCTGCACCGGCCGCTTTGCCCGAACCAACGACATATTTCTGGATGTCGTCAAATACCGGGAAGTCATCGCCCACGTTGTGGAACGTCAACGCTTTGTAGCCGTTGGCTTTTTCGCCAGCAGGACGCACGTCGTTTTCAGAACCGGACCACCAGATGCCCATGAACTGGTCCATTGGGTAACGGATGTTTGCGGCTTCTTGAACGGCAACCTGGTTCATAACGCCCCAGCCGTACATGATCACATTGTCCGGCTTTTCACGACGGATCTGCAGCCACTGCGATTTCTGCTCCTGACCGGGGTGGTCGACGGGCAGCAAGGACAGTTCAAAACCGTGCTTTTTGCTCAGCTCTTCCAGCGTGCGGATTGGTTCTTTGCCATAGGCAGAGTTGTGGTAAACCAGTGCGATCTTTTTACCGTCAAGGCTGCCACCGTTCACGTCCAGCAGATGCTTGATCGCAACCGATGCGCCATCCCAATAGTTCGCAGGATAGTTAAAGACGTTCTTGAACACGGAACCGTCTTTGGCAGATGTCCGGCCATAGCCCATCGAGTGGACAGGAATGCCGTCAGCTGTCGCTTTGGGGATCAGCTGATAGGTGATGCCTGTGGACAGCGGTTGATAGACCAACGCGCCTTCGCCCTTGGTGCTTTCATAGCATTCCACACCTTTTTCGGTGTTATAGCCGGTTTCGCATTCGATCATTCGGATCGGCTCGCCACCAATGCCGCCATCGCGCTCATTCAGCAGTGTGAAATAATCCGCATAGCCATCCGCAAACGGAATGCCGTTAGCGGCGTAAGGGCCGGTGCGATAGCTCAGCGATGGAAAGACAAGCTCTGCCATTGCGGGGCCGGCGGCCAGCGTGACGCCAAGCGCCAGTGTGGTCAGTTTCAGTTTCATGTTCATCGGTGTTTCCTCCCTTGGATATGTCCGATCGTGCCGGGTTTTCCCGGTCGTCTGCTTCGGCAAGGTTTCTCCTCCCCCGCCATGTGCCACCCCCTAGTGCGGGAAGGGCCACAATCTCAGTTTTTCCTTGGCCACGCGCCACAGTTGGGCAAGGCCGTGCGGTTCTGCGATCAGGAACACGATAATCAGGCCCCCGACGATCACAAGCTGCAAATGCGCCACGATATCCGTGGGCCAGCCCAGCCAATCCACGCCAACGATTTTCAGCACCACAGGCAGCAGCACCAGAAATGCGGCCCCGGCAAAACTGCCAAAGATCGATCCCAGCCCGCCGATGATGATCATGAACAGCACGAGGAATGATTTCTGAATGCCGAACACTTCGCCGACCTCGACCGCGCCCAGATAGATGGCAAAGAACAACGCCCCCGAGATGCCGATAAAGAACGACGATACAGCAAAAGCGGTCAGCTTGGCGCGCAGCGGGTTCACCCCGATGATCTCGGCCGCGATGTCCATATCGCGGATGGCCATCCATTTGCGCCCCACCGACCCGCGGGTCAGGTTACGGGCCACATAGGCGCTGAAAATCACAAACATCAGACAGAACAGATAGGTCGCCCAGGCTTGGGTATTCGCACCGGTGATGTTGATGCCCAAGAACGTGCGCTCAGGTGCGCTGATCTGGCCCGACGCCGAATAGTTGTAAAACCACGGCACCCGGTTAAACAGCCACACAAGAAAGAACTGCGCCGCCAATGTTGCAACCGCAAGGTAAAACCCCTTGATCCGTAGTGACGGCAAACCGAACAGCACGCCAACCGCCGCTGTGATAAGGCCGGACAACAACACATGTACCAGCATGCTAACATCCGGAAAACTGGTCATCAGCTTGTAGCACGCATAGGCCCCCACAGCCATGAAACCACCGGTACCAAGGCTGACCTGACCGCAATAGCCCACCAGAATGTTCAACCCGATCGCCGCAATGGCATAGATCAGGAACGGCAGGAAAAGCGAGTTTACCCAATAGTCGTTGATCATAAACGGGATCACGGCAATGGCGATGAACAGCACAAAGTAATAGCGATACCGGTCAAACTTGATCGGAAACGTCTGGCTGTCTTCTGCATAGGTGGAGCTGAAATCCCCTGATTCACGATAAAGCATCAGATGCGCCCCTCATTCCAAATGGTTTTATATCCTGGGGTCCGGGGCAACGCCCCGGTCCGACGATTGCCGTGACTACACCCGTTCAATGATCTTCTCCCCAAACAAGCCCTGCGGACGGAACACGAGGAAAATCAGCGCCAACATATAGGCAAACCAGTTCTCAGTCGCACCACCCAAAAAGGGCGCACCGATCAGGAATTCGAACAGTTTCTCACCCACACCGATGATCAAACCGCCCACAATGGCACCGGGGATCGAGGTGAACCCGCCCAGCATCAACACTGGCAGCGCCTTTAGCGCGATCAGCGACAGGGAAAACTGCACACCCGATTTCGTGCCCCACATGATACCCGCCACAAGGGCAACAAACCCGGCCAGCGACCATACAAGTATCCAGATAAAGTTCAGCGACACACCGACCGACAACGCCGCCTGATGGTCATCCGCCACAGCCCGCATTGCGCGACCCTGCTTGGTGTATTGTGCAAACATCACCAAACCGATGACCAGCAACGCCGCGATGATGCTCGCTACGATATCAAGGTTATCGATAAAGAATCCGTAGCCGAGGAACTCGAACGTGGTCTCGTCGATCCATGTGTTGATGCCTTGCGGCAGGCCCACATCCATCGATTTGATGTCAGACCCCCACATCAGATCGCCAACACCTTCAAGGAAATACGCCAAACCGATGGTCGCCATGAACAGGATAATCGGCTCTTGCCCGACCAGATGGCGAAACACAAACCGCTGCACGGCATAGGCCAGCGCGATCATCACCACCATTGTCAGCAAAATCGCCAGAAACGCCGGAACGTTCCAACCAAAGTGATGCACATCGGTGCCAAATATGGCGTTGATCAAGTGGCTAAACGGCACCTGACCGTCAATGATACCGGCCAAGGTCAAGGCCGCGAAAAGCGCCATAACCCCTTGGGCATAGTTGAAAATACCGGATGCTTTATAAATCAGAACAAAGCCCAATGCGACAAGCGCATAAAGCACCCCCGCCATCAAACCGTTCGCGGTTACCTCTAGGGCAAATGCCAGTTGCTCAGGCATATCAGACCCTCCAATTCGCAAAATTTAGGTCAAAATCAGTCATCATGTGCGACCCCCAAATAGGCGTCGATGACGTCTTGGTTGTTGCGCACGTCATGCGGTGTGCCGTCGCCGATTTTCTTACCGTAATCCATGACGACGACCCGGTCGCTCAGGTCCATGACCACGCCCATGTCGTGTTCGATCAGAACAATCGTCGTGCCGAATTCGTCGTTCACGTCCAGAATAAAGCGGCTCATGTCCTCTTTTTCCTCGACGTTCATGCCTGCCATCGGTTCATCCAACAGCAAGATCGACGGCTCGGCGGCCAAGGCACGGGCCAGCTCGACCCGTTTCTTCAAGCCATAGGACAGGCGCGAAACCGGCGTCTTGCGGATCGCCTGAATCTCAAGGAAATCGATGATTTTCTCGGCGACTTCGCGGTTCGCGGTCTCTTCGCGCTCCGCTTTGCCCTTCCAAAGGGACTGCCAGAACAGGCCAGTTTCCATATGGGTCAAACGGCCGGTCATGACGTTATCAAGAACGCTCATCCCCTCGAACAAGGCGATGTTTTGAAACGTACGGGCAATGCCCTGCTGTGCGACCTGGAACGGTTTCATCGGTGCGCGACGCGCGCCTTTGTACCAAACTTCGCCATCCTGCGGGACGTAGAACCCACTGATCACGTTCAGCATCGAGGATTTCCCCGCGCCGTTCGGTCCGATGATTGCGCGAATTTCGCCTTCGCGAATATCCAGCGAAATGTCCTTGATCGCCTCCACACCGCCGAACCGCAGGGTGATGTTTTTCATCTCCATCACCACCGGGCCGATCTGGCGACCATCCGCTGTGACGTAGCCGTCAGCCTGATCCTTCATGCTACACCCTCTTTCCAAATGGTCTTAAAATCCACTGCGCAACCCCTGCGCCCGAACGCGCCGCTCATGATGTTCATGCTGCGGCCTTCTTGCGATTGTCTGCGAATACTTTGGCATCGCGCACTTCCAATGTGGCCGCAATCGACCCCTTGCGCCCGTCCTCATAGGTCACTTCCGTGACCGTGCTGACGGACGGTGATCCATCATAAAGTGCGTTGATGATGTCTTCGAACTTTTCGCCAATCACCTTGCGGCGCACTTTGCGTGTGCGGGTCAGTTCGCCGTCATCAGCGTCCAGTTCCTTGTGCAGCACAACAAAGCGGTGCACCTGACAGCCCGACAGCATCTCGTCTTCGGCGATGGATGCGTTGACCTCTTCCACATGGCTTTGGATCTGATCCATCACCTGCGGATGCCGCGCCAGTTCCTGGTAGGACGCATAGCCGATATTGTTGCGTTCAGCCCAGTTACCCACCGCCGTCAGGTCGATGTTGATGAAGGCCGTGCATTCGTTGCGACCATTGCCAAAGACCACCGCCTCAAGAATATTCGGAAAGAACTTGAGCTTGTTTTCAACGTATTTCGGTGCAAACAGGCTGCCATCGGCCATCTTGCCAACGTCCTTGGCACGGTCGATGATGCGCAGGTGGCCTGTGCTTTCCTCGATAAAGCCCGCGTCGCCCGTGGCGACCCAGCCTTCGGCATCTTTAGTATCAGCCGTGCTTTCGGGGTTTTTGTAATATTCAACGAAAACACCGGGGCTGCGGTAAAACACCTCGCCATTGTCGGCGATCTTCAGCTCGACACCCGGGCAGGTCACGCCAACCGTGTCACTGCGCACTTCGCCATCTGGCTGCGCGGTGATGAACACGGTCGCTTCGGTTTGGCCATAAAGCTGCTTCAGGTTGATCCCAAGCGAGCGGTAGAAATCGAAAATCTCGGGGCCGATTGCCTCGCCCGCCGTATAGCCCACGCGCACGCGGCTAAGGCCAAGCGTGTTTTTCAGCGGGCCATAGATCATCAACTCGCCCAGACCGTATTTCAAACGGTCCATCAAACCGACGGGTTTGCCATCCAGAATGTCCGGGCCAACTTTGCGGGCGACCTTCATGAAACGGTCAAACAGCCATTTCTTGAAACGGCTCGCGTCCTCCATCCGGATCATCACGCTGGTCAGCTGCGTTTCAAAAACCCGCGGCGGGGCAAAGTAATAGGTCGGGCCGATTTCGCGCAGATCGACATGCATCGTATCAGCGGATTCGGGGCAGTTGGTGCAGAACCCGGTCCACATCGCCTGACCCACGGAAAAGATGAAATCGCCAACCCAAGCCATCGGCAGATAGGCAAGGATGTCATCGGTCTGACGCAGCTTGTCGAATTCAGAGGACGACTTGGCCGTCTCGATGATATTGCGGTTGCTTAGCACAACGCCCTTGGGCTTGCCCGTGGTGCCCGAGGTATACAGCATCACGCCGGTGCTGTCGTAATTCAGCTTGGCCTGACGCGCCTTAAGCTCTTTGATATGTTTGTCACGCGCCTTGCGGCCCATGTCTTGCACGGCAACGTATTGGTTCAATGCGCCGTGGTCATATTTACGCAAACCGCGTGGATCTAGATAGATGATGCGTTCGAATTGGGTCAGCTTGTCTTGGACCTCAAGCACCTTATCGACCTGCTCTTGATCACCCGCCACGACAAACCGCGCGCCACAGTGATCCAGCACATAGGCCATTTCTTCGGCGTTGGCGTCTTGGTACAGCGGCACCGGCACGGCCCCGACCATCTCGGCAGCCATCATCGCCCAATATAGATAGGGGCGGTTACGGCCGATGATGGCGATGAAATCGCCTTCCTTGGCACCCAGCTCAAGCAAGCCAAGGGCAAGCGCTTCGACCTCGTCGCGCGTTTGCGACCAGGTCCAGCTTTGCCAAATACCAAATTCCTTTTCGCGATACGCAGGCGCGTTCGCGAATTGCTCTGCATTGCGATGCAGCAACGCCGGAACGGACTGCGGTCCGTCGGCGCTTACAAGCTTGTAAGCCAAATATCTTCCTCCCAAGTCCTGCTCTTTATCGGCAGGTCGATCGCTGGTGCGATTCTGATGTCGTACCATGATGTTGATCGCAGTCTGTGCGTCAACTTATTCTTAATGATTTCTCAATCCTTACGAATTGTTACAGGGTTCATTTTGCCTGCGCGGGCTTTGCGCAGCCCCAAGGATGGTGATAGCCATTGACCGACGAAAGGGGGATCAGATGCAGTTCAACGACACGCAAACAAGCGCGATGACCGCTGCCGGGCTGAACCTGATCGCCCAAGCGTTAACCATTTACGACGCGGATTTAAGGCTGGTCCTGTGCAATGCGCCGTTCCAGCAAATGTTCAATCTGCCGTCCGCGTTTGTGACTCCCGGCGCGACGTTTCAGGAAACAATCACCCATCTGGCAAAGGCCGGTGAATACGGTGACGTGCCCGACGTCGACGCGTTTGTAGCGGAACGCGTTGTTCAGGCCCGCGCGTTTGAACCGCATTATATGGAACGCACCCGCGCCAATGGCCGCACCATTTCGGTCGAAGGATCACCCCTGCCCCAAGGCGGCTGGGTCACCGTCTATACCGATATTTCACGCACCAAGCAGCAAGAGGCGTTGCTGCGCGCCCGCTCCGACGCGCTGTCTGGGCAAGTGATCGCCCATGCCGAAGAACTGGCCGCGACCAACCGCGAACTGGCCGCGATGAACAGTGCGCTGGAAGAAGCCAAGCGCCAGTTGACCCTGTCAGAGGCGCGCACCCGTCTGACCACCGAAATGATGCCCGCACATATTGCGCATGTGGATGCCCAAGGCCGCTATACCTATTCCAACCGCCGCTTGTCGGCGGTGATGCCCGGACGGCCCACCGAACTGGTCGGACACACAATTCGCGAGATTTTGGGCCCCCAAGCCCACGATAGCATCACGCCGTCCTTGACCCAGGCCTATGCGGGCAAACAATCAATTGTCGAGTTTACGGACGAGGCAAGCGCCCGCCGTATCCGTGGTGCCTTCACCCCCGATCACAACGGCGGCGTCTATATTCTGTCGATGGATGTAACCGAAGAAACGCAAAACCGGACCGCCCTGCAACAGACACGGCGGCGCGAATCCGCAGCGCAGGTTATTTCCGGCCTCGCGCATGATTTCTCGAACTTGCTGACGATCATTCTGGGGCTGCAATCCCGGCTGGGCCGTCTTGAGGCCTTGCCCGCCGCCGCCGCCCCCCTGATCGAAGGCACCTTGGCTGCCGCACGGCGTGGCGGTGCCTTGCTCAGCACGATTGCAGATATGACCGGGGCCCGTCCGCTGCGCCCTACGGCCACAATGATCGACAGCATGCTGTCCGACCTCAGCCTGCTGGCCAAACCCACCCTGCCCAAAGCCGTTGAATTGCACATCAACAACCAAATGCCCGATCACCCAGTGCTGCTGGACAGCGGATTGGTGCAAGACGGGTTGCTGAACCTGATCCTGAACGCCCGCGACGCCTGCGGTATGGCGGGTGTGATCACGCTTGAGGTTCGGCTGGTCCATGACACTTGGGTCGAATTCATCCTTCGGGATGACGGGCCGGGGTTTTCCGCCTCCGCACTGGAACATGGCTTTGCGCCCTTTTTCACCACCAAAGGGGCCGAAGGGTCCGGCCTTGGGCTACCTATGGTCTATGATATGACGAAATCAGCCGGGGGCGATTTGCGGCTGTCGAACACACCCAAGGGCGCGCAAGTTACCATGCGGCTGCCCTACCGTATTGCCGTGCCTGCGACGACAGGTTTGGTGCTGCTTGTCGAAGATGCCGACGATCTGCGCGCCTTGGTGCGTGATATGCTGATGGGCATGGGCCACTCCGTGATCGAGGCATCCAGCGCGGACGAAGCGACCGCCCTGCTTGCCGATTTGCCCGATATATCGCTGGTGCTGTCCGACATCCAACTGATGGGAGAGGCCACCGGCCTTGATCTGGCACAACGCTTGGGGCCTGATGCACCGCCCATGGTATTGATGACATCGCTGCCAGCAGATGACCCGTTGTTTCTAAAGGCGCAAACCCTTGCACCCGTCTTGCGCAAACCGTTTGATGTGAAAGATTTGACCGCGCTGATCACGCCCGAAGGAATGGCCGCCCAATGACCCGCCCCCTTGTCACCATTCTGGACGACGAACCAGAAATCCGCAGCCTGCTGGCCGATGTTCTGGAAGAGGCCGGTTTCGACACCCTCAGCTTTGGCCGCGCCCGCGCGTTCGAGGCGGCACTGGCAACCCATACGCCCGATGTTTGCCTTGTCGATCTGTCCCTGCCCGATACCGATGGGCTGACGCTGGTGCACCGCTTGGCGCTAGAGCGCGGCGCAATAGTCATCATTATCTCGGGCCGCGCGCAGGTTCAGGATCGCGTGACAGGACTTGAGCTTGGGGCCGACGATTATATCATCAAACCATTCGATCCGGCCGAGGTTGTCGCGCGCATCCGCGCCCGCATGCGCAGCGTCAAACCCGCGACGAAAACCGGAAACGTTGCCACTTTCAACGGCTGGACCGCCCATTTCGAACGCTATACGCTGGAAGACGAGGCCGGTACCGAAACCACATTCTCTCACGCCGAAGGCGAGGTTTTGCGCCTGTTTCTGGACGCGCCCAAGCGCCTGATCAGCCGCGCGCAGATGCAATCCAGCCTTGGCGGCGTCGCTTCAGAAAGCTTTGATCGCGCCATGGATGTCCGCATTTCCCGCCTGCGCACCAAGCTGCGCGAAGACCCCAAAAACCCGCAACTGATCAAAACAATTTACGGTGCCGGGTACATCTTTTTAGGTGACGTGACATGGACCTGACCCCCTATCAAATGGGTCCTGATGATCCGGCCTTGGCCGATCTGCTGACCCTCATGCAAGACTGCTTTGCCTATATGGAAGGGCAGATCGACCCGCCCAGTTCTCTTGGAACAGTCACCCAAAGCGCCTTGCAAAAAACCGCATCCGAGGCCGAGATTTGGTGCATCGGCACCCCGCCCATTGCCTGCATGGTCCTGACACCCAAACGCAGCAGCCTGTATCTGGGCAAGGTCTGTGTCGCACCAACCCACCAACGTCTTGGCCTCGCGCGCCACCTGATTGATCTCGCAACAGGCCGCGCCCGCGATATGCGGCTCACCACGCTAGAGCTTCAGACGCGGGTCGAATTGATGGACAATCACGCGACCTTCAAGGCGCTAGGGTTCCGCGAACACGCCCGCACAGCGCATCCCGGTTATGATCACCCGACCAGCATCACCATGCGTAAACCTGTCGCCTAACCGCCCAAGACATTACAATTTTTCGTTGCCTTATACGCGACATGACAGCTAGATTCACAAGATGATCGAATGCCTTCTTTACCGGAACAGCACCGCACAACGACGGTTGTTCTACCGCGTTGAAATCGCGATGAACCTGTTCAGCGAAGTATCCGTAATGCGTGAATGGGGATTGGCCGGTGGGCGGCCCAAAGCCGTTGTGCAATGTTTTAGCAACCTACGCGAAGCATCCCGCGCCGCAGACCGTCACCGAAACCGCGCCGAACGGCGCGGCTATCTTCGCGCCTGATCACTGCAGCTTTCGCAAACCCATAAAACCCCACATCTTCTCTGGCTCTAAAATATCCTAGGGAGTTTGAGGGACAACGTCCCTCATCCCCAAAGTGGATCGCATGTGCCCGAAGGGCACTCAATCAGACGACGCTCTATTCGGCCGCAACGGCCCCCGCGATCCCCTCAACTTTCACAGCCGAGTATTTGAACTCAGGGATTTTCCCATAAGGATCCACAGCCGGGTTCGTCAGAATATTTGCCGCCGCTTCAACATAAGCAAAGGGCAAAAACACCATGTCAGGCGACACCGCACGATCCTCGCGGGCCATAATCTCGATCGCCCCGCGCTTTGTCGACAAACGCACATATTCGCCGGGGGCCACCCCAAGCTTGCGCAAGGTGGATGGATGCAGGGAACAGTTCGCCTCAGGTTCCAGCCCGTCCAATACATGCGACCGACGGGTCATTGATCCGGTGTGCCAATGCTCCAACTGACGCCCAGTTGTCAGGATCATCGGATAGTCCTCATCCGGCACATCATCGGGGGCAATGATGCTTGCCGGTGTGAAACGTGCCCGTCCGTCTTGGCGCGGGAAACCATCGCCAAACACAATATCCTGACCCGGGTCCACCGGGCTCAGCGACGGATAGGTCACCGCGCCCTCTGTCTCCAACCGGTCCCATGTAATATTGTTCAGCGATGTCATGTTCAGCTTCATTTCTGCAAACACCTCGCTGGGGTGCGTATAGGTCCAGTCCAGCCCCAACCGTTTGGCCAATTCAACCTCGATCCACCAATCTTCTTTGGCCTCACCGGGCGGTGCCACGGCGGTACGTCCCATTTGCACCTGACGGTTGGTGTTCGTCACCGTTCCCGTCTTCTCGGCAAAGGCCGATGCAGGCAAAATCACATCCGCGAAATTGGCGGTTTCCGTCAGGAAAATATCCTGCACCACCAGATGATCCAGCTGGGCCAAGGCATCGCGGGCGTGGTCCACATCCGGGTCCGACATCGCGGGGTTCTCGCCCAGCACATACAGGCTGCGGATGTCACCATCATGGATCGCATCCATGATCTCGATCACCGTCAGGCCCTTTTTATTGCTAAAATCACCACTTTTCCAAACCTCGGTAAAGGCTGACCGCACACCATCATCCGAAACCGGCTGATAATCCGGCAAGAACATCGGGATCAAACCCGCGTCCGACGCCCCTTGCACGTTGTTTTGCCCGCGCAGGGGATGCAAACCCGCACCCGGCCGCCCAATTTGCCCTGTCATCAACGCAAGGCTGATCAAACAACGCGAATTATCCGTCCCATGAATATGCTGCGACACACCCATTCCCCAGAAAATCATCGCGGCGTTGGCTCCGGCAAAGGTCCGTGCCACATCGCGCAAGACCTCGGCCTCAATGCCGCAAATCTTGGCCATTTTTTCGGGGGTAAAGGTCTTAAGATGCGCCTTCTCGATTTCCCAATTCTCGGTGTAGGCTTCGATATATTGCTGATCAAACAGCTTCTCTTCAACGATCACATGCATGATTGCATTCAACATCGACACGTCGGTACCTGGGCGGAATTGCAGCATATGCGAAGCATGCCGCTTCAACGCTTGACCGCGCGGGTCCATCACGATCAGCTTGCCACCGCGCTTTGCGAATTGCTTGAAAAACGTGGCCGCGACCGGGTGGTTCTCCGTCGGGTTTGCCCCGATCACAATCGCCACATCAGCGTTTTCGATCTGGTTAAACGTCGCCGTAACGGCCCCCGATCCAACATTTTCCATCAGCGCCGCAACCGATGACGCATGGCACAGCCGCGTACAGTGATCGACGTTGTTGTGACCGAACCCTTGGCGGATGATCTTTTGGAACAGATAGGCTTCCTCGTTGGTGCATTTGGCCGACCCGAACCCAGCAACACCGCGCCCGCCGATCTTTTTCATGCCATTGGCGGCAAAATCCAACGCCTCGTCCCATGACGCCTCGCGAAAATGCGTGTGCCAATTGCCGGGGTCCACATTCAAACCCTTCGCTGGCGCATCATCGCGGCGGATCAATGGCTTGGTCAGCCGGTGCGGGTGGTGGATATAGTCAAACCCAAACCGCCCCTTTACGCACAAGCGGCCCTCGTTCGCCGGGCCGTTGATGCCTTCGACATATTTGATCTTGCCGTCTTTGACCTTCAGCGACACCTGACAGCCCACGCCACAGAACGGGCAAATGCTGTCGACTTCACTGTCGAAATCAGCGCGGTCCCCGACCTGATTGTCGTCAACCACCGTCGCCTCCATCAAGGCCCCCGTCGGACAAGCCTGCACACATTCGCCGCAAGCCACACAAGACGACGCCCCCATCGGGTCTGCCATATCAAAGGTAGGATAGCTGTCATGCCCTCGCCCCGACATACCGATCACGTCGTTCACCTGAACCTCGCGGCAGGCGCGGACACATAGGTTGCACTGGATACAGGCATCCAGATTGACCCGCATCGCCACATGGCTGTCATCCAACAGCGGAATGCGCCCCTCTTCCAACTTGGGAAAGCGGCTGGCCTCAACCCCTTCAAGCGCTGCCATATCCCACAAGTGGCTCGACTTATCATGGGCGACATCCTGCGGCGGCTGATCTGTCACCAGCAGCTCCATCACCATCTTGCGTGCATTCTCGGCGCGCGCATTGTTGGTGGTCACCACCATGCCTTCAGCAGGCTCGCGCAGGCACGATGCAGCCAAAACCCGCTCGCCCTCGATCTCGACCATACAGGCCCGGCAATTGCCGTCGGGGCGATAGCCCGGCTCTGGCGTATAACACAGATGCGGTATCTTCAGACCGCGCCCGTTCGCAACTTCCCAAATGGTCATCCCGGCCTCGGCCTCAACCTTTTCGCCGTCCAGCGTAAATGAAATTGTTTCAGCCATTTGGGGTTCCTCCTGCAACGCGCTTGCTTAGCATAGACCGCATCGAAAATCGACGGCAGTCACAATCCCGACGCCCCACCCCGATTTTGCGCCACGGTTGTTTCCGATACGCGTCCCCCCGCTTCTCTGGCTAAAAAATATCCTCGCCGAAGGCTCCGGCCCTTTCAACCGGTGCCAGCCTTCCCTATCAAAGCTGCAACAGCAAAAGGCGCATCAATGTCCCACATCACCCTTATCCGCCACGGCCAAGCCAATTCAGGTGCCACAGACGAGGCAGGCTATGACAAGCTTAGCCCGCTGGGTCACCAGCAAGCCGCATGGTTGGGCGACCATCTGCGCCATTCTCAGACACATCACACCCGGCTTTATACCGGAACCTTACGTCGCCACATTGAGACGGCCGAGGGGATGAACACCGCGCTGGAGCCCGTCCGCGACGCACGCCTGAACGAGCTTGAATACTTCACCCTAGCCACGATTATGGAACAGCAACACGGCGTGCCGATCCCTGAAGATCAGCACGGGTTCAGCACCCACCTGCCGCTGATATTCGAGACGTGGAAAAACGACGATCTCGAAAATCCTCCCGAAAGCTACGCCAGTTTTGAGAGCCGCATTCAATCGGTCCTTGAGGAAATCGCCGAAGGCGACGGGCCCGCGCTTGTGGTAACATCAGGTGGCCTGATCTCGATGGCGATGGCGCAGGCGATGGGGCTGGGGCTGCCGGCGATGTCACGCATGGCCTTGGCCATCATGAACACCTCAATGCATCGGCTTTTCCCGATTGGGGGCCACTGGTCGCCGGTGCTGTTCAACGCGGTGCCGCATCTCGACACGCCAGACCGGCGCACCGCGCAAACCCATATTTGAAAGGTCACGCAATGCTAAAACTCTATTATGCGCCGGGCACGATTTCGATTGCCGTTGCCCTTACGCTGGAGGAAGCAGGGCTGCCTTATGAGGCGGTAAAGGTCGATTTCAAATCGGCCGAGCAAACGGGGCCCGATTATCTGGCGATCAATGCCAAGGGGCGCGTGCCCGCATTGGTGCTTTCAGATGGCACGGTCCTGACCGAAACCGGGGCGTTGCTGGAGTATATCGCGGATGTGGCCCCGTCAGCAGGGCTGATCCCAACGGACCCCGCCCTTGCCGCGCATATGCGCAGCGCAATGTATTATCTGGCCTCGACGATGCATGTCGCCCATGCCCATAAAATGCGCGGGTCCAGATGGGCCAGCCAGCAATCCAGCTTTGACGATATGACAGCGATGGTCCCCCAGACCATGGCCGCCTGCGCAACATATGTGGAAACGCACCTGCTGCGCGGTGACAGCGTATTGGGGCAAAGCTTCAGTATCGCCGATCCCTATCTGTTCGTGGTCTGCACCTGGCTGGAAGGCGACGGTGTTAGCATCGCAGACTACCCAAAAATTCAAAACTTCATGACAAATATGGAGGCGCGGCAAAGCGTCAAAACCATCCGTGAAAAGGCCATGCTATGACAAAAACGCATCTGTGGGTCCGCGCCGAACAGCGCGACAATGAAACCCGTGTTGGTATCACGCCCGAAGGCGCGGCAAGTCTCCTAGAACGCGGCTTTGAGGTCACGGTTGAAGCATCAGATACCCGCGTGATCCCTACGCAAGCCTATGCGCAGGTCGGGTGCACAATTGCACCGCAGTTCAGCTGGCCTGACGCGCCATCCGACGCGATCATCTTTGGCCTTAAAGAGCTGCCCGCCGACGGCCATCCGCTGACACATCGGCACATCATGTTCGGCCATGCCTACAAGGAGCAATCTGCAGGCCGTATCCTGCTTGAGCGTTTCAAAGCCGGCGGTGGCACCTTGTATGATCTTGAATACCTGACCAATGATGACGGCCGCCGCGTCGCCGCGTTTGGATATTGGGCGGGTTTTGCCGGGGCTGCTGTTGCCGTGAAATGCTGGGCCGCGCAGGCACGTGGCGAAGGCGCCGCACCCATTACCCCATCGGCCAATGCGGATGAGCTGACCCAGGAATTACGCACAGCGCTTGCACCGTTAGATACGGACCATCTGGACGCGTTGGTGATCGGCGCGCTTGGCCGGGTCGGCACCGGTGCCTCCGATCTATGCAAGCGGTTGGATATTCCTGTGACCGGTTGGGATATGGCGGAAACTGCCAGTGGCGGGCCTTTTCCAGAAATCCTGAACCATACGCTGTTCTTTAACTGTATCCTTGCCGGTCCGAACACGCCGGTCTTTGTTCCAAAATCAGCGCTCACCGCCGAAAGACAGCTGCGCGTGGTCGGGGATATCGCCTGTGATCCCGACAGCACGTTCAATCCGGTGCCGATCTATAGCGAAGCAACCAGCTGGGAAGCCCCTGCCCTGCGGGTTCATGAAAACCCGCCATTGGACGTCACCGCGATTGATAACCTACCCTCAATGCTGCCCTTGGAAAGCTCTGAGGATTACGCCGCGCAACTGCTTCCCACGTTGCAGGGGCTTGGGGAGAACACAGCGGTTTGGCAGCGGGCGAAGCGGCTTTTCAATGAGCATCTTTTGGATATTTAAGAGCCAGAGAAGCAAGGGATCTGCAAAAGATATAGCGTCGTCGCGAGACGACAGCGTTGGATTGGTCTAACCGAACAGGCGGAAGTACAGCGCGTCCGGCAGCAGCCTTGAAAAGCGGAACAGCAGCGAGAATGCGAAGGGGAAGCTTTTCTTGAACCGGTCGCTGTTCATGTGATCAAAGGTCTGTTGCGCGGCGTCTTCTGGTGTCATCAGGAACGGCATCTTGAAGTCGTTTTTATCTGTCAGTTGCGTTTTTATGAAGCCCGGGTTGATCACCTGTACCTGAACGCCGGTCTTGCGCAGGTCTGCGTACATGCATTCCGCCAGCGACATCGTTCCCGCTTTGGATGCCGTATATCCGATTGATTTTGGCAAACCGCGAAATGCGGTGAGGCTTGATGTGATGACGATGTGACCGGCATTTTTCTGAACCATACCGGGAACGACTTCGCCCATCACCCGGACGAGGCCGGTCAAATTGACGTCGATCATTGTTGTCGCGTGGTCTGCTTCCCATTCTTGCGCGCCGAACGGCCAATAGGCACCGGCCAGATACACGATGCCATCGACATCACCCACGTTTCGGACGGCGGCGCGGACGCTGTCGATATCTTGCACATCCATGGTCTCAAAACTGGCTTTGCCCGGTAGCGCTTTGACCAGCTCGGCAAGTTTGTCCTCTGACCGCGCAGATACGATCACCTCGGCCCCGGCGCGGCTAAGCTTGTGGGCCAACGCCTCTCCCAGGCCCGCGCTTGCGCCGACCAGCCAGTACCGCTTGCCCTGCCACGATTTCATTGCGGTTCCCTTTTGCGAATGGTCGCGACCAGTTCTGCGACTTTGAACCCGAACTTGCGGAACTGGCTTCGGTTGATCAGCGTCCCTTCGGGCGTCAGGTATATCCAATCGACTGTCTGCAACGTATGCCCGCCCACGTCTTCGGGCAGTGTGATCGGATACCGGATTTGTATCGTCGCCCCTGAGTTACACCCCTTGCCGACACCGGGCACATCGGGTGCTGTCGCGGTAAAGTTTCCGTCGTCGCCCATTTGAATGGTCCAAACGCGATCTTGGGTGGATTTGTCATCATAGGTAAAATGTTCATTGATCGTCGCGATATCGCCGTCCCAGTGCACATTGAAATCCGCGACGAAGGTGCTGGTGACCCGCCCCATCGGGCCAAAGATCACACCTTCGCAAACCATCTCTCCGTCCAGATCTTTGCGCATGTCCAGCACGTTCAGATCGTCGGCGTAATCCTCGGGCCCCTGTGCGGGAAAACCGGCAATGAAGTGGCGAGCCAGCATGACGCACATGACGCATCCGGCACCGATCAAGAAGAATACCAAATCCATTACCTCTTGCCCTTTTCAAGTTCGGTTCCGGCCAACAGCCCAATTGCAAGCAGCTTGAGGATGCAGGGAAGCCCTGCATAAAGCCAGATTAATGTCCTAATGGCCGATTGTGAATGAACTGTGGCATCGCTGCTAAATCCGGACATCTGCAGTATTGGAAGTAGCGTCACAGCGGCAAAAGCAAGTGTGAATTTCGACACAAGGGACCAAAGTCCGAAACCTTCGGCCGCAGAGGGTGAAATTGCTGCCATCCGCGCGGCAAACATCGCGGGCAGCAGCGTCAGATCAGCACCAAGCGCCGCACCAGAGCCAATGCACACCAGTGCGAACAACGCAATATCGCCCGCGCTGAGGAACAATGCGCCCCCGAATGCCACGATCGCAAGCACCATTGCGGCCAGCAAAACCGGTTTTGGTCCATGCCGTTCGGCCAAAAAACCCCACAATGGAGCGGCGGCGGCAGCGGCCAGAAAGAACAGCAGCAACAGCGGACCCTCCCAGCCGGGCGCTTGCAAGGCGCTTTCCACGTAGAACAGGAATAAGGTCGAGGATACCGCCACGGGTGCGGCGTTCAAAAGCGCGATCAGCAACAGCATTCGGGCAACGGGGTCGCGCAGAACAATGGCAAAACCCGGCGCTGCTGGCGCATCAACCTGTTGCCATTCGTTGCGCATCATCACGACCGACGCCAATGCCAGCACGGCAAACCCGACGGCAAAGCCCGCAAAGGGCGCACCCATAAATGCGCCCAACCCCACGGGTGCGACAGAGGCCGCGCAAACACCCAGCAAACCACCGGTTTCACGCCACCGCGCCAACGACAGATGCCCCGCGCCGGGCAGGGATGCAGCTTTGGCCACACCTTGGGCATAGGAACAGATCATCAGAAAGCTGAAGGACGAAAACACACCTGTCAGGGTTACCGCGAACCATGCCAGCGGCGGCAGCGGCGGGGACACCGCGAACAGCGCGTACATCGACACGGCCATCAGGCCGCTCGCAATGGCGACCGCCACTCCGCGATGGTCCCTAAGCCGTTCAGAGAGCCGCCCGAGCAAGGGGTCCTGGACCACATCCAACAGCCGCAAACCAAATAAAACAGAGCCCAACGCCGCGAGAGACACCCCGTATTCGTCAACAAAAAACTTCGGCGCATGAATATAGATCGGCAGCCCCGCTGATGCCAAAAGCGCCGCGAACAGCGCATAGGCTGGCAAGTTATGCGGGGCGGCTTGCGTCAACGTGATACGTCCTGCCGGGGCGGCTCGGGGCGTGGTCTGTATCCGCCGCCCTTCCACCACAGCTTGACCGCTTGCCAGTGGATCAACGCCAACACACGCCGCGCGCCAAAGGGTCTGCGAAGCAGTGACCACATGATGCCCGCATTGGTCAGACGATTGCGCTTGCCGGTCAGCGTCGCGATCAGCCCGCCCTCGGACTGCGTGTAATCAATCCAGATGCCCACACGGTCGTCGCGGATGTCAAAGCGAAAGACATAACTCCCCTCGACCGGTTGAAACGGCGACACGTGAAAAACCTTGGTCGCGTGCAGATGATCATCAGGTTTAATTTCAGACAGGTCGTCGTGATGGCAAAGATAGCTGTGCCGGTCGCCAAATGTATTCGACACCTCGGCAATCACTGTGATCAGTGCGCCATCTTGCCTGTGGCACAGCCAAAAGCTGACGGGGTTGAATACATGCCCCAGAATACGCGGCTGGGCCAATAGTTCGATCTTGGTGACACCCGTGATTTGATGCTGCGCCAGGACATCGCGCACCCATGCAGCACCGCGCCCTGCGCCCTTATCCCCGCCATGGTCGATGTCTTGCAACGACGTTACCCCACGGCCATTTCGAGAAAACAACAGCGGCGTTTCTAGCAGCGCATCAGCATCGACCAAAACATAGTCCACCGAATAGCGAAATGCGTTTTCAACGCTGCCTTTGCGCCCGTGATAGGTGACCCCTGCTATATGATCGACGCCAGCCGTCACTCTGCCGCCAGCGGCACCTGGATATCACCCCGGATCGCGCGCACCACGTCGACCGCGCTAGAGAGACCATCCTCGTGGAAGCCGTTTTTCATCCATGCCCCGCAGAACCAAGTATTGTTGGACCCGTTAAATTCACGCACCTGTTCTTGGGCGTTCAGCGCTGCCATATCATAAACAGGATGGCGCAGGGTGACTTGATCATAGATCAGCTCCTCGCGGATCGGCCGTTTGGTATTCAGGGTCACAAAATGCAAATCATCCATGGGAATGGGTTGCAGTGAATTCATCCAATAAGTCAGGTCAATCCGGTCAGACTGCTGGCCCTTATCCTCGCAATAGACCCACGATGCCCATGTCTTACGGCGCTTGGGCATGATGCTGGTATCTGCATGCAGCACGATATCATTCGGTTGGTATTTGACCGCCCCCAAGGCCGCCTGTTCCTGCGCGCTTGGATCGGACAACAAGGCCAATGTGTCGTCGGAATGGGTTGCGAATACCACCTCGTCAAAAGCTTCCCAATCGCCACCGTTCGATTTCACCTCGACCCCGGCGGGCGTGCGGCGCACGGACTGCACGGCGGCGCTTAGACGGATATCAACGCCCTTCGCACCCAGTGACGTGCCCAAGCGGCTAACATATTCCTGCGACCCGCCCTTGACCGTATACCATTGGTGCTGGCCTGTATGGCTTAGCAGAGCGTGGTTTTCGAAAAAGTCGATCATCGAATATGCTGGGAAATCCATGATCTTTTCAACCGGCGTTGACCAGATCGCGCCCGACAATGGCGACAGATAATATTTGCGGAAATACTCGCCCGCGCCCAGCGAGTTTAGAAAACCTGCGATGGTCAGCGTCCGGTCTTTGGCGATTGTGGTGGCGGTATTATTGAACCGCAAAATATCGCTAAGCATGCGCAGGAATTTCGGGTTCGCCAGATTGCGCCGCTGCGCAAAGATCGAATCCATGGTCATCAACGCATATTCCAACCGCCCGCCGTCAATCGACGCGCCAAAGCTCATGTTGGATTTCACGACCGGCACATCCAGTTCGTCAAACAGTGCGGCCAGATGCGGATAATTGGCATAGTTGAAAACGATAAAACCGGTATCGACGGGTTGATCGCCATTTTTGCCAGCCATCTTGGTGCGGGCATGGCCGCCCAGCCGTGCTTCGGCCTCAAAGATGGTGACGTGATGATCGTCTGCCAACATATGCGCGGCCCCCATCCCGGAAATCCCGGCACCGATAACAGCGATTTTACGTGGGCCTGTCAGCATGCCGTGGCGTGGCGGGTCGATGGCTTCAAACGGCATGATGGGGCAAAATCCAATATATTAGGTAACGTGCATGTAGTTCGAAAAAGACCAAGGCCAACACATAAATGAATTGCTGATCAATTATATTGACGGGTGTCCTTATGATGGGGCCAGCACAAAGCTAGGGCGTGCCATCGTGACCGGGCTTGGCCAGTGGCACAATCGTGCTGTCTTGGTCGGAAACTTCTTCAAAATCAAAGTTGTCCAAGCGGGCAGCACGCTTGCCAGCACGTTCCGCGGCTGTTCCCAACCCTTCTAGATCGGCCCGCGCTTGCCCGAAATGAGTGTTCAGCTTGCCCACACGTTCCACGACAATTTCGACATCGCGGTGCAGCATTTTCAACGTTTTGCGAATGGCACCGGCCTGTTCACGCATACGCGCGTCCTTCAGAATGGCGCGCATGGTGTTCAGCGTGGCCATGCAGGTGGTCGGCGACACGATCCAGACCCGCGCGGCAAAGCCCTCGCGCACCAGTTCTGGGAAATTCGCGTGCAGCTCGGCATAGACAGCCTCGGACGGCAGGAACATCAGCGCGCCATCTGCCGTTTCGCCTTCGATGATATACTTGCTGCTGATCGCGTTGATGTGCGCTTTGACAGCGACCCGCATGGCGCGCGCCGCGTCTTTGACCTCGTAATCCGACTTGGCCTTGCGCAGCGCCTCATAGGCTTCCAACGGGAATTTGCTGTCGATCACGATGGGGCCCGGCGGGTTCGGCAGATGGATTAAACAATCGGCGCGCTTGCCCGAGGAAAGCGTCGCTTGCATCGTATAGCTGTCGCTTGGCAAGGCCTTGGACACGATGTCATTCAGCTGGATTTCCCCGAATGCGCCGCGCGTCTGCTTGTTGCTCAGGATGTCTTGGAGAGACAGCACATCGCCAGAAAGTTTGGTGATGTTGTCCTGCGCCTTGTCAATCGCCGCCAGCCGTTCTTGCAGCTGGGTCAGACTGGTTGTGGTTTGCTTGGATGACCCGTGCAGGGTTTCTGTCATGCGTTCCTGCATTTCGGCCAGACTGCGGGCCGACCGCGCAGCGTTTTCGGCCAGCCGGTCCTGCATCTGCTGCTGAACATGGGCCATCCGCGCCTCGATGCTTTGTACCATCTGGGTTTGCGCATTGGCCTGCGTGTCGGACACGGTTTGCAGGCCACCGCGCAATTGTTCCTGCCCCATGCCAAGCTGCTGCACATGGCCACCCATGACCTGCATCTGCCGCGCTAGGGGCTCGACCATCCGCGCCGATCTACCCGCCGCGCGTACCGCCATGATCAATAGGATCACGACCAAGAGTACGAGCACCGCCGCCCCGACCCCGATCAAAACGCGCGGATCATCCAACGCATAGCTTTGCCCGCCGACCTGGATCACCTGACAGTTCTAACCCCAAGTATATCAACAAGCGTTTTGTTGATCGGTTCGGGCATCGGTAAGCGAGTATGGTCAATACTATCCATTCTGGCTGCGAACACTTCAACGTTCACATTTCTCCCATCTACCAACAGTTCCGTGGAAATGTTCCGTCCAGTTCGAATAGCTTCATCAAGAAGAAATTGAGCTCTCTCAAGAGGCAAGCGAACAACGATTTCCGCAAAACCTCCTCTATCCCAAACCTCTGTTTCGCATCCTACGATTGTACGTGTAGGTTTCCTACGATTAATATCTCTATAATAGGGCATCTCAGGTCCTTCCGAACAGCCGTTCAATATCACTCAGCTTCAGCTCAACATAGGTCGGGCGTCCGTGGTTGCATTGGCCGGAATGGGGGGTTGCTTCCATCTCGCGCAGCAGGGCGTTCATTTCCTCGCCGCGCATCCAGCGGCCTGATCGGATCGAGCCATGACAGGCCACGCGGCTTAGGATCGCCTCGATCCTCGCCTGTACGGTGTTGCTTTCGTTTTGGTCGGCGAGTTCGTCAAGGATGTCCAAGATCATCGCCTTGGCGTTCACCGTGCCTAGGATCGCAGGGGTTTCGCGCACGGCAATGGCGCTGCCGCCAAAGGCCTCAATCGTCAGGCCCAGCTTGGCCAGTTCCTCCGCGACATCCAGCAGGCGCGCGCAATCGGATGCCGACAGATCGACAATCTCGGGGATCAGCAACGCCTGTGCGGCGACGCCGTTTTCGGCCATCTGCCGTTTAAGTTTTTCATAGACCAAACGTTCATGCGCGGCGTGTTGATCGACGATGACCATGCCCGTCGCGGTTTGGGCGATGATGTAATTCTCGTGCACCTGACCCCGCGCCGTACCCAGCGGGTAATCGGGGGTCTCTTGCGGTTCTTCGGTCACTGGATCGGTGGGGGTTTCCACCCGGCCCCACGTGCCAGCCGTCTCGGCAAATCCGGGGGCTTGCGCCTGATAGGCGGCAGTGCGCGCGCCTAGCGAAGGGCGGTCCATCTGATAGACGCGCGCGCCCGTTTGCTCGGGCCGCATCGCCCCCAATGTCGCATCTGCCACCGTGGTCGACGCGCGGTGCCCCGCATCCGCCAAGGCGTGACGCAGACCCGATACGATCAACCCGCGCGCAAGGCCGGGGTCACGAAACCGCACCTCTGATTTGGCCGGGTGCACGTTCACGTCCACCAACGTCGGGTCGCAATCAATAAACAGTGCAGCCGCCGGATGGCGGTCACGGCTGAGAAGATCAAAGTAAGCCCCCCGCAGCGCGCCCACCAGCAGCTTGTCCCGTACAGGGCGCCCGTTTACGAACAGATACTGCGCCACGGCAGTGCCCCGCGAATAGGTCGGCAGGGCCGCAAAACCTGTCAGGTGCAGCCCCTCGCGTTCGGCATCGATGGGCAGGGAGTTATCTGCAAATTCGCGCCCCAAGACCTGTGCCAGACGCCCGTGCAGTGCAGCGAACATATCGCCTTGTTCGGCCTCGGCGCGGAACACTTCGCGGCCCGGCCCGTCGCCGGACACGTCGCGCAAAGTGAAGCGCACGAAAGGTTCGGCCATGGCCAGGCGTTTGATGATATCGGCGATGGCCTGAGCCTCGGCCCGGTCGGTGCGCAGGAATTTCAGCCGCGCGGGCGTGGCGAAGAACAAATCGCGCAAGGTGACGACTGTGCCCCCGTTCAGCGCGGCGGGGCGCACGGGGCCGGTCTGGCCACCATTCACGGTAATCTCGGCCCCGTCTTGGCCAGCCACGCGGCTGGTGATGGTAAGCCGGCCAACGGCCCCCAGTGACGGCAATGCCTCGCCTCGGAACCCGAAGGTGTGGATGTTCAGCAGGTCTGATCCGTCGATTTTGGAGGTCGCATGGCGGGACAGCGCAAGGGTCAAATCCCCCGCCGCGATGCCGCAGCCGTCATCTGTCACGCGGATCAGCGTCTTGCCACCGTCGGCATATTCCACGGTGATCTGGCGCGCGCCCGCATCGATGGCGTTCTCGACCAGTTCCTTGACGGCAGAGGCAGGGCGTTCAACCACCTCGCCCGCTGCGATGCGGTTGATTGCCGATTCATCAAGCTGCCGGATAACCGGTGCTACATCGCGTATATTGGGGTTTGGATGTGCCATAACGCTAGAACTAGCATAGTTGCACGCGATTCTGAAAGTGGCAAAGGAGCGGCGCGTGGGTTGGCACCCACCCTACGGGCGCATTGCCGCTTGGTACCATGCAACGATCTGCGCACGTTCTTCGGCGCGCATATAGCTTAGGTTTGCAGGGGGCATCGCGTGGGTCACGCCCGCTTGCAGATATATCTGTTTTGCCGCTTTGGCGATCTGGTGTTCCGTCTCGAGCCGCACGCCCTTGGGGGGCCAAAGCAGTCCGTCCCAAGACGGCTCTGCCGCGTGGCACATGCTGCACCGGCCCATCACAATGTCATGGACCTCATCAAACCCGTCGGCTGCTGCAAAGCGCAGCGCGGGGCCTGATGCTTCCTCGGATTCAGTAATGCGGAACATGGGCGCTGTGGACAGCCAGATGATCGTGATGAACAAAAGCGCTGTGGCCAACCATGTCCATGTGGGATTGCCCGCGCGTGAATGCAGGCTGTTGAAATAATGGCGGATCGTTACGCCCATCAAGAACACCAGCGCCGCGATCAACCAGTTCATTTCAGACGCAAAGGCCAATGGGTAGTGATTGGACAGCATCAAGAAAATCACCGGCAGGGTGAGGTAGTTGTTATGGGTGCTGCGTTGCTTGGCGATCTTGCCGTATTTCGCATCCGGCGTGCGCCCGGCCTTGAGGTCGGCCACAACGATACGCTGGTTCGGCATGATGATGAAAAACACATTGGCCGACATGATCGTCGCGGTAAATGCGCCCAGATGCAGCAGGGCAGCACGGCCGGAAAACACCGAGGTATAGAAATAGGCCATCCCGACAAGGATCACATAGAGGCCGATCATCAGCCGCGTGTTGTTGTCGCCAAATTTGCTTTTGCAGATCAGGTCATAAACGATCCAGCCAAACGCCAGCGACAGCATCGAAATCGCCACCGCTTGCCAAATGGCCAGATCAGCCACCGCCGGATCGACAAGGTAAAATTCAGCGCCCAGATAGTAGACGAGGATCAGCAGCGCAAAACCTGAGAGCCATGTGGAATAGCTTTCCCATTTGAACCAGACCAGATCATCGGGCATCTGCGCCGGGGCTACGAGGTATTTTTGCACGTGGTAGAACCCGCCGCCGTGGACCTGCCATTCTTCGCCATCCGCGCCGGATTTCAAATTCCGGTCACGGTGCAGCCCCAGATCAAGGGCGATGAAGTAAAATGATGAGCCAATCCAGGCGATACCCGTTATGACATGTACCCAGCGGACAGCGAATTCAATCCAAGCGCCCATGGCGGCCATATCGTACATTTTGGAATCCTTGGTTTGGCGGTTGGAATAGGGCCGCCGGGGGCGCGCTTGGTCGAAAGCGCGGATGCCTCCGGCGGGGATATTTAAGAGCCAGAGAAGACAGAAACCCTCTGGCTGGTTTTTTAGTGTGGCAAGCTGCCTTTGGAGCTGCCTGACATCCCGCCTGAGACTTCTTCGGTCGATTCCTCGGCCAGCTCGTTGGGGAGCAGAAGGTTTAGGACGATGGCGATCAGGGCTGCGGGAAGCAGGCCGCTGGTCATCAGGATTTTAAGCGTTGCTGGCAGGTGTTGAACAGCACCCGGTTCCAATTGCAAGCCCAGACCGATGGAGATGGAAATCGCAAAGATCACCATGTTGCGCCGGTTCCAGTTCACATCGGACAGCATCGACATACCTGCCGCGACCACCATGCCGAACATGACGATCACGCCACCGCCTAGAACCTCGATCGGGATTGTGCGGATGATTGCGCCGACCTTGGGCACAAGGCCGCAGATGATCAGGAAGATGGCACCGATTGTCACGACGTGACGGCTCATCACGCCTGTCATCGCGATCAGGCCGACGTTCTGGCTGAAGGAGGTATTTGGCAGGCCGCCAAAGATACCGGCAACGGCAGTTCCCACACCGTCAGCATAGGTCGCACCCTGGATTTCTTTATCCGTCGCCTCCCGGCCAGCACCACCTTTGGTGACGCCCGATACGTCGCCCACGGTTTCAATGGCCGAGATGAACGCCATCAGGCAAAAGCCGATGACTGCTGCCGCCGAGAATTCAAAACCGTATTTGAAGGGGTTCGGCAAGGCAAAGGCTGCAGAGCGGCCCCAGGAACCTGTAATGGCATCAACGGTCAGCATTCCCACGCCAAGCGCATAGAGATAGCCGACGATCAAGCCGATCAGTACCGCCGAGATTGACAGCATCCCTTTGGTGAAGAACTTGATTCCCAAGGTAACGACAATCACCACGAGGGCCGCAGACCAGTTCAGCAGGCTGCCATATTCCGGTGTGCCAATCGCAGGAACACCGCCTGCGGCGTATTGGATACCGACCTTGACCAAGGCAAGACCGATCATTGTGACCACAAGGCCCGTGACGAGCGGCGGCAGGGCAAAGCGGATTTTACCGATGAACAAGCCAAGGAACGCGTGGAAGATACCACCGATAATCACGCCGCCGAACAAGGCAGCAAGGCCATCCACGCCCTTGCCCGCAACCAGCGGGATCATGATCGGAATAAAGGCGAATGATGTGCCCTGAACAATGGGCAGCCCTGCGCCGATGGGGCCAAGTGTAAACGTCTGCAGCAAGGTCGCGACGCCCGCAAACAGCATCGACATCTGGATCAGATACAGCAGTTCCGGAAAGTCAGGTGAATTGGACCCAAATCCGAAACCGGCGGCCCCCGCAACAATAATCGCAGGCGTCACATTGGACACAAACATCGCCAGAACATGCTGGATCCCCAGCGGAATGGCGCGGCTTAGGGGTGGGGTGTAATTTGGATCGCGCAGCTGTTCTGGCGTCCCGATGGCGTTACTAGTCATATGTATTTCCCTCGTTGAAAAGTGGCCGCAATTTTGCGCGGTCCGTGTTTTTTACCTTAGGTCGTGATCGTATAGGGCGGGTCCAGCGCGAATTCGTCAAGGTTTGCGGTATTCCCAATACGGTCAATTACCGCAAATATGCCGGGCGTTGCCAATGGTGTAAGCACACCATGCCAAGTGCCGCGCGCGAAATTTATGCCCTGATGGGGGGCCGTCAGAAAGGCCCGTGGGGTGCCGGGAATACCATCGTTGTCGGGGGCCGCGATGACCAAAAACGGGGCTGCTGTCATGGGAATAAAGGCTTGCGATCCCTCGGGGTGCCGTTCGAGAAGGTCGAGCGTATAAGGCAGGCTGCGTGCTTGGGCGTTAAAAACGCTGATCCCAGCGCGCCCGTCTGTCCCGAAATCAAGCGTCGCCAGATCGTGGTGTCGGCCACATAGCCCGCCATTGATCATTTTGTCGGGGCTGCCAGACGCATCCACAACATCCCCGAACGGCGCAAAGGCGTCCGCCGTCAACGGCTCAACTTTGATAACGCGGCTCATAAGGACAACGGCATGTGGCGGTTCACATCCTTGTACAGCAGATAGCGGAACGGTTCGCTCCCTGTCGCAACGCAAGCTTGGGGGCAGAACGCGCGCAGCCACATGAAATCGCCCGGCACCACGGGCACCCAGTCGCGGTTTAGCAAATAGTCAGCGGTCCCTTGCAGCACGTATAGCCCATGTTCCATCACATGGGTTTCCGCAAAGGGGATCAACCCGCCCGGCTGGAACGTGACGATGTTCACATGCATGTCATGGCGCAAATCCGACGGATCAACAAAGCGCTGCGTGGCCCAAGCCCCGTCGGTGTCTGGCATCGCAGTTTGGGGCACGTCATTGTCGTGGGTCACGAATGCTTGCGGTGTTTGCAGACCCTCTGCCGCGACATAGCGTTTGCGCACCCAGTGAATCCCGCAAGGTACATCGGCGCTGTTCCAAAGGGTCCAATCCGTAGCGGGTGGCAGATAGACATAGGAACCGGGGATTAGATCAAAGGCGTCATCGCCAATGGTCAGACGCGCCGTGCCATGAGCCACAAGCAGCACCGTTTGGGCATCGGGGTCAGGTTCAGGCGTGTCGCTGCCGCCGCCCGCGGCAAGCTCTAGCGCGTATTGTGCGAATGTTTCGGCGAAACCGCTAAGCGGGCGCGCCAAGACCCAGACGCGTGTGTTGGTCCAGCCGGGCAGAAAGCTGGTGACGATATCGCGCTGCACCGACGCGGGGATCACCGCGTAGGCATCTGTAAACACCGCCGTGCTTTCTGGCGATTGCGACTGATCCGGCAATCCGCCGGGGGGAAAGGCATAGGTCATAGCATGGTTTCCAATCGCAAACGTGCGATGCGTTCGACCTGCAGGCAGGCGGTTTCAAATTCGGTTTGACTGTCATTGGATATCCGCGCCTCAAAGTGACGCAGGATCCCGTCCTTGTCGTGATCTTTCACGGCGATGATGAAAGGAAAGCCGTGCTTGGCGACATAGGCCTCGTTCAGTTCAGTGAACTTTTCGCGTTCCGCATCGGTGAGCGCATCCAACCCAGCGCTGCCCTGCTCCGCCGTGCTTTCTGCGGTAAGGCGTTTGGCTGCGGCCAGTTTGCCTGCCAGATCGGGGTGCGCGGTCAGCACGCCAAAGCGTTCATCGTGGCTGGCCGACCGGAACATACGTGCCAATGCGTTGTGAATACCCGCAACGCTGTTATGCGCGGGGCCAAGCTCCAGATCAAAGGCCCGTTCGGCGATCCACGCGGAATGCTCAAACACGCCGCCGAATTTCGCGACAAACTCAGCGCGGTTCATTTGGTCAATCCGCAGGGGATGCTTTGGCGGATGGGTCGCGCGCCAATGGTCTGCGATATCGATGCGGCGCGGGGTCCAGACACCCTCAAAACCTTTGATATAGTCGATAAACCGTTTCAGCGCCTGAATGCGGCCCGGACGACCAACAAGACGGCAATGCAGGCCGACCGACATCATCTTGGCCGCGCCATCGGTGCCTTCGGCATAAAGCGCGTCAAAGGTATCGCGTAGATACGCGTAAAACTGATCGCCGGAATTGAACCCCTGAGGCGTGGCAAACCGCATATCGTTGCAGTCCAGCGTGTAAGGGATAATCAGCTGATCCCCACCGGCAACCTGCATCCAATAGGGCAGATCATCGTCATAGGTGTCCGAGATATAATCGAAGCTGCCTGTTTCGGCGGCCAAGGCAACGGTGTTGACCGAGCTGCGCCCCGTGTACCAACCGCGCGGGGCAGTACCCACAACTTCGCGATGCAGGCGGATTGCTTCGGCGATATCTGCGCTTTCGGTTTCGGCGTTGTGATCCTTGTAGTCGATCCATTTCAAACCGTGACTGGCAATCTCCCAATCCGCATCTTTCATCGCCTCGACCTGCGCGGGGGACCGCGCCAATGCGCTGGCGACGCCGTAAACGGTTACGGGGATATCAGCACCGGTAAACAAGCGGTGCAAACGCCAGAACCCGGCCCGCGCGCCGTAATCATAAATTGATTCCATGTTCCAATGACGTTGCCCCGGCCAAGGGGCAGCGCCGACGATTTCAGACAAAAAAGCCTCTGATGCGGCGTCGCCATGCAGGATGTTATTCTCGCCGCCCTCTTCGTAATTCACCACGAACTGAACTGCGATGCGGGCACCGCCGGGCCATTGCGCATCTGGCGGTGTGGGGCCATAGCCCTGAAAATCACGAGGGTAGCGGTTCATTGTCCTGTCCTTTGTTCAACGCCGTTCACAGTGCATTGCCAAGCGGACCAATTGCAAGAAACCAACCTGCAAAAAATACAAAAGGCTGACCTGTTCAAAAGGTCAGCCCGTTGCCAGATCCGCGCGTATTGGCCCTGCTCGCTTGTTCTTCGGGAATTCTCGGGCGCTGGCCGATCTGATACTCTTCAAACTGGGCGGGGCTATGGCGCTTAATGTGGACAGGGGCCGCTGATATACACGTGGTACGATCAGTCCTGCCGGTCCCCGTCCTAAAGTCACCATTTTATCATGGCGTGCTCGAATGTCGTTATTCTGTTCCCCGGCGCACAAGCCTCGGACTTATTTGGCCCCGCTGGCAGGCGGCGCATCCAATCACTTGTGACATCCATATAAGCCAAGGATGATTCGCGGGTCAAAACAAAAACGAATCAGTTGGGCATTTTCCTTGCTCAACGCGTGTAACTTGGGCGTATGACAGCCATTGACGCTGTTGGTGCGGCCCCTATCCTGCACTGCGAATAACCAAACGAAAGACCGACCCCATGGCTGACGGCTACCTGACGACCCATGTCCTTGATACTGCGCGGGGGATGCCCGCCAGCGGGCTTGTCATCACGCTGTACCGTATCGACGGGGACAATCGTGCCCGCCTTGCCCAGATGGTGACCAACGCCGATGGCCGTACCAACGCGCCGATCCTGCCAAAAGATCAATTTGCCCCCGGCACATACGAGCTGGTGTTCGAAGCAGGTGATTATCTGGATGCCATCGGAACCCCGCCAGAAACACCACGGTTTCTGGATGAAATCCCGCTGCGTTTTGGCATCTCGGACCCTGACGCGCATTACCACGTGCCGCTTTTGCTTTCCCCGTTCGGCTATTCAACCTATCGCGGCAGCTAACAGCGGCGTGACGTTGGGGGCGTTGTGGTTGCAAAACAAGCATCACCCATGTCATTTTGCACGTCTGATTAAACAGGAAGACGCCCATGTCCACACATGTGACAACCCCGACCGACATCGCGCAAAGCCATCTGCCCCAAGTGACAGAGCCGCGCAATCCGGGCATGCCCCTAGACATGGATTGGGTCCGGTCCGTTCAAGTCAACACATCCGCCGTGGAGCGCCGTGCCACCAGCATCGCCGCGCGCAGGTCTGTGAAGAAAGATCACCAAGCCGCATGGCTGCTGCGCGCCATCACCTGTATCGATCTGACGACATTGTCCGGCGATGACACCGCACGCAGGGTTCAGCGGCTGTGCGCGAAAGCACGGCAACCTGTATCCCCGCAATTGATGAAAGCCTTGGGCATGGAGCCGATCACCGTCGGTGCCGTTTGCGTCTATCATGAAATGATTGCCCCGGCGAAGGCGGCCCTTGCCGGCACCAATATCCCCATCGCCGCCGTATCAACCGGATTTCCCGCCGGTCTGTCCCCGTTCGAGCTGCGCATCAAAGAGATCGAGATGAGCGTGGCCGCAGGTGCCGCAGAAATCGACATCGTCATTTCCCGTCGGCATGTCCTGTCGGGCGATTGGCAAGCACTCTATGACGAAATGCGCGCCTTTCGAACGGCCTGTGGCGACGCACATGTAAAAGCAATTCTCGCAACCGGCGAGTTGGGCAGCCTGCGCAATGTCGCGCGTGCATCACTGGTGTGCATGATGGCAGGGGCGGATTTCATCAAAACTTCGACCGGCAAGGAAAGCGTGAACGCCACCTTGCCCGTGACGCTGGTGATGATCCGCGCCATTCGCGACTATTTTGACCGGACCGGAATCCGCGTCGGATACAAACCTGCGGGCGGGATATCAAAGGCGAAAGACGCGATCACCTATTTGGCCTTGATCAAGGAAGAGCTGGGGGATCGCTGGCTACGCCCCGATCTGTTCCGCTTTGGCGCGTCATCGCTACTGGGCGATATTGAACGGCAGCTAGAGCATCACGTGACAGGCAGCTATTCCGCAAGTTACCGCCACGCAATCAGCTAAGCCGCGTGTGGCGGGTGTTGAATTTGAGTATTTGAAAAAGGGTGAAGCCATGAGCGTTTCCGAAATCTATGAGACCATGGACTATGGGGTAGCCCCGGAATCCGCTGCTGATGCCCTGGCGTGGTTGGTTGATCAGGGCAGCCGGTTTGGCCATTTCATCGATGGCGAGTTCACGAAGGCCAGAGATGACTTTGAAAGCCGTAATCCCGCGAATGGCAACGTATTGGCCAACCTAACGCAAGCGACCCAGAGCGAGGTTGATACAGCCGTTGCCGCCGCACGCAAGGCGCAACCCAAATGGGCAAAGCTGTCTGGCCATGAGCGCGCGAAATACCTGTATGCAATCGCGCGACTGCTGCAAAAGCACAGCCGGTTGTTTGCCGTGCTCGAGACATTGGACAACGGCAAACCGATCCGCGAAGCCCGCGATGTGGATATCCCCTTGGCACAACGCCATTTCTATTATCACGCCGGGATGGCGCAGCTGATGGAAAGCGAATTGCCCGACGCGCAGGCGCTAGGCGTATGTGGCCAGATTATCCCGTGGAACTTCCCTTTACTGATGTTGGCGTGGAAGGTGGCACCGGCGCTGGCCATGGGCAATACCGTGGTCTTGAAACCTGCCGAATACACGTCGCTTACGGCCATGATGTTTGCCGACATTTGCCAACAGGCAGGGTTGCCCAAAGGTGTCGTGAATATCGTGACCGGTGATGGCGCTGTTGGCGAGATGATCGTGAACGCCGAGGTAGACAAAATCGCCTTTACCGGATCAACAGCCGTGGGCCGCCGTATCCGCGAAGCAACAGCGGGCAGCGGCAAGGCACTGACCCTCGAGCTGGGGGGGAAATCGCCCTATATCGTGTTTGACGATGCTGATCTGGATTCAGCGGTCGAGGGGCTGGTGGATGCGATCTGGTTCAATCAGGGGCAGGTCTGCTGCGCCGGTTCGCGGTTGCTCGTTCACGAACCCATTGCGGATCGCTTCTATGCCAAACTGCGCACCCGGATGACGAAACTGCGCGTTGGCAACCCGTTGGATAAATCCATCGACGTCGGCGCATTGGTCGATCCCGTTCAGGTACAACGTGTCACTGACTTGGTCGCATCGAACGACGCTGGCGACGTCTTTACCACAGGCGATATTCCAAGCGAGGGCTGCTTTTACCCGCCCACGCTTATCACCGGCCTCAATCCCGCCGACACGTTGATGCAAGAGGAGATCTTTGGACCCGTTCTGGTATCGACCACCTTCCGCACCCCAGAAGAGGCCGTTGCCGTCGCAAATAACACACGCTACGGCCTTGCCGCGACGATCTGGTCCGAGAACATCAACCTTGCCCTCGATATCGCGCCTAAACTGGTTGCAGGCGTGGTCTGGATCAACGGTACCAATATGCTTGATGCCGCAGCCGGGTTCGGCGGCGTACGCGAAAGCGGCTTTGGCCGCGAAGGCGGCTGGGAAGGTCTGGCCGCCTATACCAAGCCGAAAGGCGACCCAAAGCCCCTGAAAACGCCCGCCCCGATGCAAGGGAAGGGTAGCCCAGAGGGCGGCATAGACCGCACGGCCAAGCTTTATATCGGCGGAAAACAAGCGCGCCCGGATGGCGGTCAATCTGCGCCAGTCTGGGGTAAATCCGGCGGGCAGCTGGGCCACATTTCGCTCGCAGGTCGCAAGGATATCCGTAACGCAGTCGAAGCCGCCCATGCCGCGAAAGGCTGGAGTAAAACAACCGGACATCTGCGGGCACAAATCTTATATTACATCGCGGAAAATCTGGCCGCACGAAGCGACGAATTCGCCAGCAGGCTTGATGCCATGCAAGGCGGCAAGTCCGGCGCAAAAGAGGTCGCCGCGTCCATCAGCCGCCTGTTTACCTATGCCGCATGGGCCGACAAGTATGATGGCCAAGTGCACGGTGTCCCCATGCGCGGCGCAGCACTTGCCATGAAAGAACCGGTGGGCGTCATCGGCGCGATCTGCCCGGATGAGGCCCCCTTGCTTGGCCTAATCTCGTGCATGGCCCCCGCCATCGCCATGGGCAACCGCGTCATTCTGGCCGCCAGCACGCCATTCCCACTATCGGCAACCGATTTCGTGCAAGTGCTGGAAACCTCTGACGTTCCGGCAGGCGTGGTTAACGTCCTTACCGGCCCGCACCCGGACCTTGCCGAAACCATGGCGCGCCATATGGATGTCGATGCGGTCTGGGGCTTTGGTGCAGGGCCGCTCAGCGAGTTGATCGAACAGGCCTCGGCGCAAAACCTCAAACGGACATGGGTCAATAACGGCCAAGCCCGCGACTGGTACAGCACATCCGGCGAAGGACATGCATTCCTGCAGGCATCCACCGAAGTTAAAAACATCTGGATCCCCTACGGCGAATAAATCCTGATATCTTCTCTGGCTTATAAATATCCTCGCCGAAGGCACGCCGGACCGCCAAGGTCCGACAAAACATCATGCGGCGCGTCAGCGCCTCAATTGGGTCACGGCCTAGTTGGCGGCCGTCGTCTCAAGTCCCTCGGGCTGGCCGACAACGACAAACGCCAAACCCTCGGGGTCCAGCAGCTCCCCCGCGACGCGGCGCACATCTTCTTGGGTAACCGCATCAACTTTGTCGTTGCGGGTTGCGATGTAATCGATGGGCAGGCCCAGCATCTGCATCCCAACCAGAATACCCGCAATCTGTTGGTTTCCGTCAAACCGCAGCGGATAAGACCCGGTGATATAGGTTTTGGCATCCTCCAACTCTTGTTGGGTAGCACCATTTTCAGCCATCTTTCTCCATTCGTCGCGGATCACGCTGATCGCTTCTGCAATGCGGTCATTGGCCGAACTGACCGACCCTTGGTAGGTCTCAGCCAAATCCATCGGCACCAGATAGGAATAGACACCATAGGTCAGCCCGCGTTTTTCACGCACTTCGGCCATCAGGCGGCTTTCAAACGATCCCCCGCCTAAAATGTGGTTCATCACGGTGGCTGCGAACCAATCGTCGTCTTTCTGCGCAATCCCCTTTTGCGCAAACAGCGCCACGGATTGCGGCGTGGCGAAATCGACAACCGTGACGCCGGACGGAACATTTACCTCTGCACGCGCGGGCAGCGGTGCACCTGTTTCAGGCAGCCCACCCAGCAGATCATCCAGCAAAATGCCCAATGCCTGAGGGGTGATATCCCCCGCGACCCCGATAAAAATACGATCACGGGCCAGCACATCGCGATGGGCCGCAACCAGATCATCGCGCGTCAAAGCCGTCACCGTCTCAACCGAACCATTCAACGACGAACCATAGGGATGATCACCATAAAGCAGTTCATCCATGGTTTTACGTGCAATATCGCCGGGGTCTTTCGCGCTGGACCGGATGCTCGACAAGACCTGACCACGCACGCGTTCAATCGCGTCTGCATCAAAGCTGGGGTTTTGCAGGGCTTCTTTTAACAACGCCACCGATGCATCCTGATTTTCGGTCAGGAACCGCGCCGATACATTCAGCTCATCATCATTGACGCTGAACCTGAAGCTGGAGGCCAAACCCTCCGCCGCCCGTGCGAATTCCCGCGCGTCCATGCTGCCTGCGCCTTCTTCCAGCAGGGCTGTCATCAAATTGATCGCGCCGCGTTTGTCGACCGCATCAAGGGACGCGCCGCCGCGAAACAAGATGTCTAGCGCCACAAAAGGGATGGACGGCTCTTCGACCAGCCAGGCCTTCAGCCCGCCGGGGGATGTGACCTGTTGAATGTTAACCTCGGCCCGGGCGGGCATGGCCACCAGCAGGGTCAGGATAAATGCGTAAATCAGTCTCATTGGGTCACCTCTTCGCGCATCAGCCATCCTGTGACGGATGCCGCTGGGTTAAAAACGTCGCGGGCGGCTTGCATGATGTCTTCGGCGGTGACCGCCTCAAGGACATCTGGCCAGTCGTGCACGTCCTGCACGCTCAACCCGATTGCCAAGGCACGGCCATAACGGTTGGCCACGCGTTCCGCACTGTCGCGCGAGTATATCTGTTCAGCACGCATCTGCGCCTTGATACGCTTAAGCTGTTCAGGGTCGACACCCTCTTTCAGAAAGGTGGAGATGGCGGCATCCATCGCGTCTTCGGCGGCTTCCAACGTCACATCGGGGCGCGGCACCACGACCAGATCAAAGGTTGTGTCATCCAAAGCCTGGCCTTGGTAATAAGCCGAAGAATAGGTCGCCACCTGCGTATCGAACTGCAGTTTTTCAGCCAGATAGGATGTTGTCCCACCCCCCAGTATTTCTGCCAATATCGTCAAAGCGGCTGCGGTCGTTTGATCCCCCGGATCGCGTTCCGGTGCCAGATAGGACCGGCTGACATATTCCTGCGCGACGCGCGGGTCCCGGAAGATAACGCGCCGTTCAGCAGTTTGCGGCGGCTCCTGGGTGCGCAGCCGCTCTGGCAGGTCGGGATTGGCCGGGATCACGCCGTAATATTTATCGGCCAGACGGTGAACCTCGGCTGGTTCTACGTCACCGGACACCACCAAAATCGCATTGTTGGGCGAATAATACAGCCCGTAAAAGCCAAGCGCATCTTCGAGATCAAGCGTGCGCATTTCATGCATCCAGCCAATAACGGGCGTGCCATACCGATGGTTCAGATATTGCGCCGCGCTCATTTGCTCTTGGAACAATGCGCCGGGGTCGTTTTCGGTGCGTTGATTGCGTTCTTCGATGATGACATCGCGTTCGGTTTCGATGTCTTCATGGGTCAGGCGAATGTTTTTCATCCGGTCCGATTCCATTTGCATCATCAGTTCCAAACGGTCAGCGGCAACACGTTGGAAATATGCGGTATAGTCGTAGCTGGTGAATGCATTGTCACGGCCACCATTCTTGGCCACCGTTGCCGAAAATTCACCGGATTCCATTTTATCCGTCGCTTTGAACAACAGATGCTCAAGGAAATGCGCGACGCCGGATGATCCCTTGGGTTCGTCCGCTGACCCTGCCCGATACCAGACCATTTGCTGAACCGACGGGGATCGGTGATCTTCGATGACCACCACCTCCATCCCGTTGTCCAAGGTGAAATGGGTTACGGCCTCATTCTGTGCTGCAACCGCGAACGAGGCAGGCAATAGGAATGAAACGAGCGCGGCAAAAGCCGGAAATCTGATCATGGTTGGTCCTTTAAGCAGGGTCCTGCACGACCTTACTTACGCCACCCCACGGAACGATCAAGAGACCTAACAGATTTGTAATTACGCCGCAGGCATAAGGCGGCAGCAGGACGCGCGTATTAGATCAATCTGCCGGAGGGGCAGAAGGCGTGCGTGCACCCGCATTGCGCCAGCGTTCAGCTTCGGCCGCGGCATCAAGAGATTGCCCACGATAGACCTGATTGTAGCGATCCGTCGAGACGATTTTGAACTGCGTGAACCGCCCCCTGCGTTTGCGGAATTCGGCGTCTGTTTCAGCCAGATCTTGGCGGATGGTAGGTGCCACGCCAAAGCGGCTGGCCTGTTGGACCAAGGCACCGTCGCTGGCCGGAATGCCGCCCGCTGCAGCCTCGGGGCGGCCACCAAAGGCGACGATACCTTCGGCAATGGCGTTGCGATCTGTCAGATTGGCCTGACCGGGCGTCGGCGGTGGCAAATCGGTATAATTGGCGGGCTCAGCCAAGGGTTTTACAGGCTGGACCATGAATTCATCAGGGCCCATGGCCGATCCACGAATGTCACGCAAACCATCGTTGGCACAGCCAGCAAGCGCTAGCGATATCAAAACAAGAGCGGCGACAATGCGCATGACGGATCTCCTTGAGGTCTGCACATACCTAACGCAGGCAGGCGGCCAATGTCACTGGCCTTTTTTAACGGGTTTGTTGGGCGCTGCCTTGGGATCAGAGGTAAAGAATATCAACCCGATCGCGCCCGCAAAGATAAACACATCCGCGATGTTAAAGACGAACGGGTTGTTGATCCCGCAGCAGGACATGTTCAGAAAATCAAGGACATAGCCATATAGCAACCGGTCCACGACATTGGCCAAGGCACCACCAATCAGCAAGCCTGCGCTGACTTTGGCCCAATAACCCATGGCGTGCCGGTAGGCCCAAACCAGAATACCCACACATATCGCGCAGGCCAGCGCGATCAATATCCACCGGCTGGCATCAGACCCATCGCCAAACAGCCCGAAATTGATACCGCGGTTTTCGCCATAGCGAAAATTGATCAGGGGCGGCAGCACATCAATCGTGCGGATACGGCTTAGCTCCATCATGTGGATCACGATGTATTTGCTAAGCTGATCCAGAATAAAGGCAGTGAAACCCGCCCAGAAAATGATACGCATGCCGACCCTTATAGTTGTGCTTTGACCGTTAGTGCCGGAAATGACGCATGCCCGTAAAGACCATGGCCAACCCTGCTTCGTCAGCGGCGGCAATCACTTCGTCATCGCGCATCGACCCCCCCGGTTGGATCAACGCTGTCGCACCAGCCTCGGCTGCCGTGATCAGACCGTCCGCAAAGGGGAAGAACGCATCGGATGCCACAACCGACCCTTGGGTCAACGGCGCGGGCAGGCCCATGACTTCGGCCATGTCCTGGGCCTTGCGTGCCGCAATGCGCGTGCTGTCAACGCGGCTCATCTGGCCGGCACCGACACCGACGGTTGCGCCGTCTTTGACATAGATGATCGCGTTGGATTTCACGTGTTTGGCAACGGTCCAGGCAAACATCATATCGGCCAGTTCCTGATCCGACGGCTGGCGCTTGGTCACGATTTTCAGATCATCCATGGTGATCCGGCCAACGTCTTTGTCCTGCACCAGATAGCCACCCGACACTTGGCGAAACGCCAGCGCCGCGACCGTCGGGTCCGCCAGACCGTTGGTGGTCAGCAGGCGCAGGTTCTTTTTCTTGGCAAAGATCGCTTTGGCATCATCCGTCGCACCGGGGGCGATCACAACTTCGGTAAAGATTTCGCTGATCGCCTCGGCTGTTTCGCCGTCAAGCGTCTGGTTCAACGCGATGATCCCGCCAAAGGCCGATGTTCGGTCACAGTCAAACGCACGGGAATAGGCATCCACCATCGACGCGCCACGCGCCACACCGCAAGGGTTTGCGTGTTTGATGATCGCACAGGCAGGCCCTTGGGCCGGGTCAAATTCGCTGACCAGCTCGTAAGCGGCGTCTGTGTCGTTGATGTTGTTATAGGACAGTTCCTTGCCCTGATGTTGGGTCGCGGTGGCGACGCCGGGGCGGTTCGATCCATCGGTGTAGAACGCCGCCGACTGGTGCGGGTTTTCGCCATAACGCAGGGTCTGCGCCAAGGTGCCACCAACAGTGCGGCGCCGTGGCGTGCCACCAACCTGTGCTGCCATCCAACTGCTGACCGCCGTGTCATAGGCCGCGGTGCGGGCATAGGCAGTTTGCGCCAACCGCTGACGCAGGGCATAAGATGTTTGACCGTTGTTTTCGCCAAGTTCCTTGATCACCACATCGTAATCTTCGACATCGACGATCACATTCACAAAGCCGTGGTTTTTCGCGGCAGAGCGGATCATCGCAGGACCACCGATATCGATATTCTCGATCACTTCGTCGTATTCAGCACCTTTGGCGACCGTTTCCTCGAACGGGTACAGGTTGACCACCACCAGATCGATTGCGCCGATCCCGTGCTGATCCATTGCGGCGACATGTTCATCATTGTCGCGCAGGGCCAGCAAACCGCCATGCACAACCGGGTGCAGGGTCTTGACGCGGCCATCCATCATTTCAGGAAAGCCTGTAACTTCGGATACGTCTTTCACGGCCAACCCTGCATCGCGCAACGCCTTGGCGGTGCCGCCGGTGCTTAGCAATTCGACCCCGTGGGACACCAACGCCCGCCCTAGTTCGACCAGTCCGGTCTTGTCAGAAACAGAAAGAAGCGCGCGGGATACGGGGTGCAGGTCGGGCATAATGGGGTTCCTTGGGTCAGTCTTGGTCATCATACGGATCGTCTAGCGACAAATCTCGCACGCCAATCGCAGTTTCCTGCGCTTTGGACAAGGACCACCTGACCCGCGTCGCATATGCTGTGGCCCGCCCGGCAAGCAAAATTTGCAAAGATGCACGGGGGCGCAAACGATTGCGCTCAAGGTAAACGCTTGGTTCCAAAGACAGTTTATGGGTACCGTCATGGCGGAACACCCAAATCTCTCCGCTTTTTTGCGCCATCGAAATTGCGGCACCGCCCAGATCAAGGGTCGCGTCCACATCCGGATGCAAGTGAAAACGAATCTCGAACGGGATGCCTTTCAGCTTTACCGCATCCATTTCACGGTCAAACTGGCGCTTTTCGGAATCCTTCATGGCCAACAGCATGTCTTCGCCCGCGACGGCGCGACCATCATAGGTCAATTCGATCGTGCGCGCATGGGTCAAGCCAAAGCCTGGGACATATCCGTTGTGCCCGCCCTGAAATTTCGTGCCATCACCGACGGCCTCGATCTCGACAGGGACATATGTCGGGGCTTCAATCAGCGCCTCTTGGCCCGTGTGGCGATCCGGGTCCGCCAATCGTGCACTGGAATACCCCCCCAGTGACAATGTGGAATGCGACGGCGTCGCGCGCCCCGCCCTGCGCCATTCAGCGCCAAAGGATGCGCCCGACCCACAATTAACAATCAAAGGCCTGCGCCCCGATGTCAGCTCAAACGCGAGGGCAGAGGCATGGGCATTCATCGATTCCGCCCCGCTGGGCGGCGTGCTTGCATCAATGATGACGCTGGTACGCCCGGCAGACAGCCGCGCATAGCCCATCGACAATCCGTCGGGCTGCCGCGTTTTGATCTTGGCCGTCGATAGGGCGTGATCCAGCCACCCTTCGGCACCGCGGCCGCCGCCGTGAAAACGGGCCAGACTGCCATCTGAGTGGCGCAGGGTCCGCAAGGTTGGCGCGATGCGTTCGATCGCGGCCATATGTGCCTTGGGCGTGCCACGCCCTGCATCGCTTAGCGCGGCTGCGGCCCAACTGAGCAACATAAACACCTGAAGCAGTTCTTCGGGGTTGCGCGTTGGCAGCCCGCCCTGTTCGTCGATCCGGGCATCGCATTCACGCGCCAACGCCTTGATCGCCGGATCAGCCAGATGTTCCAGCCCTTCCAGCGAAAGCGCCGCGTAAATCAAGCCGGTCAGCGCCTCAAACCGGGGCAATCCGGGGGCTGCTGCCTGCCAACGACGGGATAGGAAATATGTCTGACCCGCCAACGACCGGTAGAAAGCATCGCTTTCATCCTGTTCTACACCGCGCAACATAAACAGGGCATGGTTGATCCAGCGGATCAGACGCCGCCCGGTCAGATCAGGGGTCCAGCCGATACCGCGCCCTTTGCCGAATTGATCGATCCAGCCCCACAGCCACCTTTGGGCCGTTTCGCGCGCTTTTAGATCACCAACAGCAGCCAGATCATCCAGCCATGCGAACCCGTGCAATTCCTCGGCGAATTCCTGATCCGGGATGGCGACATCCCATAGCGACACGGCATCAGGTGCTTGGATTAAGGTGCCCGAAAACAGCAGATTACCCGCAATGAGTTGCCTGCCACGGGCAAAGGACCCAATCGTGCGCGGCTCGGGCGACGACACGAATCCTTTGGCTTGAACGTTCATCTTGGCCGCTGCGCGCGCGTGCCATCGATTTAAAAACTGCGTCTTTCGCGCGTGAAAACTGGTACTCATCATACTGCTGTCCCTGTACGCTCTGGTGGCGTTTGGAAAACCATACGCGCAGATTTCCCCCAAGTCACCGCATTTTGACGGACAGTTATTACAGCCCTGCCTTTTCAGGCAATACCATCAGCCCGCTTTGCGCAAACACGCAATATAAAAGCCGTCCATGCCGCCAAGGTCCGCCCAGTAATCTGGCCGCAACCGTAGCCCCCCCTCGGAGCTGACCCACGCGGGATCAATGCCGTCGATCTCTAACGCCGTACGGTCGACCGACATATCGGGATGACGCTCCAGCGCTTCGTCCACTTGAACTTCGCCCTCGTCCGGCAGCAGCGAACAGGTGCAAAAGACCAAGCGCCCGCCGGGGTTCAGCAAGGACCACGCGTGGTCGATCATCTCGGATTGCAGCTCGATCAGCTCTCCGAATTCGGAGCCGTCTTTGGCATGGGGCAAGTCGGGGTGGCGGCGGATCGTCCCGGTCGCGGAACAAGGCGCATCAAGCAAAATGGCATCAAACTGCCCCTCGAACCGGCGCGCATCAACGACGACGACCTTGGCTGGCAGGTGCACGCGAGCAAGGTTTTCCCGCACCCGCTGCATCCGTGGTTTTGAGCTGTCGACAGCCGTGACCTGCGCCCCTGCGGCCGCCAATTGCATCGTTTTGCCGCCCGGTGCGGCGCATAAATCCAGCACGGCCTCGCCTTTTTGCGGGGCGAGTATTTTGACGGGCAAGGCAGCAGCGGCGTCTTGCACCCACCAGTCGCCCTCGGCAAAGCCGGGCATTGCGGTCACTTGGCCTGCGTCCTTCACGCGCACCGATCCGGTGGGCAACACCACGCCGCCCACAGCCTCGGCCAAGGCTGCCGGGTCTTTCTTGGCCGTCAGATCAAGCGGCGCACCCGCGAAATGGGCAGCTTCAATGCCTGCCATCGCCTCAGCCCCCCACGCTTCGGTCAATGGGCCGCGCAGCCATTTGGGCAAACGGGGGGATCGCAATGCCTCCCACGCCTCGGGCCCTTCGGTGGCGATCTTGCGCAACACGGCGTTGGTCAGCCCCTTGAGGTGGCCCAGCTTTCCGTGGCTGGCGACCAGTTCAACCATCGCATTCACGACACCATGTGGCGCACCGCCTTGGCATAATTCAACCGTTCCCACGCGCAGCGCGTTGCGCACCGTCAGCGGCGGGTATTTCGACAGATGTTTTTGCAACAAGCGATCCGCACGCTCCATCCCGCGTAGGGTGTCCAGCGCAAGCCGCTGTGCGCGGGCGCGATCATCCGGGGGCAGCTTGTCCAAGGCCCCAGAGGCCAACAGCTCGGACATCAGGCTTTCTTCTCCTAAAATCATATCCAGAAGATAAACCGCACTTCTGCGGGCCTGAACGCCGGTATCTGACATGCGAAACGCCTTTTTGCTTTGACCGCCCGGGTTGTCTGAGCGCATGTACGGCGTATATCAAGGGGGCCGTAGCCTCAAGAGGATGAGATGATGACCAAAGCTGGCCAAAAACCGATGCCAAGCCCGCCCCATGATCCCCAACCCATGCCGGAACCCGGCCCGGATTTGCCGCCCCAGCCAATGCCGGGGCCAAATCCGATGGTTGCCCAAGACCTGCCCCCCGCAGCGCAGCGCGCTTTGGCCGAGGCCGCAGAGCGCCGCAAAAAAGCACAAGAAATGGAACTGCCGCCCGAACTAGGCGGCAGAGACGGACCAGAGCCGGTGCGCTATGGCGACTGGGAGAAAAAAGGAATCGCTGTCGATTTCTGATCGACGGCGATTCGAGCAAAGCAAACGTGCAAAGCGTTTAGGGTTGCTTTGAACCTAAGAGATATTTCAGTCGTTCAGACCCAAGACATCCAACATATCATATTGACCAGGTGCTTTACCCTGCCCCCACAGCGCCGCTTTGATCGCGCCACGCGCGAATACCGCCCGATCAGATGCGACATGCCGCAATATGATCCGCTCGCCCGCTGCTGCGAACAACACGTCATGTTCACCGACGATGTCGCCGCCGCGAATCGCCGTAAATCCGATATCGCCCCGTTTGCGCGCGCCTGTAATGCCGTCGCGACCGCGATCCGAAACATCTGCCAATGCCACGCCCCGCCCTTCGGCAGCGGCTTCGCCCAACATCAGGGCGGTACCCGACGGTGCATCAACTTTCTGATTGTGGTGTGCCTCGATGATTTCGATATCGAAATCTTCGTCCAGCGCGGCAGCGACACGTTTTGTAAGCTGCGTCAGCAGATTGACGCCAAGGCTCATATTGCCCGCACGAACGATCACCGCCTGATGCGATGCGGGTTCAAGCTGGGCGATCTGGGCGTCTGTCATGCCCGTCGTGCCGATCACATGAACCGTACCCGCTTGTGCAGCAATCGCGGCAAATTCCAGCGTCGCCTCGGGCGCGGTAAAGTCGATGACCGCCTGCGCAGGGCCAATCGCGGCTTGCGCATCATCGGTCACAATCACCCCCAAGGCTGCACCGCCCATGGCCACGCCAACGTCCTGGCCCACCCAAGGATGCCCCGTACGTTCAACCGCGCCCACCAACTGCACACGGTCATTGGCAGAAACCTGCCCAATCAACATCTGGCCCATGCGGCCCGAAGCGCCTGTAATCGCGATGCCTGGTGTATTGCTCATGCTGTGCTCCTCTTTCATGCTTGGTTTAGCGCGTGGCGACCTGCTTGGCAAAACCTCAGCGACCCCTTAGATGAAGCATATGGCAAAGAACAGAACACATGAGGGCTCCGGCCCCACTCAACGGCAACTCCGCGTCGGCGAAACCATTCGCCGCGCCTTGTCTGATGTATTGGCGCGCGGCGATGTCCACGACCCAGAACTCAACCGGCTGTCAATCACAGTGGGCGAGGTCCGCGCCTCCTCCGACCTAAAGGTCGCGACGGCATTCGTTTTGCCATTGGGCGGCGAAGGACGTGAAGATGTCCTCAAGCTGCTGGCTCGTAACAAAGGCGAGCTGCGGCGGCTGCTGTCAAAGAAACTGGTCCTGAAATTCGCGCCCGATCTGCGTTTTCAACTGGACGAGACCTTTGACCGGATGGACGACACACGGCGCATGCTGGCGCAAGACGTGGTCCGCCGCGATGCAGAGGCACCCGATTCAGACCCAGACGATACGAGCCAAGACGCGTCATGACACGACTGCTGGCCATTGCTGTACTGCTGGGGTGGACAGCATGCCAAGCTGGCGCGGAAACATGCCGGAACGAGATTTACGAGAACAACAGGTATAGTGTCTGCGAGGTCGATCTGACCCGCGATAAGCTGGGCCTGTTCCTTTATGCCGCCGACGGCAGCCCCTATGGCTATTTCAGCACCTTGGATAAGGCGCTGAAAGAACAGGGCAAACGGCTGGGCTTTGCGATGAATGCAGGCATGTATCACGACAATCGCGCGCCGGTTGGCTATTACCTAGAAAACGGCGAACAAGTGCAACGGGTGATCAGCAACGCGGGGCCGGGCAATTTTGGTTTGGTCCCCAATGGCGTTTTGTGCCTGCGTGCGGGCCGCGCCGATGTGTTTGAGACCAAACGCTTCATGCGCCAAGCCCCCAAATGCACAAGCGCCACCCAATCCGGCCCCATGCTGGTAATCGACGGCAAGCTACATCCAAAGTTTCTGAAAGACGGCACCTCGCGCTATGTGCGCAATGGAGTCGGGACCAGCAAGGATGGGAAGAAAGCATATTTTGTGATCTCGAACGGGGTGGTGAACTTTTATGATTTCGGCGTGTTCTTCCGCGATCGGTTAAAGCTGCCCAACGCGCTGTATTTTGACGGTAATATCTCGCGGATGCGCGCACCTGAATTGGGGCGCAATGACATCGGGTTTAGCCCGCTGGGGCCGATTATCGGCGTTGTGGTCGACCAATAGCGTCGCAAAATAAGAACTTTTATGCCTTCGGCGAGGATTTTTTTCCATTTGGAATGAAGTCGGGCTGGGCAAAGACGACTGCGCTTTGATAGGACGCAGCCAAATCAGATAGGGTTGAAAACATGGCGCGCAGACGCAAGGGACGGGATATTTCAGGTTGGCTGGTGGTGGATAAGCCTGCCGGGCCGACATCGACCACTGTTGTGAACAAGGTCCGCTGGGCCCTGAATGCCAATAAAGCCGGACATGCGGGAACCTTGGACCCTGATGCCACAGGGGTGTTGGCGATTGCACTGGGTGAAGCGACGAAAACCGTTCCCTACATCACGGACGCGTTGAAAGCATACGAATTTACCGTGCGTCTGGGTGTGTCGACCAATACCGATGATGCAGAGGGCGAAGTTTTGGAAACCAGCGACCTGCGCCCCGATGACGATGCGATCAAGGCAGCATTGGCGGCTTTCATTGGTGATATTGAACAGGTCCCGCCGCAGTTTTCAGCCGTAAAGGTGGATGGGCAACGCGCCTATAAACTTGCCCGCGAGGGTGAAGCCATGGAGTTGGCAGCGCGGCCCCTATGGGTGGAAAGCCTGTTATTGACGGACCGGCCCGACGCCGATCATGTGACCTTGGAAATGGTCTGTGGCAAAGGCGGCTATGTCCGGTCGATCGCGCGTGATTTGGGGCAGGCCTTGGGATGTCTGGGTCATGTCCGTGAACTGCGCCGCATTTGGTCGGGGCCATTCGAGGCGAGTGACGGCCTGACAATGGAGCAAATCGAAGAGATGGCCCGCACGGATGCATTGGACGCCCATCTGTTGCCGCTTGAAAAAGGGTTGCAGGATTTGCCCGAGGTAAAAGCCACGCCGGAAGGTGCCGTGCGCATGCGCAATGGCAACCCCGGCATGGTGATTGCCCATAACGTGGAATATGGCGACGAGGTTTGGGCGTCCTTTGAAGGGCGCGCCGTGGCCGTTGGTCGTTTCAAAGCCGGTGAATTGCATCCCTCACGCGTGTTTAACCACCCCCAAGACACGTGATCACCCGCCGCCATATCAAAGGCGACGCGCCATCGGTCGCTGTTTATTCGGACTGTGAAAGATACCGCTACAGCCTAAGCCGGGTATGGAATGCGGCTGGGCCCAAGGTCTTGTTCGTGATGCTGAACCCGTCAAAGGCGACGGAGGTGGCAAATGACCCCACCGTGGAAAGATGCGAACGCCGCGCGCGTGCGTTGGGCTACGGTGCGTTTCAGGTGTCGAATATTTTTGCGTGGCGCGAGACCAGCCCACAGCTGATGCGCAAAGCACAAGACCCTGTGGGGGCGGATAATGATGCGATATTGCTGAAAGCCGCGGCTTGGGCGGATACTGTGATTGCGGCTTGGGGCACACATGGCGCGCATCTGGGCCGTGGCCCCGCCGTTAAGGATTTGCTAAGAAATCAACGTGTACCGATGTTCCATCTGGGCCTGTCCAAAGACGGCCACCCAAAACACCCCCTATATATTTCCTATACGCAACAACCGGTTGCCTGGCTGGATTAGGACCGGGTTAACCGTAAAGTAGTTTCGGTTTTGACCTGAGGCCAGGAATCTGGGCATTTCTTGTTGGGGTGATGCGTCTTGCGCGGGTCAATGAAATTGGAATTCTGCAATGTTGTTCTTGGCCGGTTTAATGGGTTTGGTGGCAGTTGGGGCGGCGGCCTTTGTCGACATTAGCCCCGAGGGGGAAGAGGACGATGATTCCTTTTCCGACGATGCGAACGTGGCAAACGGCCTGATACTCTCAGGCAGTACAGGGGCCGACCTATTAAGCGGCGGTGACGGCGATGATCAAATCGGCGGGAACGAGGGTGATGATCTGATCACGGGCCAAGGTGGGGACGATTATGCACGTGGCGGCGCAGGAAGTGATACGGTCAATGGCGGGGCGGGAAATGACGATCTGCATGGCAACGGCGGCGGCGACCTGATCGAAGGGGGCGGTGACGATGACTGCCTGACCGGCCACAATGGCAACGATACGCTGCACGGCGGGACCGGAAACGATTCGCTGATGGGGTCCGCTGGGGAGGACGTGCTGTTTGGCGATGATGGCGACGACACACTGCTCGGTGGCTTGGACGACGACACGCTAACCGGCGGGCTAGGTGCAGACGCCTTGTTTGGCGGTTGGGGTGATGATCTGATCATTGGGGTCGAGGATAACCCTGATGTGGATGGCATTGCAGACGAGGATACCGGCGATTTTCTGAATGGCGGCGGGGGTGATGATACGATTGTCGCGGGCCTGAATGATGTTGTGACAGCTGGGGATGGCGCGGATAGTATTATCATCGGCGATTGGGTCACCGACGGAAATGCCCCCATGATTGAGGATTTCGAACCAGAGGATGACAGCCTGTTGCTGGTTTGGGATGACCGCGGCGTAGAGGATGAGGAGCCCGAGGTTTCAGTCGATCCGGACCCGGAGCAGCTGGATCAAACATTGGTTCGCATGAATGGGGTGATTGTGGCCTCTGTGAAAAGCGCGGATGTGCTGACCGCCGCCGATGTTTCGATTGTCCCGCTCAGTTCGGCCATCGCAGCCGGGCTTGCCCTGAGCTGATCTGCCGCGACTCACTGTTGCAAATAAGGGTTCACCAACTTGCAAACGGCACATCGCAATAAAGTCTTTGCCAAGCATCAAAAACTTTCCTATACGCGCCCATCGCCCGCTGATTCAAAACAGTGGGGGATGCTCCATGGGCCTGTGCTGGACGACATCCCGGCCTGCGCCATTAATTTAACCTTTTGAAAAGGAGACCCCGATGTCGATTACGCTAGAAGAAAAAGCACGCGTCATGAAAGAATTCGGCACCAAAGAAGGCGACACAGGTTCGCCCGAAGTACAGGTTGCCATTCTGTCCTCGCGCATTGCAACGCTGACCGAGCACTTCAAAACCCACAAGAAAGACAACCACGGTCGCCGTGGCCTTTTGAAAATGGTTGCGACACGCCGGAAGCTTTTGGATTACGTTAAAGGTAAAGATGACGCACGTTATCAAGACCTGATCAAACGTCTGGGTCTGCGCCGCTAATTCAGCGCTGCATTCCTATTGCGAATGAAACCGCACCTTGGTGACAAGGGGCGGTTTTTTCGTTTCAACACCCCTGCCCGACCATTTATGCGCCCCCACACATGTATTAGCCCTCCGATGATCCAGAACACCGTCCGCATCCGGCCATTGAGGCCAACAGACAGCGCCCAAGCCGTGCAGGTGTTTTTCGACGCCATCCACCGTGGCACGGCGGATGTGTATTCGGCGTCGCAGCGGCAAGCCTGGGCAGGGACCCGCCCCGACACAGACGGTTGGCGCAACCGGCTTGTCGGTGTGCAAGGCTTTGCCGCCGAAACCGCCGGAAAATTTCTGGGGTTCATGACAATCGACGAAACGGGTTACATCGACTTGGCCTTTGTCAGCCCCGATGCCATGGGTCAGGGCATTGGGCGTAAACTATACAATGCGGTGGAGCACCGAGCCCGAGAGCTTGGCGTGACCGCCCTAAGCACCCATGCCAGCAAAAAAGCGAGACCGTTTTTTGAACGCATGGGGTGGTCGATTGATTGTGCGCAAACGGTTGAAAAGCGCGACGTCACGCTGACAAATTACAAAATGTCCAAGACACTAGCATAAGCATCGCTCCCCTCGCGCGCCGCACTAAAACCTGCGCGCCCGCCCCCTTCAACCGATCAGGAGGGCGGTAAAAGCGGCATTTCGGCACATATACCCCCCAAATCAACGCTTCTCTTCCCATCGCATGCAAACTCCTGTATGGCCGCACAATCTGAAAGCCGGCGCCCGGACTCCAGCGCCCGACAAAGAAGATACCGGAGTCAGGGGGAATATGCCCCCTACGCAAATGGCCCAACGCGGGCCGAAACAGGAAACGTAGATGTTTAATGTAACGACAAAATCCATGCAGTGGGGCGAAGAAACGCTGACACTGGAAACAGGCAAAGTGGCACGTCAGGCAGACGGCTCGGTTATCGCGACACTGGGCGAAACCAGCGTTATGGCCAACGTCACTTTTGCACGTCAGCAAAAGCCCGGTCAGGACTTTTTCCCGCTGACCGTCCACTACCAAGAGAAATACTATGCCGCCGGTAAAGTACCGGGTGGCTTTTTCAAGCGTGAGGCCCGCCCCACCGAGAAAGAAACACTGACAGCCCGTTTGATCGACCGTCCGATCCGCCCGCTGTTCGTCCCCGGCTTCAAAAACGAAGTTCTGGTGATGTGTACCGTTCTGTCGCACGATCTGGTGAATGACCCCGATATGGTTGCTATGATCGCCGCATCCGCTGCGCTGACCATTTCCGGCGCGCCGTTCCGTGGCCCAATTGCCGCATGCCGCGTTGGTTTTGAAGATGGCGATTACATCCTGAACCCAACCGTTGACGACATGCAGGACCTGCGCCTGAAGCCTGAACAGCGTCTTGATCTGGTTGTTGCCGGTACCAAAGAAGCCGTGATGATGGTTGAATCCGAAGCGTATGAGCTTTCGGAAGAAGAGATGCTGGGTGCGGTTAAATTCGCCCACGAACAAATCCAGCCTGTTATCGACCTGATCATCGATCTGGCCGAAGACACCGCGAAAGAGCCGTTTGATTTCCAGCCTGTTGACTATTCGGACCTGTCCGCTGCCGTCAAAGCCGCTGGCGAAAAAGAAATGCGCGCAGCATTCGCAATTGCTGACAAGCAAGAGCGTACAACCGCTGTTGCCGCGGCCCGCGAAACAATCAAAGCAGCCCTGACAGACGAGCAAAAAGAAGATGCGAATCTTGGTTCCGCTTTGAAAAAGCTTGAAGCGTCTATCCTGCGCGGTGACGTTGTTAAGACAGGCACACGCATCGACGGTCGTAAGACTGACGAAATCCGTGAAATCGTGTCCGAGACAGGTATCCTGTCGCGCACCCACGGTTCGGCCCTGTTCACACGCGGCGAAACCCAAGGTCTGGTTGTGACCACATTGGGTACCGGCGACGACGAACAGTTCATCGATGCGCTGCACGGCAACTTCAAATCCAACTTCCTGCTGCACTATAACTTCCCTCCCTACTCGGTTGGTGAAGTTGGTCGCGTATCCGGCCCTGGCCGTCGCGAAATCGGTCACGGCAAGCTGGCTTGGCGTGCGTTGCAGGCGGTTCTGCCGGCCTCCACCGACTTCCCCTACACCATCCGCGTTGTGTCCGAGATCACTGAATCGAACGGCTCTTCCTCGATGGCGTCGGTTTGTGGTGGCTCCTTGTCCATGATGGACGCGGGCGTTCCGTTGAAAGCACCAGTCGCTGGTGTGGCCATGGGTCTGATCCTCGAAGAAGACGGCTCCTATGCGATCCTGTCCGACATCTTGGGTGACGAAGACCACCTTGGCGACATGGACTTTAAAGTGGCCGGTACCGAAGCAGGTATCACGTCGCTGCAAATGGACATCAAGATCGCAGGCATCACGCCCGAGATCATGGAAAAAGCCTTGGCCCAAGCCAAAGCTGGCCGCGTTCACATCCTTGGCGAGATGAACAAAGCACTGTCCGGCGCGGGTGAATTCTCGGTCCACGCACCACGCATTGAAACGATGCAGATCCCAACCGACAAGATCCGTGAAGTTATCGGTTCCGGTGGTAAAGTGATCCGCGAAATCGTTGAAGTGTCCGGTGCCAAGGTCGACATCAACGACGAAGGCATCATCAAGATCGCATCGCCAAACGGCGACTCGATCAAGAAAGCCTATGACATGATCTGGTCCATCGTGGCCGAGCCTGAAGAGGGTGCGGTTTACACCGGTACCGTCGTTAAGATCGTTGATTTCGGTGCATTCGTGAACTTCTTTGGCAAGCGCGACGGTCTGGTCCACGTATCCCAGATCGAAAACCGCCGCCTGAACCACCCTTCGGATGTTCTGAAGGAAGGTCAGGAAGTGAAAGTAAAACTTCTGGGCTTTGACGACCGCGGCAAGGTCCGTTTGTCGATGAAAGTCGTTGACCAGGAAACTGGCGAAGAAGTTAAGAAAGAGGAAGCCGCCGAAGGTTAATCCTAGGCAGCTTTTGAATAATAAAGCCCCGGTGGAAACGCCGGGGCTTTTTGTTGTGAATGGCCAAAGATATCTGGGCTTTGAAAGCCAGCGCAAACGGTCTATTTCAACGCCATGAACAGCCTCATCATCCATATGCCCGGCAGCACAGAACGCCGCCCGAACGCTGACAAACTGCTGCAGGATTTGCCTAACGCGCAGCTTGTTGACGCCGTCGATGGCCGCGACCCTGCCCAAGTGGCCGATCTTCCTGTGTTTCCTGGAAACCTGCACAAGCCAGCCTATCCCTTTGCGCTGAAGGGTGGTGAAATGGGGTGCTTTGCCAGCCACCGGAAATGCTGGCAGATGATCGTGGATAACGGTTGGGACTATGCGATTGTGGCCGAGGATGACGTGGCAATTTCCCTACCCGACATGGCGCGCAGCCTGACGATTATCACCGCCTATATGACCCCTGAAATGTTCATCCGCTTTCCGTTTAAAAACCGCGAGCAAAAGGGCGCTGTCATTGCAACCGATGGCGATAGCCGACTGTTGCTGCCATGTAGGATTGGCCTGCAAACCGGCTGTCAGGTTGTCGGCCGCGCGGCCGCAAAACGGCTGCTGGCGGCATCCACGCAGATCGACAGGCCCGTTGATACGTTTTTGCAGATGCACTGGGTGACAGGTCAGCCGGTCCATACATTGCTGCCCAACGGGCTAAGCGAAATTGCAGGGCAAATCGGTGGGTCCACCATTCAACAAAAAACCCGCACCAACCAGAAGCTGATGCGGGAGATCAAACGTGCGTGGTACCGCACACAGGTTAAGCTACGGCCACAACGGCCGTAGACTGCCCTTAGCTGGGCGCTTTGGTGGTACGCAGATATGGCAGAACCGTTGTGAACTCGCCAAACTTCGCCTTGGCATCCGCGTCAGACACGGATGTCGGGATAATCACGTCATCGCCCACATTCCAGTTCGCAGGCGTGGCAACGCCCTTGCCGGTGGACATCTGCAAACCATCCAAAGCGCGCAGCACTTCGGCAAAGTTCCGGCCCACGGTCATGGGGTAGGTCATCGACAGCTTTAGCTTTTTGTCCGGCCCGACAATGAACACCGCGCGTACGGTCGCGCTGTCGTTGGGCGTGCGGCCATCGGGCATGTACGCCTCGGCTGGCAGCATGTCGAACGCCTTGGCGACTTTCAAATCTTCGTCAGCGATGATCGGAAAACCAGCCTTGGCTTTGGCAAAACCTTCGATGTCGTTTTTCCATTTCTTGTGCTCTTCGGCACTGTCCACGGAAATACCCATCACCTTGGTGTCCCGCTTGGCCCATTCATCGGCCAATTGCGCCACGGCACCGAATTCGGTCGTGCACACGGGTGTAAAGTCTTTGGGGTGCGAGAAAAGGATCGCCCAACTGTCGCCGACCCATTCATGCAGATTGATCGTTCCCTGATCGGTTTCAACAGTCATATCCGGGATAGTATCGTTGATACGCAAAGCCATTTTGAAGTCTCCTGTCGTTGTTAAATTTCATATTCCATATTGTATATATGTCTTTTTCAGACCTGTGAAAGGCCTCACTTGCAGGTGCGACACTGTGGTGACATGGTGTGCGCAAATGGCAAGGGCAACCCCAAGCCAAAAGATCATAAAAGGAGCTCTCGAATGTTAGAGAAACGCGAATTCTACATCAATGGTGAATGGGTTTCCCCTGCAAAACCGAATGATTATCATGTGATTGATCCCTCCACAGAAGAGCCCTGCGCGATTATTTCCCTGGGGGATCAAGCAGATACAGATGCAGCAGTTGCCGCGGCCAAGGCCGCCCTACCCGGCTGGATGGCCACACCCCCCGCGGATCGCATCGCATTGTTGGAAAAACTGCTAGAGGTGTATCAAGCCCGCTCCGAAGAAATGGCAACCGCGATCAGCACCGAAATGGGCGCGCCCATGGAGCTGGCCCGCACATCGCAAATCGGTGCTGGCACATGGCACCTCAGCAACTTCATCAAGGCCGCGAAAGAGTTCAAATTCGAACAGCCCCTTGGCGATCACGCTCCGAACGACCGCATCATCCGCGAAGCGGTTGGCGTTGCCGGTCTGATCACCCCATGGAACTGGCCGATGAACCAGGTCACTCTCAAGGTCGGTGCTGCCGTCGTTGCGGGCTGCACCATGGTTCTGAAGCCGTCCGAAGAAAGCCCACTGGACGCGATGATCTTTGCCGAGATGATGGACGAGGCCGGTTTCCCCAAAGGTGTTTTTAACCTTGTGAACGGCGACGGTGTTGGTGTTGGCAGCCAGCTGTCCTGCCACAAAGATGTCGACATGATCAGCTTTACCGGCTCCACCCGCGCAGGCACGCTGATCTCAAAGGCGGCTGCTGATACGCTGAAGAAAGTGCATCTTGAGTTGGGCGGCAAAGGCGCGAACCTGATCTTTAACGATGCGGATGATAAGGCCGTCAAACGCGGCGTTCTGCACATGATGAACAACACCGGCCAGTCGTGCAACGCGCCAAGCCGTATGTTGGTACAATCGGATGTGTACGACAAAGCCGTCGAAGAAGCTGGCAAAGTGGCCGCACAAGTCACTGTCGGCCCCGCCTCCCAAGAAGGTCGCCACATCGGGCCCGTCGTCAACGAGACGCAGTTCAACAAGATTCAGGATCTGATCCAGAAAGGTATCGACGAAGGTGCACGCTTGGTCGCCGGTGGTACCGGTCGCCCTGATGGTTTGAACCGTGGCTTCTTTGTTAAACCCACAGTCTTTGCCGACGTGACACCCGACATGACCATCGCCCGCGAGGAAATCTTTGGCCCGGTTCTGTCGATCATGAAGTTCGACACCGAAGAGCAAGCCGTTCAGATTGCGAACGACACGGTCTATGGTCTGACCAACTATGTTCAAAGCCAGGATGGCGCACGTCGCAACCGTTTGGCACGCCAGTTGCGGTCCGGCATGGTCGAAATGAACGGCCAAAGCCGCGCAGCTGGGTCGCCGTTCGGTGGGATGAAGCAATCCGGTAACGGTCGTGAAGGCGGTCTCTACGGGATCGAGGATTTCACCGAAATCAAAGCCGTCTCCGGCTGGGCTGCTGAGTAACACGCCTATCGTTTTAGGGGGCCACCTGTAGCGGGTGGCCCCTTTTCTATTGGTCGCGCGCTATGCGGCCAGAGATTTCCTATCCAGACGTCTTTTGTTAGAAACCATCTACATCACATCAGGGGTTCGCGATGATCTACGCACGACTGCACGGCCGGTTGGGAAATCAAATGTTTCAATATGCTGCTGCCCGTGGGTTGGCGGCGCGTCTGGACGTGCCATTCGCCCTTGATACCCGCCGGGCCAGCCACAAGGGCGAAGGCGTCCTGACCCGTGTGTTCGATCTGGATCTAACCACGCCTGAAAACCTGCCCCCCGCGCAGCACGAACGTCCGCTGGCCTACTATGTCTGGCGCGGCTTTGGCCTCGCGCCCAAAATCTATCGCGAGAAAGGCTTGGGCTATAACCCCGCCTTCAACTCCCTGCCTGACGGCACTTATCTGCACGGGTATTGGCAATGTGAGCGATATTTCGAAAACATAGCCGACGATATTCACGCGGCGTTTGTGCCGCGCCACCCGATGACGCCCCAGAATGCGGAAATGGCCCAGCGGATCGCTTCGGGCCCGTCCGTGTCGCTGCATGTGCGGCGTGGTGATTATCTGGCCTTGGGCGCGCATGGCGTCTGCGATCAAGCCTATTACGAGGCTGCCCTCGCTGCCGTCACTGAGGGGCTCACATCACCAACCGTTTATGTTTTCTCGGATGATCCGCAATGGGCCAAAGACAACCTGCCCCTGCCGTTTGAAAAAGTCGTGGTCGATTTCAACGGTCCCGATACCGACTATGAAGACCTGCGCCTGATGTCCCTGTGCCAGCACAATGTCATCGCAAACTCGTCGTTCAGCTGGTGGGGCGCGTGGCTGAATACCAATCCCGACAAACGCGTCGCGGGGCCGGCAAAATGGTTCAACGATCCTAAACTGAACAACCCCGATATTCTGCCCAGCCGCTGGATCACGGTCTGATCATCCCGCAGTTAGAACGGTGCCTTTGATCTGATCTTGGTCGAATGACCGCCTTGCGGATGATTAAACCGCAGCTCTTCTGAATGCAGCATCATGCGCGGGAAATCCAACGCATCACCTGTCGCATAGAACGGGTCGCCCAGGATCGGGTGCCCCAAGCTTAGCATATGCACACGCAGCTGATGGCTGCGGCCCGTTTTGGGCGATAGGCGAACGCGCGCCGTCGTGCCTTCGTTCTTTAAAAGCCGCCAGTCCGTTTGCGCAGATTTACCCGTTTCATGGCACACCATTTGGCGGGGCCGGTTCGGCCAGTCGACGATCAACGGCAGGTCGATGGTGCCGGTCTTTTCCTCGGGGACGCCCCAAACCCGCGCGACATAGGTTTTGCGGGTCATACGTTTTTCAAACTGCAATCCCAGATGCCGCTGGGCATAGGGCGTCAGCGCAAAGATCATTACGCCAGATGTGTCGCGGTCCAATCGGTGCACCAACAATGCATCCGGAAATACCGCCTGCACCCGCGCGATCAGGCAATCGGCAAGATGCGGGCCTTTGCCCGGAACCGACAACAGCCCGGCAGGTTTGTCGACCAACAACACTTCGGCGTCTTCGTGCAAAACCACCAAAGGATCTTGCGGCGGGGAATAATCTGTTTCCATCCCTGTCCGTCTCAGATGTAGAGTGGATTTTCAACCCATCTGTCACAAAGGACCCGCAATGCATCCCACAATTACCAACATGATCGACGTGGTCGCCAAGGGAGAGGCCGATAAAATCGCGCCCTTGCTGGCCGAGGATGTCACATTCATGCCGCCCACCTATTACAAAACATGGACCGGCCGCGCGCCTGTGGCAGCCGTTTTGGGGCATGTGGGCCAGGTATTCAGCGATTTCAAATACCGCCGCATTATGGGCGAGGGCAGCGATTGGGCGTTGGAATTTCAATGCAAGATCGGTGATCTGGATGCCGTGGGTGTCGATCTGATCACACTGGGCGACGATGGCCTGATCGCCAAATTCGAGGTCGCCATGCGCCCGCATAAATCCATCGGCGCGCTGCGCGATGCGATGAATGCACGGGTGATGAAAGACCCCAGTTTCCTCTCCTTCAAAGACGCGTTGTCATAGCCGCGTTAGGGGGCAGTGATCTGCCCCCTTAGGCCCGCCGCATCTGGCGAAACAACGAGATCGAATAGATCACCAGCGCCGCCCAGATCATCGGAAAGGCGATCATCCGCGCGCGGCCAAAAGGTTCATCGAACACCAGTACGGCGCAGAGAAAGATCATCGTCGGCGCGATGTACTGCAGGATGCCGATTGTGGACAAGCGCAACCGCTTAGCCCCGTTGGCGTACAAAATCAGCGGCACCGCCGTGACCAGACCGCAACCAAACAACATCCATGTGTCATAAGGCGACCCTTGGAAGAAATGCGTTTGGCCCGTGGCGCTAAGATAGCCCAGATAGATCAGCGCCGGGATCAACAGGATCAAGACCTCAAGCAGGAACCCTTGGTTCGGACCAATCGGCAGACGTTTCTTGGCCAAGGCATATAGCCCGAACGTTAGCGTCAGACTAAGTGCGACCCACGGGAATTTCCCCGACTCGATCGTCAAGATCGCTACGGCAACAGCCGCCAACGCGATGGCCGCCATTTGCAGTTTGGAAAGGCGTTCACCCAACAGCAGCGACGCCAACAAGATGCTGAACAACGGGTTGATATAATAGCCCAGCGACGCATCCAGCGCGTGCCCCGAATTGACCGCCCAAATGTAGATGCCCCAGTTCAGCGAAATCAGCCCCGCCGTTACACACGCCATCAATAAAGTACGCGGCGACCGAAACGCCTCGCGCAGCGTTTCAGTGCGGCCCAGCAGGATCAGCACCAAGGCCCCCACCGGTACCGACCAGATGATCCGGTGCACCACAATTTCAGCCGCAGGAATATGTGCAATCGCCTTCATATACAGCGGCAGAAACCCCCACAGCACATAGGCCCCAATCGCAAAGCCAAGCCCTTGTGGCGTGTCCTCTGACGTTGGTTTGTGATCGGCGGAAAGCGTGTCTGGATTGCGCATTTGTGTCTCCTACGCGCCTTGCTTACGCGTCAGGGGAACAGACCGCCACCCTCAAACTTTGACGCGTTCCGACGATGGATCATACATCGGTTTCAGCGACACGTCGGCCTTGATCCGCGTCCCTGCGATGTCGATCTCATAGCTTGATGCCAACACCTGAGCCGGTGTCTCAGCCGGACAAGGCACATAGCCCATGCCGACCGCTGCACCCAGATGGTGGCCATAGGCACCCGACGACAGATAGCCGATAATTTGGCCATCCCGCAAAACCGGCTCGTTGTGATAGAGCAGCGGTTCGGGGTCGGTCAGCTTGAATTGCACCAAGCGCCGCTCCAGCCCGGTTTCCTTTTTGCGCAAAACCGCATCACGTCCGATGAACGCTGGCTTGTCGGTTTTCACCGCAAAGCCAAGACCGGCCTCTAGCACGTGATCCTCGCTGGTGATATCATGGCCGAAATGGCGGAAGCCTTTTTCGATCCGCGCACTGTCCATCATGTGCATCCCGCACAGCTTTGCCCCGATGTCCTGCCCCGCAGCCATCATTGTCTCGAACGCATGGGCGGCCATGTCGGCGCTGACGTACACCTCCCACCCCAATTCGCCCACATAGGTCACGCGGTGTACACGTGCGGTGCCCATCCCCAGCTCGATCTCTTGGGCGGTGCCAAAGGGGTTCACCGCGTTAGAGAAATCATTCGGACTGACCGCCTGCATCAGCTTGCGCGCGTTTGGCCCCATCACGGCCAGCACGGCCTCGCCCGCCGTCACATCCGTGATGACCACATTAAAATCACCCTGATGACGACGCATCCACGTCTCATCTGCCAGTCGTGTCGCGGCAGGGGTGACCACCAGATAAGCCGTGTCCGACAGGCGCGTGATGGTGACATCCGCCTCGATCCCGGCGCGGTCGTTTAGGAATTGCGTATAGACGATCTTGCCCACCGGCACGTCATATTGGCCGCCGCCGATATGGTTCAGGAATGCCATTGCATCGCGCCCTTCGACACGGATTTTACCAAAGGACGACATGTCGTAGAGACCGACATTGCTGCGCACGGCGGCGACTTCATCCGCGACGTTGCCGAAAAAATTCTGCCGCTTCCAGCTGTACTCATACTCTGGCGTCTGTCCGGGGTTTGCGAACCAGTTGGCGCGCTCCCAGCCGGCCAGTTCACCCATGACGGCACCATGCTCCAACAGTTGCGCATGAAACGGGGTTCGCCTGATCCCGCGCGCTGTCGCCTTTTGACGGTAGGGGTAGTGGTCAGCATATAGCAGGCCCAGCGTTTCTTTCGCACGTTCCACCAGATAGGTTTTATTGCCCTGAAACGGTTGCATCCGCGCGATATCCACATCGCCCAAATCAAAGGGTTTTGCCCCCTCGTCCATCCATTGGGCCAGTGCCATGCCCGCGCCACCAGCCGACTGGATGCCGATTGAATTGAACCCTGCTGCAACCCAGACATTGTCCATCTCGGGGGCCAGCCCCAGATGATAGGCATCGTCGGGCGTAAAGCTTTCTGGCCCATTAAAGAACGTATGAATGCCCGCCTCTGCCAGCATCGGCATACGGTTTACGGCGGCCTCTAGTATCGGCTCAAAATGGTCGAAATCCTCGGGCAGTTGATCGAATTCAAAACTGTCGGGAATGCCCTGCATCCCCCATGGTTTTGACACCGGTTCAAACGCCCCCAGCATGATTTTGCCGGCGTCGTATTTGTAATACGCGCATTCATCAGGCACCCGCAGCACCGGCAGTTGCTCAAGCCCTTTGATAGGCTCTGAGACGATATAGAAATGCTCGCAGGCTTGTAGCGGAATACTGGTGCCCAACATGCGACCAACCTCGTGACCCCACATGCCCGCGCAGTTGACCACGTGATCGCAGGTGATCTCGCCTTGGGTGCCATCATCCGTTGTATAGGCAACACCCGTCACCCGCCGCCCGTCGCGCAGCGCCTCGGTCGCTTTGACCCGCTCGAATATCTGCGCACCGCGTTGCCGTGCGCCCTTGGCCAACGCTAGCGCGATATTGCCCGGATCGCCCTGCCCGTCCTTGTCCAGATAAACACCGCCCGTCACACTATCGGTGTTCAGATGCGGATAGCGCACTTTGACGTCATCGGGGCCGATCTCCTCGACATCCACACCAAAGGCACGCGCCATCGCAGCCGAGCGAAAGATTTCCTCGCGACGCTCCTCTGTCAGCGCCACGGTGATGGATCCGCAGCGTTTGAACCCCGTGGCGACGCCCGTTTCGGCTTCTAAATCTCCGTAAAGCTCTTGGCTGTACTTGGCCAATCGCGTCATATTCGCGCTGGCCCTGAGCTGCGCAATCAGCCCCGCCGCATGCCACGTCGTGCCCGATGTGAGCTGCTTGCGTTCGAGCAGCACCACATCTTTCCACCCAAGCTTGGTCAGGTGATAGGCGACGGAGCATCCAATGATTCCTCCCCCGATGATAACAACGCGCGCATGAGAGGGAGGTGCCATAAGATAGTCTCCTTAGACGATTGTGTGACCGGCGGCGCGCAGCCGCTCGGCGATTTCTTTGATGTGGGCAGGGCCGACTTCGCAGCAGCCCCCGACGATAGTGGCCCCTTGATCGATCCATCCCATGACATGATCCGCATAAATTTCCGGCGTCAGATCGCGCCGGGCGCTTAGGGTATCGACGGTGGGTTTGTCGGCCAAAAATTCCTGGGTGATCTTTTCGAACCCGTTGGCATAGGCCCCGAAAGGCAGACCAGCGGTTTTCAGAATATCCAACGCGGGCTTGATCGCTTCGGGCGCCGAACAATTGATCAGCAGCGCGGCGGCTTTGCCCATATGCGGCAGCACATCGGCCAACGGTTCGCCGGACCGCAGGCGCGTTCCATCTTGGTCATCGACCGACAAGGCCACCCAAACCGGCAGACCTGTTTCCAGCGACGCATCCAGAATGCTGCGCGCATGCGAGACAGACACGACCGTCTCGCACAAGATAAAGTCCGACATCGGTGCCGTCATCAACGCTTTTTCGCGGTAAATCCTAAACGCTTCATCATAGTCGGGGTGTAGGTCAGGGCGGTAGCTGGCCTTGATCGGGCCAATCGCACCGGCAACACGCGCGCCTTTGAAATCAGCCGCAGCTGCCTTGGCTTCGGCCATTGCCGCGTCGTTCAACTCTGCAAAGCGGCTTTCATACGGGGTGCCGTCCAACCGGTCGCGAAAAATGGCGTAGGTGTTGGTGGTCGCGATGGTGGCACCCGCTGCGAAATATTCGCGGTGCACGGCCTCGACCATACCGGGGTGGTCGATCATGACCTGCGTGCCCCAAAGCGGTGTTGCCTTATCGCCAGCACGGTGCACCAATTCCTGCCCCATGCCACCATCAAGAAGGGTGATTTCTGTCATAACATCTCCATGCAGCGCGGAATTTTTCAAAAATTCCGGCCCGTTTTCTTGCTAAGAAAACGTTCACGCCCGCAAGCGTTCGTTTTCTGGATCCCACAGCGGTTGATCCGCCTGAACAATTGCACGGCACTTGGTGCCGAAGATGTCCACGTAGACCTCCGTTTCGGGCACAGCAAGGTCGGCCCGCAGCATCCCGAAAGCGATTGATTTATTCACGCGGTATCCCCAATCACCCGATGTGGTTTCACCGACGACCTCTCCGTCGTGCCACAGCGTCGACATATAAGGCGCATCCTGATCGCTGGCTTCGACCACCAGCGTGACAAAGCGTTTTGACACGCCCTGTTGCTGTTCATTTTGCAAGGCCGCTTTGCCCGGAAAATCCTGTGATTTGTCCAGTTTCAGGAAACGGTCCAGCCCACACTCCAGCACGGTGTAATCGGTGGAAAGATCCCCCTTCCACGCACGATAGCCTTTTTCCATCCGCAGAGAATTCAGCGCCCACATCCCAAACGGCTTTGCCCCCGCAACAATCACGGCCTCGTAAATGCTGGGCATGTCAGCGTTGGCTGCGTGGATTTCCCAGCCCAGTTCCCCCGCAAAGCTGACGCGCACCAAGGTGCAGCTCACCCCCGCAACGCTCGCGGTTTGATGGGATAGCCACGGCGCAGACAGATCGGCCTGCGTTTTTAACCCTTCGAATAAGCCACGCGAGTGTGGGCCCGTGACGATCAAGGTCGAATAGTCCCGCGTGTGGTCGGCCAACGCCAAACCGGCATCCAAAGCAGGGCGCAGAACGTCGAAATCGTGCCACTGCGCCGAGGCTGCGGTGATCAGCGTAAAGTCATCATCACCATGGCGCAGGCAAGACATTTCAGTCACCATGCGCCCGCGGTCATCGGCGAAATAGGCAAGGTTCATCCGCCCCACTTTGGGCAGGCCGCCGGTGATGCGCCCTCGCAGCCATTCAGCGGCACCGGCCCCGGACAAACTGAAGCGCGAGAACCCCGGCAGGTCCAACACGCCGACATGGTCGCGCACCGCCTCGCATTCCTCGCGAATGCGCTGTGCCCATGGGCCGTTGCGGTCCCATGTCTGGGTTGCCTCTTCGGATACGTCATCGCCCGGCTGCGCGAACCAATTGGCGCGTTCCCACCCGTTATACGGGCCCATCTGCCCGCCAAGGGCGACAATACGGTCATGCACAGGCGACAGTTTTTTGTCGCGGCCCGCAGGCCAAGCGTGGCGCGGGAAATGCATGGCGTATTCGTGGCCATATACCTCCATCGCTTTTTGGTTCGCGTAATCCTGATCGGTGTAGTCAGTATAACGGCGAGGGTCGGTCGCCCACATATCCCATTCGGTCTGGCCTTGGGTGATCCATTCGGCCAGCACCTTGCCCGCGCCACCACCTTGGGTGATGCCAAAGGTAAACACGCAAGCCTCGAATGCATTGGGTACGCCGGGCATAGGCCCAATCAGCGGCAACCCATCTGGCGCATAGGGGATCGGGCCGTTGATCACACGCGATACGCCAGCAGTCCCCAACATCGGCACGCGCGCCATCGCGTCTTCGATATACCATTCCAGCCGTTCCAGATCGTCGGGGTATAATTGGAATGAGAAATCGTCAGGCATCGGATCATCGGGCTGCATCCAATGGCCTTTGCAGTTCCGCTCATACGGGCCAAGGTTCAAGCCGTACTTGTCCTGCCGCAGATAGTAGGAGCTATCCACGTCGCGCAATAGCGGCACCTTATGGCCGTGCGCTTGGCTCCATTCCTTAAGCTCGGGGATATCATCGGTCAGGAAATACTGATGGCTCATCGTGGCCATGGGGACCGTACGCCCGCCGTAGGGTTTGAACCATTCGCCAACACGCTGCGCGTAATACCCGGCGGCGTTCACCACCTTTTCGCAACGGATATCGCCCTTGGCCGTATGCACGATCCATTCACCGTTTTCGCGGCTGACGCCTGTGGCAGGGCAGAACCGTTCGATTCGCGCACCCATGTCACGCGCACCTTTGGCCAAAGCTTGCGTCAATTGAGCGGGGTCAATATCGCCATCGTCGGGGTCATAGAGGCCGCCGGCCAGATCATGGGTTTCGATAAAGGGGTATTTTTCCTTGATCGCGGCAAGGTCCATCATCTCTAGGTTTAGACCCTGATAATTACCCATGGAACAGGCGCGCTCAAACTCCATCATCCGGTTTTTACCATGGGCCAGACGGACCGATCCGGTGACGTGGTAATTCATCGGATAATCAACTTCTTCCGCCAAGCCTTTGTACAGCTCCAGCGAATAGCGCTGCATGTTCATCACCGCCCATGAGGTGCTGAAACTGGGGCAGTTCCCCGCCGCGTGCCACGTCGATCCGGCAGTCAGTTCGTTCTTTTCCAGCAAGACGCAATCGGTCCAGCCCATCTTGGCCAGATGGTACAGCGATGAAACGCCAACGACGCCGCCCCCGATGATGACAACCCGTGCTGTGGTTGGAAACTCAGCCATCTGTCTTCTCCTCTTGATTGGTGTCGGGCGGGATCTCGTAATAATCCCCCTTATCCGAGACAAAGATGTGCCGCGTCAGGTGCATGCCAGTAGGCCCATCAATCGCACCAAGGGACACTCCGGTGTCGGGGTCCTTATCGGATTTCCAAAACAGGAAGCTGCCACAGGTCGGGCAGAACCCGCGCCGCACGCCGGGGGATGATGTGTACCACTTTGGCGACCCTGATACGTTCAACCCGTCATCCATCACCTGCACCGATGCCCAGTGGTGGCCCGATTGCTTGCGACACTGGCTGCAATGGCATGCTGCGGGATCACGCGCAGCCGCGTCCGCATTGAAAGTGATTGCCCCGCAGAGGCAGCTTCCTTTTAACATGGTCAGCCCCTTCCCGCAGGTGTTGAGGCGGCCCCAAGCAAGACACCATAAATGACAAAGCTCGCGGCCATAACGCGCCGCACCCAAACATTGAACACCGCCCCCATCGCCGCCCGACCCAGCCCCGCGCCAAGCGCGGTAAAGCCGGTATAGCTCAGCGCGGTAAGCGTCAGTGCCGTCGGAACAATCACCACCATCTGTTCCCAGATTGGCACATCCGGTTGAACAAACTGACTGAACGCGGCCAGATATCCGGCCACGGACTTGGGGTTGATTGTGGCAACGGCAAAGGCGCGCAAATAGATGGACCGCGTGGGGCGGTCAGCCACCGTGACCGGTGTATTCGCGTTCATCCATCCACGTATCCCCAGATAGATCAAAAACCCCGCACCAATGAATTTGGCCACGGTAAAAGCCGTCTCGGATGTGGCGATCAAAGCGGTGATGCCAAAGGCCGACAGAACCAGAAACAGGCTGGCTTGGGTCAGAATGCCCAAGACGCCGATCAATGCGCGCCTGAACCCCAAGTTCATGCCGTTATTAATGCAATTGACCGCGTTCGGCCCCGGCGTGGTCACAAACACCACCCAGAACAGCGCAAATATGATCCAGGCCTCAAAGCTCATCAATACACCGGTGGGGCAATGACCCAAATCGCAACAGCGGGGTCGGGGTTGGGGTTTGACCAGCGAAACGGCTCTCCACGAACGCGGAAACTGTCGCCGGGGTTTAGGATGTGGGTTGTGCCGTCAATCTCGAACTCAAGGCTGCCAGAGATCAGATATCCTACCTCTTGGGTGGGGCGTGTGACCAGATCTTTGATCCGGCTAAAGGGCTGAAACGTCGAATGGACCATTTCAAAATCATCGGTCAGATCAGGGGAAAGCAGTTCTTCGACAAGCCCCGCCACAGAGGATCCGATGGGTCTGCGGGCACCTTGGCGCACGATAAACCCGGCCTCATGCGCAGGGGCCGCCGCATGGCGAAACAGCATCGACACGGACACCCCTAGCGCCTGTGCAATATGGCGCAGGTCAGTGATGGAAGGCTCGGACAGGTCGCGCTCGACCTGGCTCATCCAGCCAACAGAACGGTTCAGCGCCTCCGCAAGATCATGCAGCGTTAACCCACGCGCCTTGCGCAAGGCGCGCAGATCGGCACCGAGCGTTTGGGACGTAGAAAGAGGCGCGTGTTGCACTGGGTTGCATCCGTGAAATTACCGTTCGTTTTTTCACGCTGCCCCAGCTTCGTGAAAAAATCCAGAACTATTTCACGGATGCAAAGCAGTTTTTCAAGATCGCTTGGAATTGATCCGCGTCTTCTTGGGTAAAGGCATTGGGTTGATTGCTGTCGATATCGAACACACCGATCAAATCACCCGCTCCATTCCAAACCGGTAATACCAGCTCTGATCGGGTGGAGCTTGCACAGGCGATATGCCCCGGGAACGCATCGACGTCGGCAACCAATTGGGTTTGCCCCGTGCGCGCTGCCGCACCGCAGACACCACGGGAGAACGGAATGACCAAGCAGCCATGCCCGCCTTGATAAGGCCCGATCTTTAGCAATTCGGGTTCAGTCACGCGGTAAAACCCTGTCCAATCGAACCTGTCATCGGCGTGGTGAACCTCGCACGCGACGGTGGCCATCAGGGCAACCGCATCGGTTTCACCATGGGTCAGCGATTGCAGGGTTTCAGCAAGGGTAGCGTAGTCGATTGTCATGTGACACCTTTTGAAACATCGGTTGAAGGGGGGCTGTCTGCCCCCCACACCCCCCGAGGATTTTTATCCATTTGGAAGTTAGGGACGTTCAATCGCGATGGCCGTCCCTTCGCCACCCCCGATACAAATCGCAGCGATGCCGCGCTTCAGACCACGTTTTTCCAGCGCATTCAAAAGCGTGACGATAATGCGCGCCCCCGACGCGCCAATGGGATGGCCCAGCGCGCAGGCCCCACCGTTCACGTTCACGATGTCATGAGACAGGCCCATCTCGTGCATGAAGGCGAGCGGGACGACGGCGAAGGCTTCGTTGACTTCCCACAGGTCGACGTCCTCTTTCTGCCAGCCCAGCCGGTCGAGCAGTTTTTGTGCAGCGGGCACAGGGGCCGTGGTGAAGAGGCCTGGGGCCTGAGCGTGGCTGGCGTGGCCCATGATATGGGCGCGCACGGCTAGACCTTGGTCATTTGCCGCTTTTTCAGAGGCCAGCACCAGAGCGGCCGCGCCATCGGAGATCGACGAAGAGTTGGCCGCCGTGACGGTGCCCCCGTCGCGGAAGGCTGGTTTGAGGTTCGGTATCTTCTCGGGCCGTGCATTTGCGGGCTGTTCGTCGGCGCTGACGGTAGATGTGCCCTTGCGGGTGGTCAGTTCCATCTGCGCGATCTCGTCCTCGAATGCGCCGGAGGACTGCGCCTCTAGCGCGCGCGACAGGGACGCCAGCGCGTAGTCATCCTGAATGGCGCGGGTGAATTGGAACGTCTCGGCGCAATCTTCGGCGAAGGTGCCCATGAGGCGGCCCTTGTCATAGGCGTCTTCAAGACCGTCGAGGAACATGTGGTCAATGACCTGAGCATGACCCAAGCGGGCACCGCTGCGCATCTTGGGCAAGACGTAGGGCGCATTTGTCATGCTTTCCATGCCGCCCGCGACCATCACATTCGTATGACCCAGTGCAATCTGGTCAAAGGCGATCATCGCGGCCTTCATCCCGGAACCGCACATTTTGTTGAGGGTCGTTGCGGGCACTTCATCGCCAAGGCCTGCCTTGAAACCTGCCTGACGCGCGGGTGCCTGACCTTGGCCGGCGGGCAATACGCAGCCCATTAACACCTCGTCCACGGTTTTAGCCCCGGCACCGTCCAATGCAGCCTTGATCGCGTGGCCGCCCAGATCAGCCGCGGTCATATCTGCGAAAACGCCCTGAAACCCACCCATTGGTGTGCGCGATGCACCTGCAATGACAACTTTTTGCACTTTGAACTCCCCCCAAAGACTTAAAAACCGAATCGTAAGACATCTGCCTTATCCCGTTGGGATACTGCATTATCTTTGGGACCAGAATATGAGACTTTCAGCCAGAACAGAAGAGCTACTGCAAGTTGTGACAGTCCTTGATGATCGCATCGACGCGGCTGTCGCGTTAGAATTCAAGGAAAACGTGCGGCAAATTACGGAAACCGCGCCCGCGACAGTGATATTGGACCTAAGCGCAGTGGTGTTTATCGATTCCAGCGGGTTGGGTGCCATCGTGGCCACGATGAAATACCTCGCACCCGAACGTACCCTTGTGCTTGCAGGGCTTACAGCGCCAGTGGACCGTGTCTTTCGGTTGACGCGCATGGATAGTGTGTTTTCGCTTTACCCGACCTTGAGCCACGCCTTGCACGATCAATCGTAACGATGACCGCGGACAACCAAGGGGGCAAATTGAATCGTGGCACCGCGCACGCGGATATATTCGAACTGTCCCTTGCCGGTACCACGCAGGACGTCAGGAATGCCCTGTCGACATGCCGGGCGTTGCTTTCCCCAATCTGCGAAAACCCGCAAAAATTGGATGATATCGAATTGGTGATGGCAGAGACGTTCAACAATATTGTTGAACATGCCTTGGCCGGGCAACAGGGCGACACCCCGATCCATGTTTCCTGCACCCAAGATGGCGATAATATCTCGATCATTTTCAAGGACGCGGGCCGCCCCTTTGCCAACAATGTTCCGCCGCAGCCGAAACAAGTCGGCACAACCGCACATGCGAAATCGCTGCCAGAAGGTGGATTCGGCTGGGGCCTGATCCACCATTTGACGCAGGAAATTTCCTATGCGAGGGTCAAACAGCAAAACGTATTAACTATTGTTATCAATGTGGCGACCCCGACAGCAGCACCCCACCAAAACCCATCATAATAAGGCCATGGAACCGGCCTGCGCTGGCCGCCCTGCCACAAATGGATACGCGGCTTCATGCTTTCACCGCAAAAGTGCCGCTGCGTCATCACAGTTTTGCCCATCTTTGACATCATACGGTAGGTCGTAGCTGCAACAAAGCTTCCCTCAGCATCGTGTTTTTTAGCCCCCACCCAGTACGCGATGCTGAGGACTTACCCCCCAGAAAAAATTGGTTTTCCATTCTGCAGCGCGCTAGGTTCCGTGAAAAGAACAACCGCAACAGGAACAGTTTTATCATGCGCGACTTCCAACTTCCCGGACGGTCCCCCGTTCTGGCGACAAATGGCATGTGTGCCACCTCCCATCCACTGGCCGCCAAAACCGCGATCAACATTCTTGAGCAAGGCGGCAATGCGATGGATGCCGCCATTGCTGGCGCTGTTTTACTGGGGATTTGCGAACCGCAAATGACCGGGATCGGCGGCGATTGCTTTGTGCTTTATTCCCCCGCTGGCAGTGATGAGGTTCATGCATTGAACGGGTCAGGCCGTGCGCCCCAGGCGCTGAACGCTGCGGTTCTGCGTGACGCAGGCGAGACCACCGTGCCTTTGACCAGCCCGCATGCCGTATCAATTCCCGGCGCGATGGATGCGTTTTGCACGCTGTCGAACGATGTTGGCAAGCTGGGCCTTGATACGTTGCTGGCACCGGCAATCCACTATGCCGAGAATGGGGTGCCCGTGGCCGCGCGTGTGGCGTTTGACTGGGCCAATGATGCGGGCACATTGCAGGGCAAGGCGCGCGACGTTTACCTGATGAACGGCAAGGCCCCGCAATCGGGGGCGATCTTCCGCGCGCCCGGCCAGGCCGAGGTGCTGCGCCGTGTGGCCAAAGACGGCCGCGACGCGTTTTACACCGGCGAGATCGCGGAGGACATGGTGGCAGCCCTTGGAAAGCTTGGCGGTCTGCACACGGCTGAGGATTTCGCCAACACCGCCTGCACTTATGGAGACCCCATCGCGGCCACGTACAAAGACCTCGAAGTCTTGGAACATGCCCCAAATGGCCAAGGGGCGACCGCGCTTTTGATGATGAACATGCTGAGCCATTTCGACATCGCGTCGATGGACCCGCTTGGGGCAGAACGTGTGCACGTCGAAGCAGAGGCCGCCAAGCTGGCCTATGACGCACGTAACCGGTTCCTTGCTGATCCCGACCACACGTCGCGTCTGGAACACATGCTTGACCCTGCCACCGCACAGAAATTGGCCGCGCTGATTAACCCGGCCAAGGCGATGGCCGACCCCGCGCCGCTGTCCGAAGCGGTGCACAAAGACACGATCTATATCACCGTGGTCGACAAGGATGGCATGGCGGTCTCGCTGATCTATTCGATTTTCCACGGCTTCGGCTCCGGCATTGCGTCAGACAAATTCGGCATCTTGCTGCAAAACCGCGGCGCGGGCTTTACCCTTGAGGAAGGCCACGTGAACGAACTGCAGGGCGGCAAGCGCCCGATGCACACGATCATTCCCGGCATGATCCGCCAGAATGGCAAGGTGATGATGCCGTTCGGCGTCATGGGCGGGGCATATCAACCCAATGGCCACGCGCGTCTGGTCTCGAACCTGATCGACTTTGGTATGGACCCGCAAACCGCCATCGATGCACCCCGTGCCTTTACCGACAAAGGTGTCTTGAGCGTTGAGAGCGGATATAGCGACGCCGTGCGCGCCAAGCTGTCGGACATGGGCCATAAGGTCGAGATTCCGCAAACAGCTATCGGCGGCGCACAGGCGATCAAACTGCGCAGCGATGGCGTTTTGGAAGGGGCCAGCGACCCACGCAAAGACGGCTGCGCCTTGGGCTATTAACACAAGCGGAGGGCGCGGAAACGCGCCTTCCGGCTTAGTTCAGCTGGAAATGCAGGGGGTATGCGCCATCGGTCAACGGGCCGAACAAATCGGGGATGTCGGGATGTTCAACAGGTTCCCCAGAATAATCCGCAACCAGATTCTGTTCAGACACATAGGCCACGTAATAGCTTTGGTCGTTTTCGGCCAACAGATGATAGTAAGGCTGATCTTTCAGCGGGCGGCTGTCTTCCGGAATCGCTTCGTACCATTCATCGGTATTGGCGAATTCGGGATCGACATCAAAAATCACGCCGCGAAACGGGTGTTTTTTGTGGCGAACGATCTGGCCAAGATGATATTTTGCGCGTGTTCTAATCATAACATTGATGCACCTACCTTTCGTTAGTAGTCCCTTCAAGGGGCATTTGTCCAATGTCCGAGCCCAAAGATAAGGAAACAGTGCGTGAACCTGACGCTGACAGTGCTTGAGATCGTCGCCCCGGTGTTCCTGCTTGCAGGGATTGGATTTGCTTGGGTGAAGCTTGGATTTGAATATCGCATCCAATTTGTCACCCAACTTGCGATGACCCTATCGGTGCCTTGCCTGATTTTTGTGTCCCTCATGAACACACAGATTGACCCCGCCGCGTTGACCGCTTTGTCGCTGGCGACGGTGGTTGCTTATGGGGGTGTCACATTGGTTGCGGCGGCAATTGTCTGGGGCATGGGCCTGAACCGGCGGACCTATCTGGCACCGATGATTTTTGGCAATACCGGCAATTTGGGCCTGCCTTTGGCGCTTTTTGCCTTTGGCGATGCGGGGCTTAGCTATGCTGTGGTTGTGTTTGCTGTGATGGCGATATGGTCGTTTACCTTTGGCATCTGGCTGGTGGCAGGCGCCGGTTCATTCGGCAAGGTCGTGCGCGAACCCTTGGTCTGGGGCACACTGCTGGGCGCGCTGTTTCTGGTGCAAGGCTGGCAAACGCCCAAGTTTATGACAAACACGCTCACCCTCTTGGGGCAGATGGCGATCCCGATGATGCTGATCACCTTGGGTGTTGCCGTGGCGCGATTGACACCCGGCGGCGTTGGCCGCGCTGTTGTGCTATCGGCGATCAAGCTGGTTATTTGTGTCGCCATCGCGTGGACGGCAGGGGTCTATTTTGAACTCGACCGCACGGCCCTTGGCGTTTTGGTGCTGCAAGTCGCCACCCCCGTCGCGGTCACGTCTTACTTGCTGGCCGAAAAATACGGGGCCGACGCGCAATCGGTGGCGGGGCTGGTGGTCGTATCGACATTGATGTCGGTGGCCGCTTTGCCAATTCTGCTGGCGTTTTTGTTATAAATTTTCGGTGGGCGCACCTGCGGAAATCTGGTAAACTGACAAAAATAATAAAACGACAAAAAGCGAGAGGCAAATGAGCAGAACCTTTTGCGCCCTAATAATTGCTGTGTTTTTAGCATCTTGTGGTGGAGGCGGCCCCTCCAATGCCCCAAGGCAGCTGGATAACGCCTGTGCGATTCTTAAGGAGCGCCCGAAATACTACAAAGCTTTCAGGAAAACCGAACGCCGTTGGGGCGTGCCGATGCACGTCCAGATGGCCACGATCCATCAGGAAAGCAAATTCATCGCCGATGCGCGCACACCGTACCGCTATGTCATTGGTGTAATCCCCATGGGCCGTCAGTCCAGCGCCTATGGCTATAGCCAGGCGCTAGATGCCACGTGGGATGAATATTTGCGCGAAGCCGGACGGCGCTTTGCCAAGCGTGACAAGATCGATGATGCCGCCGATTTTATGGGCTGGTACATGACCAAAAGCCGGACCAAGAACGGCATCCCCTTGCATGATGCCCAGAACCAGTACCTTGCCTATCACGAAGGCAACACCGGTTTTGCGCGCCGCACCTATAATTCAAAGCCATGGCTGATCGAGGTCGCACGCAAGGTGCAAATGCGTGCGGATATGTATGAACGCCAAATCGAAGGCTGCCGCCTGCGCCGCTGGTAAATAATAAGGCCCGAGGAACAAATCCTCGGGCCTGTTCGCTTAGCGGTTAACGGCCGGGGCCTTGCCGCTGACATCAAATATACTGTTCGCCAGCGGGACGCCTGTTTCCAGCTCGCCCAGCACAACAGTCGTCTGACTGCCGTTCCCGTTATTGATAACCCACTGACGCAGCTCGACCGGGTTACCGGTGAACTTCAGCTCGATATTGCCATATTCAGGATGTTCGGGATCTTGGGCGCGCACCGTGGTTGACGTGCCATCATAGCTGTGGCCGGTGACCATTCGGGCCTGCCCCAAGTTCACATTCGCGGCCAGAATGATCGAAAGCGGTGTCTTCGACAGCGGGTATGTTTCCGCCGGTTGGTTCGACTTTTTATCGTAGATGACAACCGTGTTGCTGCCTGCAATCACGATGCCTGTATCTGGCGCATTATATTCGAAACGCACCTTTCCGGGGCGTTTGATGTAAATCGTGCCTGTGCTGATCGATCCGTCATCATTGATCTGGGTGAAATCGCCCTGCGCGGTCTTCATCGCGTTCAGATAGCTAGAAATCGCGTTCAAGGGCAGCTTTTCAGCAGCGGCGGGCAATGCTGCCGCCAAACCAAGGCCGAACGCCAAAACAGTGGTGGTCACAAAACGCATCTAAGTATTCCTATTGTTATTCAGGTGCCTCACCCCAGACATAGGGTTTCGTGCGATGATATGCGATATCACGCGGCATGATATCGCCTAACACCCCTTGAAACAAAACGGGGTCGGCTTGTTTCCAAGCCAACCCCGCATCCAAGTCATTCGTTCCGGTCAGCCTTGCTCGGGCACCAGAATTTCGCGTTTGCCAACATGGTTTGCAGGGGAAACAAGGCCCTGCTCTTCCATCTGTTCGACCAGACGCGCCGCTTTATTATAGCCGATCGCCAGTTTGCGCTGGATATACGAGGTCGAACATTTGCGATCTTTGATCACGATGGCAACGGCGGTGTCATACAACGCGTCTTCGCCATCGGTGTTGCCACCCAAACCCAAGACAGCATCGATGCTGCCCTCTTGATCGTCAGCCGGGCCTTCAACCACACCCGAAACATAGTCCGGTTCGCCGTAAGCCTTAAGATGGTTCACGATTTCCTCGACTTCTTCGTCGGATACGAACGGCCCGTGACAACGGACAATTTTCGATCCGCCCGCCATGTACAGCATGTCACCCATACCCAGCAGTTGTTCCGCGCCCATTTCACCCAGAATGGTCCGCGAGTCGATTTTCGACGTTACCTGAAACGAAATACGCGTCGGGAAGTTCGCCTTGATCGTGCCGGTAATAACATCGACCGACGGGCGCTGCGTGGCCATGATCAGGTGGATACCCGAGGCACGCGCCATCTGCGCAAGCCGCTGAATGCAGGCTTCGATCTCTTTGCCCGCGACCATCATCAGATCGGCCATTTCGTCGACGATGACAACGATATAGGGCAATGTCTCGGGCTTGAATTCATCCGTCTCAAAGATCGGCTCGCCGGTGTCTTCGTCAAAACCGGTTTGCACAGTACGGCTGAACAATTCGCCCTTGGACAGCGCTTCGCGCACGCGGCCATTATAGCCTTCGATGTTGCGGACACCCATCTTGGACATCTTGCGATAGCGTTCTTCCATCTCGCCCACTGTCCATTTCAGCGCGACAACAGCCTTTTTCGGGTCGGTCACAACAGGGGACAGCAAATGCGGGATACCGTCATAGACGGACAGTTCCAGCATCTTGGGGTCGATCATGATCATCCGGCATTCTTCGGGCGTCAGCTTGTACAGCAGTGACAAGATCATCGTGTTGATCGCCACCGATTTACCGGACCCCGTAGTACCCGCAATGAGCAGGTGAGGCATCTTGGCAAGGTTCGCGACCACAGGATCACCGCCGATATCCTTGCCCAAGGCAAGCGGCAGGCGCATGGTGCTATCGCCAAAATCACGGGCCGACAGGATCTCGCGCAGGACGACCTTCTCGCGGTTTTCATTTGGCAGTTCGATACCGATAACGCTGCGGCCGGGCACGGTGGACACACGCGCCGACAGCGCCGCCATCGACCGCGCGATGTCGTCGGCCAAACCAATCACGCGGCTGGCTTTCAAACCCGGCGCGGGCTCAAGCTCGTACATCGTGACAACGGGGCCGGGGCGTACGGCGACGATTTCGCCCTTCACGCCATAATCATCCAGCACGCTTTCCAACATACGCGCATTTTCTTCCAGCGCGTCGTCACTCAGGTGCAGTCTTTCAACAACATCCGGGCTTTCCAGTAGGTTGAGCGGCGGCAGTTCAAAACCGGGATGCGTATCCTCAAAGGTCAGGCCCGGCTGCGCCTCGGCTTGGGCCTTTTTGCTGGGTTGAATCACTTTGCGAACCGGTTGCTGGACAACTTTTCGCGGGGTTGCCACCGGGATTGTCATCGCGTCATCGGCGACGGCATCTTGCAACGGCAGGGCTTCGGCTTCAGCAAAGGCCGCGTCGGCGGCAACGTCGATTTCCTGCTGTGATACGCCCGAAGCCGTCAATGGCGGCTCAGTACGCGCTGCACCTGTCAACGGTGGCTCTTCACGCAAATGGCTGCGCGGGGTCGCGTCAAGAACCAGCGGATCAGGGCCACGACCGCGACCACGGGTCAGCGGTGCCGTTGTGGGTGTGTGCACGGCGTTGGCCGTACGAACACGGCTTTTGATCACGTCAGCGATCTTTGATTTGATCCGGTCATCACTAGGCGCTTGATCGATTTCAACATCCGACCAATCCTCGACCAGCTCTGGTTCCGGCATTGGCGCGGTGCGTTTAACCAGCGCGGGCATCTTGGCCAACAGCCCCGTTTTTGGTGCCACTGTGGGGGCGTCATCCGCTGCGCTGTATTGCATCTGCGAGGCTGCAAATTCCGCGTTTTCCTCTGCCTCAATCCGACTGCGCTCACGACGTTCGGATTGGCGCGCTTGCACCTTTTGCGCGGCCACAACCGCGCCCGACGCACCGCGGCCCAGCAGGTTCATCAGGCCCGCATAGACCATGATCACACCGACCAGCATAAAGCGGAAAATGCGGCTCAGCTCGGCCTTGGTGAACCCCATGACAAAGGCACCAAGCGCAAGGATCGCCGCCCCCATCAACACCGACATCATTTTGATCGTAAAGATTGACCCGATCGGCAAGATAGTCAGGATCGCACCCATCACCGTATCGCCAAACAACCCGCCCAAACCAAAGCTGTGGGTCTGAAGCCACTGCGCGTCAGGGGTCAAAGTCGCCCCGTAAATCGAACACAGTGCGACCGCGATAGGCGCAAAGATCAAACGGCCCATCGCACGTTCAGCGCCACGGTGCAGCGCAAACCGCACGCCCCAAGCCAGCAGAATTGCCGCAACAGCCCAAGCGCCCCAGCCCACGATCATGAACAACGGGGCCGCCAGCGATGCGCCCATCCGGCCCAGCCAGTTTTGCGCAGGCGCGTCGGTGGATACCATCCAATTGGGGTCGTCAGGGGTGTAGCTGCCGATCATCATGGCCGCCATCAGACCCAGCACAATAAGCCCAACACCCAGCAATTCCTTGCCACGTTTTTCAATCGCCTCGGCCATTTTGCTGTCTAGTAGGGGATCACGTCCGCGTGTCTGATATGCCATTGCTCTGTTCCCTCGTCTTATTTCGGATAGAGACAGTCGCGGATCGCTTCGATCCCGCGCGTTGTCTCTTTTATTGGGGCGACCATGGCCACCCGTATATATGTCTTGCCGGGGTTTTCCCCGTTTACGGTTTGCGCCAGATAACTGCCTGGCAATACCCGCACACCGGTTTCGCGCCACAGTTTTAGCGCTGCGGTTTCGTCAACCTGAACCGGTAGCCACAGAAAGAACCCCGCCTCGGGGCTGGCATATCCCGGCACATTGCCCAAGATGCGGTCGGCGACCTCGTATTTCTCGACGTATAGCGCGCGGTTTTGCGCCACGTGTTCCTCGTCTGCCCAAACGGCAGCGGCGGCGGCTTGCAACGGCAGGGGCAAAGGCGCGCCTGCATAATTGCGCAGCTGCTTGATCTCGCGCATCGTGTTCGGCCCGCTCGCGACAAAACCTGACCGCAATCCGGGCAAGTTCGACCGTTTTGACAGCGAATGAAAAATCACAACGCGGTCGGGGTCAGCACCGATTTCTTGGGCAACCTGCAAGGCCCCAACGGGCGGCGTATCGCGGTAAATCTCGGAATAGCATTCATCGGCGAAAATCTTAAAATCGTATTTTTCTGCCAGCGCCAGCAATTCCGTCCAATATTCACGGGTCGCCACCGCGCCCTGCGGGTTCGCGGGCGAACAGATATAAGCCGCCGTGGTCCGGTTCAGCAACTCGGCCGGCAGGCCGGCAAAATCTGGTAGATGACCGGTTTCCAACGTGGCCGGCACCATGATCGGATCAGCCGCCGCGGAAATCGCCGCGATCATGTAAACCTGATAAAACGGGTTCGGCATCAAGATCGCAGGCTTTTGGCCATTCTTGGTTTCGGGGCAAACCGCCATCACGGCGTTGTACAGGCCCTCGCGTGTGCCGTTCAGCGCCATCACTTGCGTATCCGCATCCACCGTCACATCATAACGGCGCTTGATCCAATCGCGGATGGCACCGCGCAATTCCGGCGATCCGTCATTAGGTGGATAGCTGTTAAACCCAGCTGCGTTTTGCGCAATCACATCCGTTACCCACGCTGGAAACGCATGTTTCGGCTCTCCGATGGTCATATGAATAGGCACACCGCCGCCTTCATGCGCATCAAGCAATGCACGTAGACGCGGCCACGCATGGGCCGGAAGGTTCGAAAACCGCTCGGGGTACAACATCAAAACTGCCTCGGGTTCGGGATCATAAGCGCCCCGTTTCTTCCAAACTACCCAAGGGCTTGCCTCACGTCCAGAGAATCTAGGACATCAGGCGGCTTTTGTGTCTTTTAGGCCAATGCCTCTTGCGCAGCGGCTGCAAGGCGCAGCAGACGTTCTTCGCCTCCCGGCGCGCTCATCAACGTAATACCGCAAGACGGCGTGCCGGTTGGCAGTGTCACTGCGCAGCCCCCCATCAGATTGCCGATCCGCGTGTTGCGCAATGTCATCAGGTTGGACGACACATAATACTCGTGATCGCTCTCGAGCCGCTCCAGCTTTGGTGGCAGGATCGGGGCCGTGGGCAGTGTTACTGCGTCAAAGCCAGCGGTCGCGCGGGCATACGCCTTGCGTATACCGTCTAGCTTGGTCCAAGCGGCGATATAGTCCGGGCCGGAGTGGCTTTTGCCCAAGCGGAACCGTTCAAGAATTTCTGCATACATGGCGTCTGGATTATCTTCGATGACATCGCGCCACAGGCCGTAAGCTTCGGCGGTGTACAAACAACCGCTCAGCGGCATCGCGTCTTCCAGCTCTGGAAACTCAAGCGTGTCGACAATGGCACCGGCGTCTTTTAGCCGCTCAACAGCCGCGTTGAATGCAGCGGCTGGCGCGTCCTCGACGCCGTCCATTGCGACGGTGCGCAACACAGCCAAGCGCCGCCCTTCAAGGTCGGCACTGGATAAATCAGCGGGTTTGCCGCCCTCAAGTGCGGCCAGCAACAGGCCCGCATCCTCGACCGAGCGGCACAAGGGCCCCACGGTATCAAACTGCTTTGCGAGCGGTACAACGCCCTCCAACGACACACGGCCCGCCGTGGTTTTCAGCCCCACCAGATCGTTCCACGCCGCAGGAATACGGACGGAACCGCCCGTGTCAGACCCAATCGCAGCAGCAGCCAACCCGAAGGCAACAGATGCCGCCGCGCCTGACGACGACCCACCCGAAACGGCCCCATGATCATTCACGCAGGGCGGCGTTGCCGTTGACGGATTGTACCCCAACCCCGAGAATGCCAGCTCGCTCATGTGGGTTTTGCCAAGGCAAACCAACCCCATCGCCGTGGCATTTTTCAACACCTCTGCATCGTGCTCCGGCACGCGCCCCGTCAGCAACTGTGACCCCGCTTCGGTTCCGACCCCGGCGGTATCGAACAAGTCTTTCCAACTGATCGGGACCCCGTCCAAGGGTGATATACGTTGCCCGGCCTTTGCGCGGTCCGACGCTGCACGCGCCTCGGACATGGCACGGTCGGCGGTGACGCGGGCATAGATGCGATCGCGCAACGGGTGCGCTTCGATGGCATCCAGATATGTTTTGCACAAGGCGACCGGATCAATCTGCCCCTCTTCAATGCCCCGTCCCAAATCTGCCGCAGTCATTGTCAGCCAGTCTTGCATATCGTTCCCTCGTTTATCCGGTGAAACGGACGGTAGCGGCGGTTGCACGCATGGACAATCCCTGACGCAAGACCATATTGAAGGTCATGGAATTTGACACAGATATCGCAATCGTTGGCGGTGGGCTGAACGGCCCCGCCTTGGGTTTGGCACTGGCCCAGATCGGGCTGCGGGTCACCATTATTGACCGGCTGAAAAGCGACGTGCGCAAAGACGCGGGTTTCGACGGGCGATCCTATGCGATGGCGCTGACATCGACACGGTTGCTGGACGGTATCGGCGTGTGGGGCGACGTGGCAGAAAACGCGCAACCCATGCTTGAGATCAAGGTGACCGACGGGCGCGCAGGCGAAGGACCATCGCCGTTTTTCATGCATTTTGACCACGCCGAGATTGAGGAAGGCCCGATGGGCCACATGGTCGAAGACCGCCATTTGCGCCGCGCATTGATCGACGCGACCCAAACGACCGAGAATATCACGCTGCTGAATGGCGAAGATGTCATCGCGCAGAATGTGGACGCATCAGGCGTTACGTTGACATTGGCCAGCGGCAAGACCGTACGGGCAAAGCTGCTGGTTGGCGCGGATGGGCGTGGTTCAGGCACCGCGATGCGCGCGGGGATCAAACGGATCGGCTGGGGTTACGGCCAAACGGCACTGGTCTGCGCGATTTCCCACGAAAAACCCCATGGCGGGGTGGCGCATCAGTTCTTTATGCCCCCCGGCCCGCTTGCGATTTTACCGCTGACCGAAAATCGGTCTTCTATCGTGTGGAGCGAAACCACAGAAAACGCGGCGCGGATCAATGCCTTGCCCGATGGCGCCTATCTGGATGTCTTGCGCCCAAGGTTTGGTGATTTTCTGGGTGAAATCTCACTCGCCGGGGCGCGCTACACCTATCCGCTGAGCCTGTCATTGGCGCATTCCATGGTCGCTGATCGCGTGGCGTTGCTGGGGGATGCGGCGCATGGGGTCCACCCTATCGCGGGCCAAGGGCTCAATGCGGGGATGCGCGACGTCGCGGCCTTGGCCGAGGTCATCGCTGATGCACTGCGCCGTGGTCAGGACGTGGGAAGTGCGACGGTTTTGGATCAATATCAAATCTGGCGGCGCTTTGATAACACCGCGTTGGCATTGGCGACTGACAGCTTTAACCGGTTGTTTTCGAACGACAGTTCACTACTGCGAATTGCCCGTGATGTGGGAATGGCAGCCATCAATGCACTGCCCGGTGCACGGCGCGGATTTATCCGCGAAGCGGCGGGGCTAACAGGGGAACTGCCCCGCTTGATGCGCGGCAAGCCACTCTAGCCGGTTAGTCTATCACCCGTGCTTCATCGACCAGCATGACCGGAATGCCATTGCGGATCGGATAGGCCAGCCCTGCCGCCTTGGAAACCAGTTCCTGCTTTTCGGCATCATAGCTCAGCGTGGTTTGCGTGCGTGGGCAAATCAGCGCCTCTAACATACGGCGGTCGAATTGCACTTCTTCACTGCTCAATTCATCATCTCCCCTTCATGGCCACCACGCAGGGTGTATTCAATCAATGTCAGCAGCGTTTCGCGGCGCGTCGAAAGCGACGGTGCCTCAAGCAGGGCCTGCTTATCCTCGGATTCAAGGTCCAGCATCATCGACAGTGAATTGATCAGTAATTCATCATCGGCTTCTTTTAATGTATCCCAATCCGCCGACAGGTTGCGCGCGTCGAAATAGCGGCCCAGCGTATCAAGAAAATGATCGCGGTCGAAATCCACGTCTTCTTCGTCTTTGCCCAGATCGCGTTCAAACCCGTCCCAGCTTACGTCGCAGCGGCGGTAAGGCGTGAACCCTTCGACCTCTTGCACCACGCGGAAGCGCGACACGCCGCCCAGCGTAATCATATAACGGCCATCTTCCGTTTCGGAGAACTGGGTAATCCGGCCCGCGCAGCCAATGGTTTGCAAGCCCGGGCCATCACGCCCCGGCACAACATTCGGCTGGACCATGCCGATCAAGCGGCCAGACGTTTTTAGGCTGTCCTCGATCATCTGAAGATACCGCGGCTCAAAAATATGCAGCGGTAGCCGCGAACGGGGCAACAACAATGCCCCGCCCAGCGGAAAAATCGCGATCGTATCTGGTAGCTCTGATTGCTTTATCATGAGGCTCTATCTAGTGCGTGAAACACCTTAAGCAAATATCATTGAGCTAAGCTTGCGACGGCCGTTCAGCGCAATCGGGTCATTCGCCTTGAGCGCATCGAATATGGTGAAAAGCTGTGCCTTGGCGGCCCCGTCATTCCATTCACGGTCCTTGCCAAACAAAGTTAGCAACTGGTCAACGGCCCCCTGTACCTCTCCGTGCGCATAAAGAGCCGTGGCCAGATCAAGCCGCGCTTGCAGGTCATCGGGGTTGGCATCCACAGCCGCTTGCAACTCGGCAACCGGGCCAGCACCGGCGGCCTGCTTGGCCAGTTCCAGCTGCGCATGTGCTGCTTCAAGCTCGGGTGATTTTGAAATCTCAATCGGTGCGCCGTTTAGATGCGCCTCGGCCTCGTCCAGCTTGTCCAGCGCGATATAGGCGCGCACCATACCGCCATAGGCACCTGCGTGGTTCGGATCTTCGCCCAGAATGGCCGCAAAGGTGTCAGCGGCATCCTGTGCGGCACCCTCGGCCAGCATGTCTTCTGCCGCCGCTACGGCCTCGTCTAGTGCTGCACCGGGGGCCTCCCCGCCGCTGGCCTTGATCACACGCTCGATAAAGGCTGCGATCTCGGACTGTGGCTGTGCGCCTTGGAAACCGTCAACCGGTTGGCCCTTGTAGAAGGCATAGACCGTCGGCAGCGATTGAATTTGCATTTGCCCGACGATTTGCTGGGCCTCGTCCGCGTTGATCTTGACCATCTTGACCGCGCCCTTGGCTGCCAGCACAGCGTCTTCCAGCATCGGGCCAAGCGTCTTGCAGGGGCCGCACCACGGTGCCCAGAAATCAACGATCACCGGAACGTCTTGCGATGCCTCCACAACATCGGCCATGAACGTCGCCTCGGTTGTGTCTTTAATCAGGTTCGCGTCTTGCGCAGGCGAAAGGTTCAAATCCATCATATCAATATCCTCACTTGGGGTTGCTCTCTATATGTGAGCACGCCCCGCTAATTCAAAGGTCGAATGTCGCAAAGACCGGCACGTGGTCGCTGGGTTTTTCCCAACCGCGCACATCGCGCAAGATTTTGCTGGAATGCGCCGCGTTGGAAATATCCGGCGTTGCCCAAACGTGGTCAAGGCGCCGGCCCTTGTCTGCCGCATCCCAGTCTTTGGCACGGTACGACCACCAACTGTACAAATTACCCTCGGGGATGTCTTGGCGCGTTATGTCAACAAAGCCGCCCGCGTCTTGGGTTTCGGCCAGCTTTTCCACCTCGATCGGGGTGTGGCTGACGACCTTAAGAAGTTGTTTATGCCCCCATACGTCATCCTCGCGCGGGGCGATGTTCAGATCACCAACAAGGACAGATTTCTGCGGCTTGTCGCTGTGAAACCAGTCCCGCATATCGGCTAGGTAATCCAGCTTTTGGCCGAATTTTTCGTTCACTTCGCGGTCAGGCACATCGCCGCCAGCGGGAACATAAAAATTGTGGATCGTGACACCATTTTCCAGCTTGGCCGCGACATGACGCGCATGGCCCAACGTCGCAAAATCCTGATCGCCGGCATCCTCAAGCGGCAAACGCGATAGAATGGCGACGCCGTTGTACCCCTTTTGACCGCGGGCAACCATGTGGGTGTAGCCTGCCGCATGGAACGCTTCGGTCGGAATTTTATCAACCGGGCTTTTACATTCTTGCAAGCACAGCACGTCCGGTCCGTGTTCTTGAAGCAGCTTCAACACCAAAGGTTCGCGCAGTCGAACCGAGTTAATATTCCATGTCGCTAGCGTAAATGGCAAAGAACCGTCCCCCAAATCAGATCGCGCGTACCCTAACGCGAAACCGTCCGTGGCCACCATGGCGAATTGATCGGGACGTCAGACAAAAAAAGACCGGGCACAAAGGCCCGGCCTAGTCCAACAGGGAGGTATGTATCATATCCCGGATACATTAGTCGGGTTCAAACCGATTGGCGGGTCATGAAAACCCCGCCGCTCGGGGATATAACGGCGCGCGGGCCGCTTTGGTTCCAAGCTCAGGAAATTAATCTATAACCACCTGATTCAGTTACCAAAATTCGTGCGTTCGAGGGGTCAGGCTCGATCTTTTGACGCAAACGATAGATATGCGTTTCAAGCGTGTGCGTGGTGACGCCCGCGTTGTATCCCCATACCTCGTGTAGCAAGGTATCGCGCGGCACGACGCCAGCAGCAGACCGGTACAGAAACTTCAAGATGTTGGTTTCTTTCTCGGTCAGGCGAATCTTTTTATCGTCCTCCGTCACCAACAGTTTCGCAGAGGGTTTGAACGTATAGGGGCCAAGCTGAAAAATCGCTTCTTCGGATTGTTCGTGTTGGCGCAGTTGCGCGCGGATGCGGGCCAGCAGAACCGGAAACTTGAACGGCTTGGTGACATAATCGTTGGCACCCGCGTCCAGACCCATAATCGTATCGGCGTCGCTGTCATGACCAGTCAGCATCAAAATCGGGCTTTTCACCCCTTGGGTACGCAGGTCACGGCACAAATCGCGCCCGTCGATATCAGGCAGACCAACATCAAGGATGACCAGATCATACAGCGCCTCGGCGGCCCGTGATTTCGCGTCGGCCCCATTTGCAGCCTCGAAAACGTCAAAGTCTTCGGTCAGCAATAGTTGCTCGCTCAGCGCGTCGCGCAGGTCGTCGTCGTCATCCACAAGCAGGATTTTCTTCAACTGGGCCATATTCACTCATCCTCTTTGACTGTCCTAAAGGTGTGTTCACAAACCTGTGTGACAAGGGGCACAGCCAATTATTCACAGGACCGTGCACAAAACACGGCAAATGTTTCAATTCGGGGGCAACTCACTTAAGTATCTTAAAATAACCGAAGCGAAAGATTACAAGAAGATGGCATTTAGCCCTGACATCACCGAACAACTGGCCCGCGCGCGGGCAGACTTGCGCATGGGCGTGCCAGTTGTTTTTCTTGGGCCGGCCCCTGTTCTGGTAATCGCCGCCGAAACACTGACCCCGCAACGCCTGTCCAGCCTTCTGGCGCTTGGTGGTGAACCGGTTTTGGCAATCACAGCGCGCCGCGCCGAGACGCTTAAGGCACGTGCGTATGATGGTACGCTGGCCCGCGTGCTGCTGCCGCCCGATGCAACACCTAGGTGGGTGCAAGCGATAGCAGATCCTGCCGACGATCTGCGCAGCCCGATGAAAGGGCCGCTGAAATGCGCACGCGGCGGGGATGCCACAGCCCACGGTGCCGCGCTACAGCTCGTCAAGTCGGCGCGCTTGTTGCCCGCGGCAATTGTGCTGGACCTTCCCGATGCCGCCGAGTTCGCAGCCACCCACGGGCTGACAACGCTGTTGTTGCAAGCCGCCCTGCCCGTGCTTGCCATCCGCAGCCCCTTGCACCCTGTGGTTAACGCGCGCCTCCCGATAGAGGCGTCCGAGGCTGGCAGGCTGCATATTTTCCGGCCCGATGATGGCGGCGAAGAGCATTACGCCATCGAAGTTGGCCGCCCTGATCGCGCCAAGCCCGTGTTGGCACGGTTGCATTCTGCTTGTTTTACCGGCGACGTGATGGGCAGCCTGAAATGCGATTGCGGGCCGCAACTGCACGCCGCACTTGCCCAAATGGGGGCCGAGGGGCACGGCGTTTTGCTATACCTGAACCAAGAGGGTCGCGGTATCGGGCTGGCGAACAAAATGCGCGCCTATTCTTTGCAGGATCAAGGGTTTGACACTGTAGAGGCAAACCACCGCTTGGGCTTTGAGGACGATGAACGCGATTTTCGCCTCGGGTCCGACATACTGAAATCATTGGGTTTTTCCGCTGTCCGCCTTTTGACGAACAACCCCCGCAAGGTCGAGATGATGGAGGCGAGCGGTGTCAAAGTTGCCGAGCGCGTTGCGTTAAAAGTTGGTGAGAACCGCCATAACACCGCATATCTTGCGACCAAGGCGGCCAAGTCCGGGCATCTTCTGTGACACCTGACGATATGGTTTTGACCCCTATGGGGTTGCGGTTTCAGGGCACGGTCTATCCCTGCACCATAGGCAAAACCGGCATCACCTCGCATAAAAAGGAAGGGGACGGTGCAACCCCGCGCGGCATCCACCGGATCGTCGGTATGCTCTATCGCCCTGACCGGATGGCCCAACCCACCGACTGGGCAAAGCCGATTGGGCCGCTCGATTTATGGTCCGATGATGTGAATGATCGCGACTATAACAAGATGGTACGCGCGCCATACTCGCACCGCCATGAACAACTGCGCCGCGCTGATCCATTATATGACCTGATCATTCTGACCGATTGGAACTGGCCCTACACCATAAAGGGACGCGGTTCGGCAATCTTTATTCACCAATACCGCAGGCCCGGATTCCCGACCGAAGGATGCATTGCCCTATCACGGACGCATCTGCATCGAATTGCCCCAATGATCAAACATCACACCCGGTTGATTATTGCGTAGGGTGGGTGCCAACCCACCACCGCCTTAATCCACCACACGCTGTTAACCAGCCACCCGTTCACCAAATATCGCCGACCCGACGCGCACATGCGTCGCACCCAATGCAATCGCTTTCTCGAAATCACTGCTCATCCCCATTGAGAGACCATCCAGCCCGTTGCGCGCGGCAATCTTGGCCAGCAGCGCGAAATGCAACGCCGCTTCCTCATCTACCGGCGGGATGCACATCAAGCCACGCACCGGCAGATCAAGCCCCTGACATTTCTTAATAAACGCATCGGCTTGCGCTGGCATGACGCCGGCCTTTTGATCTTCTTCACCGGTGTTCACTTGGATAAACATATCGGGGCATTGACCAAGCTCTTGCGCCAAACGGGCTAGGCTTGTGGCCAGTTTCGGGCGATCCACCGTGTGAATGGCGTCAAAAAGCGCCATCGCGGCCCGCGCTTTGTTAGATTGCAGCGGCCCGATCAAATGCAGATCGATCCCATCGAAATGCTGTTTGAATTCAGGCCATTTACCTTCGGCTTCTTGCACGCGGTTCTCGCCAAAGCAGCGATGCCCCTGTTCCAGAACATCCTGAACCCGCGCATTTGGCTGAACTTTGCTAACCGCGATCAACGTAACGCTGCCCGGTGCGCGGCCCGCGTCTTTTTCAGCTTTTTCAATTCGTGTGGTGATGTCGTGCAAGCTCATTTTTCGCCCTCTGTTTCTGGACGCACAGAACAACAGCTTTGCACAAAAGAAAAGGGGCAGACCAAAGGCCTGCCCCAAATCGATAAGTATTCAGATCAACTTAGAAGTTGAAGCGAACACCCAGATCGGCGCGTGTGTCACCGGACAGACGCTTGGCAATACCACCACGCAGCGATGTACCACCGCCCAGGTTGTGGTTAAAGTCGATGCCGTAGCCTGTGTCTGGTTGGCTTTCCGCATCAGCAACATATGCTTCTACGTTTGTAGCTGCGCCAACGTCAAAGCTAGCTGCCAGAACGATGTGGTCACCGTCTGTGCCGTTGTCAGCATAGGCCAGTGTGAAGTCTGCTGGACCTACTGTACCACCGATTGTGGCGGCCATTTCGGTGTCTGTCGCCAATGAGGAGTCTTGTGCGGCCAGAGCGATAGTGAAGCCACCCATGGAGTAGGAAACGTGACCAGCAACGCGATCATTGTCGTCCGAAGCGGACAGGTGCAAGCCCCAGTCGCCCATGGAGTACATCAGTTCGAAACCGTTTGCACCGGCTGCGCCGTCACCACCGGACGAGTAAGCATCGCCGCGGAAGTTGTATGCAGTGTAGTCATAACCCAGACCGGTCAGACCCAGATCGATTGGGTACATGCCAGGCATGAATTCCAGAGCGCCGAAGATGTTACCAACACCAACTTCCAGACCACCGGTGCGCGCAAAGAAGCGAACGCCGTTGATGCCTGTGCCGGATGGGCTGTTGGTGTTGTCTGTGTTGTTTTGCTGGATGCGAGCACGTGCACCGAATGTGACGCCCGCGTCAGATTCTGCAGTTGTGTCGATTTGCAAACGGAAACGGCTTGTGACGTCTGTGGAGTCGCCAGTTGCTGTGTCGTTATAGACCACACCAAAACGGGCGTAGCCGCCAAATGTTACGTCTGCTGCTGCTACGCCGGCGGTCGCGACCAGGGCTGTTGTAGCGAAGAGAACTTTTTTCATGAGTTATCCCTCGGTTTGAATTCATATGCCCAGACCGGGGAATCCGGAAAGGGTATGACGGGTGTTTTCCGCCTTTGCCCCTGTTTTGGCAAGGATCGTGCTTGGCTTTGAGGCAATGTTGGAGACTCTGATGCAGCTTTGCCACAGTGCTGGGCTCCCCTCGCACCCCAGAACCGCGCTGCCGCGCTGCGCCACGCCGCGCTTAATGCCTTATACTATTGACGTGATTACATTGCGCTTGCCGATACTACCTTGCTTGTTTAGACCAGTGTCCAAATAGGCAAAGGACGGCTGGAATGGCGCACGCTTCGGTATTTAAATGCACAATCGCCTTTATGGCGCTAGCAACGTTAGGTGCCTGTGGCGGCTTCGGCTTTGGCCCGCCAACAGGTCAGTCGGCTGAAGAAAGAGCGGGTGCCAACGTTCCGGGTAGCATCGAGACAAACACCGAGAATACGATCTGGTCGATTTTCAACCGCAAGAATACCGACACCAGCGTATCTGTTAACAAATACCTGTGGTCCGCCTCTCTTGAAGTTCTGAACTTTTTGCCGATCCAGTCGATTGATCCCTACACCGGTGTGATTGTCACAGGATACGGCACGCCCCCCGGCGGCAGCCAGTCCTACCGCGCGACCGTGCTGATTGATGATCCTGCACTTGATGGGCGGTCTTTGAACATTGCGCTGCAAACACGCGGCGGCCGCATGGTAAACAAGGCGACAGCACGCGCCGTTGAAGATGCCATTCTAAGCCGCGCGCGCGAGATGCGGATTGCCGATAACAAGTACTAAGCCCGCACTTAACACATTCTCCATTCCAACGCCGGGCCACGCGCTAGTCGCTCGCTCGGCGTTTTTCGTTTGATAAGGTCTGCCAAGATGTCCCGCTATTCCCCCGCCGAAATCGAATCCCGCTGGCAAGCCGCCTGGGAAAAAGACGATATATTCAAAGCTGTCCGCTCTGCCGACAAGCCAAAGTATTACGTGCTTGAGATGTTCCCCTATCCGTCGGGGCGCATCCACATGGGTCACGTGCGCAATTATACGATGGGCGACGTCATTGCGCGCTACAAGATCGCGACGGGCCACAACGTGCTGCATCCGATGGGCTGGGACGCCTTTGGGATGCCCGCCGAAAATGCGGCCATGGCCATCGGCGGTCACCCCAAAGACTGGACATATGGCAACATCGCCGACATGCGCGGCCAGATGAAACCGCTGGGCCTGTCCATCGATTGGTCACGCGAATTCGCCACCTGCGATCCGGAATACTACGGCCAGCAACAGGCGTTGTTCCTTGATTTCCTCGACGAAGGATTGGTCTACCGCAAGAACGCAATCGTCAATTGGGATCCGGTCGATATGACCGTTCTGGCCAATGAACAGGTCGAGGCGGGTCGCGGCTGGCGGTCTGGCGCTTTGGTGGAACGCCGCGAGCTGACGCAGTGGTTCTTCAAAATCTCGGATCACTCCGAAGAATTGCTGAACGCGCTCGATACCCTTGATAACTGGCCCGCCAAGGTCAAACTGATGCAAGCCAACTGGATCGGCAAATCGCGCGGTCTGCAATTTGCCTTCTCGACCATCGATGCGCCGGACGGTTTTGACCGGATCGAAGTCTATACCACCCGGCCCGATACGTTGCTTGGTGCCAGCTTTGTCGGCATTTCGCCCGACCACCCGCTGGCCAAAACGCTTGAGAAAGACAACCCAGACATCGCCGCGTTCTGCGCAGAATGCCGCAAGGGTGGCACGACCGAAGAAGCGATTGAAACCGCGGAAAAGCTGGGGATGGATACCGGCCTGCGCGTGCGTCATCCGTTTGATACATCCTGGGAACTGCCGATCTATATCGCCAACTTTATCCTCATGGACTATGGCACAGGCGCGATTTTCGGCTGCCCCGCCCATGACCAGCGCGATTTTGAATTTGCGACGAAATACGGCCTGCCGATCATATCCACTTTCCTGCCAACCGAGGATTCCGATCCAAAGGTCGCCGAGGCCTTCGTTCCAGCGAAATCCGAGCGTGTCTATTACAATGGCGGATTTGCCGGCGAGAAATGGCAAACCGGCGACGAGGCTATCGCGACAGCGATTGAAGCATGCGAGGCGCAAGGCGTCGGCCAAGGCGTGACCAAATACCGCCTGCGCGACTGGGGTCTGTCCCGCCAGCGCTATTGGGGTTGCCCTATCCCCGTGGTGCATTGCGACGCCTGCGGTGTGGTTCCCGAAAAGAAAGAGAACTTGCCGATCGAGCTGCCTTATGACGTCAGCTTTGATGTGCCCGGCAATCCGCTGGACCGCCACCCGACATGGCGCGACTGCGCCTGCCCGTCTTGCGGTGCGCCCGCAAAGCGTGAAACCGACACGATGGACACCTTCGTTGATTCCTCGTGGTATTTCGCCCGCTTTACCGCGCCCCATGCCGATACACCGACAGTTATGGAAGACGCGGAATACTGGATGAACGTCGATCAATATATCGGCGGCATTGAACACGCGATCCTTCACCTGCTGTATTCGCGCTTCTTTGCCCGTGCGATGCAGATCACCGGCCATTTGCCTGAAAAAGCTATTGAGCCGTTCGACGCCTTGTTCACCCAAGGGATGGTAACGCATGAGATTTACCAAACCAAAGGCGAAAACGGCCGCCCCGTCTATCACCTGCCCGAGGACGTCACCGACGGCAAACTTGCCGATGGCACAGCGGTGGAGATCATCCCGTCAGCGAAAATGTCAAAGTCGAAAAAGAACGTCGTCGATCCGCTGGGCATTATTGCCAGCTATGGTGCAGATACAGCACGCTGGTTTGTTCTGTCTGATTCCCCCCCAGAACGGGATGTGGAATGGACAGCCTCTGGTGCTGAGGCGGCGTATAAGCACCTTGGCCGCGTCTGGAACATCTCGAACCGGATCACCGAAATGGCGCAAGATGCCAGTGGTGACGGCGACGACGACCTGCTGCGTGCCATGCACAAAACCATTCACGATGTGACAATGGGCGTCGAATCCTTTGGCTTTAACGCGGCCATTGCCAAGCTTTATGCCTTTACCGCGACCCTACATAAATCCAAGGCCGGACACGCCGCACAGCGCGAGGCGATCATGACCCTAGCACAGCTTATGGCCCCGATGACCCCGCACCTGTCCGAAGAAATCTGGGCAGCGCAAGGCGGCACGGGTCTGGTCACCACAGCCCCATGGCCAAAGGCATCGGAAAAGATGCTGGTCGATGACACCGTGACGCTGCCGATCCAGATCAACGGCAAACGGCGCGCCGAAATTCAGGTGCCCGCCGACATGTCGAAAGAAGAGGTTGAAAAGATCGCGCTCAGCCACGAAGCTGTTATTCGTACCCTTGATGGTGCCACGCCGAAAAAGGTGATCGTAGTGCCCGGACGGATCGTCAATGTCGTTGCCTAACCGCCGCCTTATGCTGGCGCTGCCCTTGTTGGCGCTGGCTGCTTGCGGGTTTCAACCCGTCTATGGCCCCGGCGGGACCGGTACAGCCTTGCAAAACAGCGTTGCGGTGGACGCGCCCGACGATGCGTTCACCTATACGCTGGTCCGCGAGATCGAAACGCGGTTGGGCCGCCCTGCTGCGGCTAAGTATGGCTTGGCCCTGACCGTGACCACCAGCGAGGAAGGTCTGGCAATTGATACGGCCGACAACACCAGACGGTACAACCTGATTGGCAAAGCCGACTTTGCCCTGCGTGACCTTGGGACGGGGCAAATAGTGACATCTGGCAATGTTGAAAACTTTACCGGCTATTCCGCGACCGGGTCCACCGTCGCGACCCTTGCCGCTGAACGTGATGCGCAAATACGTCTGATGACGATGCTGGCCGATCAGATCGTAACACGGCTTTATGCGGCTGACCTGACCCAATGAAACTGCCCCCCCGCGACGCCACCGCCTATTTCAAGAAACCTGATCCCAACAAGACAGGTTTGCTGATTTATGGCAGCGATGCGATGCGTGTGGCGCTGAAACGGCAAGAGTTCCTTAAGGCGTTGCTGGGCCCAAACGCAGAAGAAGAAATGCGGCTGACCCGTATCCAAGCCGCCGACCTGCGCCGCGACCCACCGATGCTGCTGGATGCGTTAAAGGCGGTTGGTTTCTTTCCCGGCCCCCGCGCCGCCTTTGTCGAAGATGCGAACGACAATATCGCCAAGATCCTGATCGACGCGCTGGCAGATTGGCAGCCGGGCGATGCGCAGATCGTGGTCACCGCTGGCGATCTCAAGAAAACCTCAAAGGTGCTTAAGGCGTTCGAGGCGCATAAAACCGCCTTTGCCACGCCGATCTATGACAATCCCCCCGACCGTGCCGAGATTGAGCGTATATTGGCCGAGGCAAAGCTAAGCCCCGAACCCGATGCCATGGGATCGCTAAGCGAGCTTGCCCGCGTGCTGGACCCCGGCGATTTTCGGCAGATGGTCGAAAAGATCACCCTATACAAAATCGGCGACGCTGGCCCGCTGACCGCCGAAGACGTTGGCAATTGCGCGCCCACGTCCACCGAAGCCGAAGTTGACGATATTCTGCATGTCGTGGCCGAAGCCCGCGCAGGTGATATCGGGCCGGTAATGGCCAAGCTGCAAGCGCAAGGTGTGAACGCCGTGACCCTGATCATTATGGCCACCCGTCATTTTCGCACGCTTTACCGCATCGCCAGCAACCCCGGCGGCCAAATCTGGGGTGTCCGCGATCGTGACCGCGCCATGCGGCAGGCCAAAAGCTGGGGTGCGGTCAAACTGGAAACCGCGTTGACCGTGTTAACCGATACCGACCTGACGCTGCGATCAGCAGGCCAACATGCCCCGACGATGGCACTGGTGGAGCGGGCATTTATCCGGCTGGCAATGTTGGGCGCGCAACGCTAACTATGCCCCAAAGTCTTGGGAGGGACACGTAAATGTACAAAGTCATCGGAGCCACCAAATCCCGCGCGCTGCGCGTCATGTGGATGCTGGAAGAACTGGGCCAACCTTACGAACACGTCGTCTGCGGGCCACGGTCGGACGAGGCAAAGAAATACAACCCGTCCGGCAAAATCCCTGCATTGGTTGATGGTGATGATGTCCTGACAGATTCCGTCGCGATCATGCAGTATCTGGCCGACAAACACGGCAAGCTGACCGCCCCCGCCGGCACACCTGCCCGCGCGCGTCAGGATGCCATGACCTTGTGGCTGATTGATGAGATGGACGCGATCCTGTGGGCCGCGGCCAAGCACAGCTTTGTCTTTCCGGAAGAACAACGTGTTCCCGAGATCAAGCCAAGCCTGAAAGCCGAATTCGCACGTTCCGCCAAGGTGTTGTCAGAGCGGCTGGAAGGCCCGTTTTTGATGGGCGATGAGATCAGCGTGCCCGATCTGCTGGCCACGCATTGTATCAACTGGTCCATCGGTGCGGGGTTTGACCGCGTGGATGACAAACTGGGTGCTTGGGCGAAATCCATGCGCGACCGCCCCGCGTTCAAGGCTGCGGCAACGAAAGAAGGCTAGCCCTTTTGCGCCCAGGCGGCGGCATGTTGCCCCGCCCAACGGCCTGTCGCAAGGCAGGCCGAAATAAGGTACCCGCCTGTTGGTGCTTCCCAATCCAGCATCTCGCCAGCGACGAAAACGCCGGGGCGATTGTGCAGCATTAGCGCATCATCCACGGCGTCGAATTTCACCCCACCCGCCGTCGAAATCGCCTGATCCGTCGGGCGCAATCCGTCGTGTTTGACCGGTAGCGCCTTAAGCAGTTTGGCGAGCGCCTTGTTATCTTGTGGCAAGGGCCGCGCCATTTCTTGCAAAACAGCGATCTTAACCGGATCAAGCTTGAGCGCTTTGCGCATGAAGTTTGCCGTGCTCATCTTGCCGCGCGGTTGGTCCAGCTTTACGGTCAACGCCTCGACCGTTTGATCGGGCAGCAGGTCCAGCATCAGCGGATGCCCTTCGCGTACGCCGCGCGACACGGTATAGACCCCGCCGCCCTCGAACCCGTGGCGCGAAATCATCGCCTCGCCCCGCGAGCGATACGTGCCAGACTTAAGCGCGATGCCCTTGAGCGCGGTGCCGAAATGCGGCTCCATGTGCGACGACCAGTCCATCGCGATGCCAGCGTTAGCGGGCGCGAATGGGGTAAAGGGGGTATCGGTGGCCAGAACCTTGGCCCATTCACCGGTTGACCCAAGCCGCGCCCAGCTGGCACCGCCCATGGCCAAAACAGTGACATCAGGTTGCAACATCTGCGTGCCCTCGGGCGTATCGAACACCAGCTTGCTGTCATCCCATCCGGTCCAGCGCCAGCGCGTGTTGAGTTGAACACCAACCTCGGACAGGCGAACAAGCCACGCCCGCAACAGCGGTGACGCCTTCATCACGGTTGGAAAAACGCGGCCCGTTGATCCTGTGAACACCTCTTGCCCCAACCCCGTGGCCCATGCCTGAACTGCGTCCCCGTCAAACGCTGATATAATCGGCGCAAGCGGGTCTTTTGCGTTCGTGAAAGCGTTCATGAAAGTATCGCTGGATTCGACCTTGGTCAGGTTCAGCCCGGATTTTCCCGCCATCAAAAACTTACGCCCGACCGACGGTTTGTGATCGCAGACCGTGACCGACATCCCTGCGTCTGACAGCATTTCCGCGGCCATCAGCCCGGCAGGGCCCGCGCCAATTACGACAGCCTGCTTTTGTGTCTGTGCTACAGTGGTCATAGGGATACCTTTGCGGAAAATACGGAACTAAAGACTTGCCTTAACCCGAGTGAAGGCCGATTGCACGATGATGTGGTTAAATGACCCCAAGCAGGAGCACCCGAATGCGACTTTTCATTATTTTGACGACTTTGATCGCCCTAAGTGCATGTGGCGTGCCCTTCGTCCCGTTCATCTGACGACCTATACCCTAGCCGTCTGACGATCCGGGCTGCGGTGCGCACATTGCTTTGATGCCCGCCGCGATCTCGGGTGCTGCAGCAACCGTGTCAGCCGCGATCTGTTGGGCCGTCTCCAGCAGGTCTTCTGCCTCGACAATCCGGTCGATCAGCCCAAACAACAACGCATCCTCTGCGGTGATCTTTTGGCCGCCCATCAGGATCAGCTTGGTCCGTGCAGGCCCGATGAGCGCCGCCATGCGCCCAGGGTCACTGGGCTGCGGCAAAAACCCAAGCTTCATCACCGGATAGAAAAACTTGGCCGTGGTCACTGCAATGCGCAGATCACTGGCCAGCGCCATCCCCATCGCACCACCAGCCAACGTGCCGTTCATCGCGCAGATGCTAAGCCCCGGCAGCGCCGCAATGGCCCCCGATAGCCGTTCCCAGATATCCGATGTGGCAAGGCCCGCGCGGGCTTCGTCCAGATCGGCACCTGCGCTAAAAACCTTGCCTTGGCCGGTCAGGATCACGGCGCGTGCCGCCTGTGCGTCTTCCATAAACTCGGCCAGTGACACCAGCATGTCATGGGTCAGGGAATTGGCCTTTTCGGGCCGGTCCAGGGTTGCCGTCCAGATGTCACCCTCGCGAGAGAAATCGATCATATCAGCCCGATCTCTTTGCGCAGGTTCTCGTCACGCAGGGATATTTCTTCGCCACAAAAGCGATCGGCGGCGGGGCTGCACATCCAAAGCAGCGCACGCGCTGGCCAATCGGCAGGAATATGATCTTCCCACGCCAGTTCGCTCACGGGGTTGATGCCGCTTGCCTTGATCTCGCGTTGCATTTGGGTGGCGACGGTGCCGGGCGACAAACCGATGACACGAATGCCGTTGGCGCTTTCCTCAAGATGGGCGGATCTGCCCAGCATATTCACCGCAGCTTTGGACGCGCAATAGGCGCTCCATGCCTCGATCGCGCTATGTGCAGCACCTGAACTAACTGTCAAAATCGTACCGCCACCGGCGTCTTTCATCACAGGCAACGCGGCACGCATCCCATTATAAACACCCTTGAGGTTGATATCGATGGCCTGCCCCCATTGGTCCGGGTCAGAACTGGCCAGATGCGTGATCGGATCAATCACGCCCGCATTGTTGATCAGCACATCCAGACGCCCGAACGCCTGCACCGTTTTATCAACGGCCGACGCCATTTCGCCAAAGCGGGCAACGTTGCAGGGGATCGCGATGGCCTGATGGCCAATCTCGCCCGCGAGGTCCGCGATGGCATCTTGAGACCGGGCCAACAGAACAACATTCGCCCCCGCTTTGGCGAAACTACGTGCAGCTTCTGCACCAATGCCACGGCTTGCGCCTGTGATCATCACTGTCTTGCCTGTCATTTCCATGTCGATACTCCCATATCTCAGCGTTTTACGGCTCGTAAATTTACCAATCAAATGTATTTAGTCGATACTTAGCACCTGCATAAACCGATACCAGCCCAAAGCCCAACCTTGGCCAAAAGCTGCTTTGCCTTGTATGGTGGCCAATGCCAATTATCTATGAGGCGCAGGTTAACCGGTGCCGGTACGCATTCGACAAAGGAATTTTCACGATGATCCGATTTCACACCATTTTGGGCGGCTCCGCCTTTGCCCTTTTGTCGACCGTACAAATCGCATCGGCAGATATCACCCCCAATGATGTATGGCAGGACTGGCGCAGCCACATGCAAGGTATGGGATACCTGCTGACCGCCACCGAAATCACAAGCGGCGACACGCTGACCATCAGCGACATGCAAATGGAACCGGTAAATCAGGGTGAACAAGGGCAAGTATCGGTGTCCCTAGGGAGCATCACCCTGGAACAGAAAAGTGACGGTAGCGTCGCCGTGTTGCTGCCCGCCGCGATGCCGCTCTCCTTTGCAGTCACACCCAAAAATGCAGGCGCTGAGCGCGTTAATATGATGCTTACCCTCGACCAGTCGAACCACGAAATGACGGTCAGTGGCACGCCAGCCGATATGACCAGCATCTATACCGCTGGCACTGTGGGGCTGGTGTTGGATCAACTGACGGTGGGGGATGACACGCTGGACGCGGACACTCTCCAGCTGAGCATGGCGATGCAGAATGTTAACAGCAGGACGGACAGCACATTGGGCGCGATGCGCGATTACGCGCAGACTGCGACGATCGGTTCTGTGACCTATGACCTGAAGTTCAAGAACCCTGACGAACCCGCGACCGCCATGGCACAAGGCACGTCCGCGGACGTAACCCTTAAAACCAACGGCGTTTTACCGCTGGCGCTGGCGCAGGTCAGCGATATGGCAGGGCTGTTGCGGGCGGGTATGGATGTTGTGGGCACGATAACGGCGGGCAACAGCACCACGACCCTGAACATTACGGACCCAAATAGCGGGGACATGGCCGTGGCGGCCGCCGCCGAAAACGGGACGCTAACCTTTGAAACCAGCGCCGAGGGGATCAGCTATGCTGGCACCCGCGAAGGCATGACGGTTTCAGTGCAGTCGACTGAATTTCCGTTTCCATTGTCCTTTGCGATGGAAAATGCCGCCTTTAACCTAAGCGCGCCTGTGATGAAGTCAGAGACACCGCAGCAGTTTGCATTGGGCCTGAACCTGACTGACTTCACGATGTCGGACATGGTCTGGGGGATGCTGAACCCCCAAGGCACCTTGCCCCGCGACCCGGCGTCGGTCGCGCTGGATTTGACGGGAACCGCGACCATGTTGGCCGATTATCTGGATATGCAAAACGCCGGACAACTGGCCGGCACTATGGAAATGCCCGCCCAACCGGAAAGCGTTAAGCTGAATTCGCTGATCATCGACGCCCTTGGAGCGCGATTGACAGGCTTTGGTGCGGCGACCTTTGAAAACCCAGGCCCCACGGCGCAGGATAGCGGCCCAAAGCCTACGGGGGCGGTCGACTTCAAGCTGGTGGGCGGGAACACCCTTTTGAACACACTGGTCGATTCAGGGCTGCTGCCCGCGCAAACCGCAATGGGCGCGCGTATGGTCATGGCGATGTTTGCTGTACCCGGCGACGGGGATGACACGCTTGAAACGAAAATCGAATTCACCCGGTCCGGCGCAATTCTGGCGAATGGCCAACGCATCAAATAGACCGCTCTGCCCCTGCTGCGCGCCCCGCTCCCTTGCAGATGGGGACCGGGGCCGCTAGCTACGCTTTGAAAGCTCAAGGAACATCCACATGTCGCAATCCATTGATTCGCTGACCAAAGCGCTCTTGCACGCAGCTAAAAACGCTGGCGCTGACAGCGCTGACGCCATGGCCGTGCGCGGCACGTCGGTCAGTGTCGACGTGCGGGGCGGCGCGCTGGAGCAGGCAGAACGGTCCGAAGGTGTCGATATCGGCCTGCGTGTTTTCGTGGGCAAACGGTCGGCCAATGTGTCCGCCTCCGATACATCCGCCCGTACGATTGACGAAATGGCCACCCGCGCCGTTGCCATGGCGAAAGAGGCCCCCGAAGACCCCTATTCCGGTCTGGCTAACCCTGATCAGTTGTCCACAAGCTGGGACATTGACGCGTTAGAACTGTCCGACCCAACCCCCGAACCGTCGCCGCAGACATTGCAAGATGACGCGGCACGGGCCGAAGCGGCTGGTTTGGCCGTCAAAGGTATCTCGCAGATACAATCCGCCAGCGCGGCATATGGTGAACAACAGGTTTATCTGGCTGCCAGCAATGGTTTTGAGGGCGGGTATACCCGCACGGATCGGGGCCTGTCCTGCGTCGCGATTGCAGGCAGCGGCACCGCGATGGAGCGTGATTATGATGGTGACAGCCGCATTTTTCAGGCCGATTTGCGCAGCCCCGAAGCCATCGGTACCCGGGCTGCGCAGCGTACCCTCGAACGGATGGACGCACGCAAACCGCCGACAGGTGCGTATCCGGTTTTGTTTGACGAACGCATTTCCTCGACCCTGATCGGGCATCTTTTGGCCACGATCAACGGGTCCGCCATCGCGCGCGGTGCATCGTGGTTGCGGGATGCGATGGGCGAACAGGTGTTGCCTGACGGCCTTTCGATTATCGAAAACCCGCATCGCCCCCGCACATCGGGATCGCGCCCCTTTGATGGCGAAGGGCTGCCCACAAACCGGCGCGTTATCGTTGAAAACGGCACCTTAAAAGGCTGGACACTTGATCTGGCGACGGCCCGCAAGCTGGACATGGCCCCAACAGGCAATGCCGCGCGCGGCCCCGGATCAAACCCCAGCCCTGCTGTATGGAACATTGAACTGACCCAAGGCGACGCGACCCGCGACGACCTGATCAAACAGATGGGGACCGGGCTGCTTGTCACCTCGATGATCGGGTCGACGATCAACCCGAATACCGGCGATTATTCGCGCGGCGCGTCCGGCCTGTGGATCGAGAATGGCGAAATCACCCATGCCATCAATGAATGCACCATCGCAGGCAATTTGCGCGAGATGCTGGGCAGCATTATCCCCGCAAACGACGCGCGCAGGCATCTTAGCCGCGTTGTGCCATCGCTTCTGGTTCCGGGAATGACCCTTGCCGGTGCGTGATCTTGACCTTTTGATCGATTGTGCCCGCAAGGCCGGTCAAATCGCCACATCCTTTGCCGGGAAAACGGCGCAACGCTGGGACAAGCCCGACGACGCTGGTCCCGTGACCGAGGCCGATCTGGCGGTGAATGCGATGATGCATGAAACACTGACGGCGGCCCGCCCCGACTATGGCTGGCTGTCCGAGGAAAGCGAAGACGGCGCAGGGCGGCTTGACCAATCCCACGTGTTTATTGTCGATCCGATAGACGGCACGCGCAGTTTTATCGAGGGGGCCGATACGTGGTCGCATTCCCTTGCCATCGCTAGGAACGGCGAAATCACCGCCGCTGTGGTGTTTCTGCCCAAGCTCGACCGGCTTTATGCCGCGTCACTGGGCGGCGGTGCCACGTTGAACACTCAACCGATTGTTGCCTCCCAAACCCAAGGCCTTGAAAACGCGACGATACTTGCGACAAAACCTGTCATGGCCGAACAACACTGGATCGCAGGCGATCCCGGCTTTAAACGCGCGCATCGCCCGTCGCTGGCCTACCGGTTGGGGCTGGTGGGCCAGGGTCGGTTCGATGGCATGGTCACATTGCGCAAAAGCTGGGAATGGGACATCGCTGCCGGTGCGTTGATCGTGACCGAGGCAGGCGGGCAGTGCACCGACAAATCCGGGGCATCTTTACGGTTTAACAACCCTGATCCACGACTAAATGGCGTATTGGCGGCTGGTACATCGATCCACGCGGATTTGCTTGCCAGCCTTGCCCAGACGTGACCCATTGCCTTAGATAACGGCATCGGCATTCATCCGAGAACAAAGGACTGCACTATGACCCAACGCCTACACCTCGTCTTTGGCGGAGAACTGGTTTCGCCAACCGGAACAGCGTTTAAAAATGTAGATGACATTCACGTGGTCGGCATTTTTCCGAACTATGCCAGCGCCTATGACGCTTGGAAAAACGAGGCACAGCGCACGGTCGACAACGCACATATGCGTTATTTCATCGCGCATCTGCACCGCCTGCGCGACGAAGAAGCCGCAGCATCCTCGACCGAAGAACTGGGCTAACCCCTTATGGCGCGGTCGCTTGGGCTGGCAGCGTATCGCGCCTATTCCGGGCGGGGTTCCCCGTCGCCGTTCACCCCTGTGGCGGATCGCCCGGAGGATGAACTGGTGTGGTGCCATGCGCCCGAACCCGGCAGCTTGCTGGCCATTCAAGACCTAGCCACACGCTTGTGCCGCAGCCGGTCTGGCCTGCGTGTCTTGATCACCCTGCCAAAAGGTATTGCCGGGGCCGAACGTTCGGCATCCCCACATGCGGACGTGATCATTGATGTTTTGCCCGATGACCACCCGGCGTCCGTCGCGGCGTTTATGGACCACTGGCAACCCAATGCATGTATCTGGGCGTGGGGCGAACTGCGCCCCAACCTTGTTCTGGCGGCGGCCCAACGAAACTGCCCGTTGTTTCTGATTGATGCCGACAGCGGCGGATTTGACGGACGGCGTGACAGGTGGATGGGCGATCTCACCTTCGATCTGCTTTCTCATTTCTCGGCAATTTTTGCCCGCTCCGAGGCCGGTTTTACACGGTTAATCCGCCTTGGGCTGTCGCGCGATAGCATTGAAATGACCTCTGCGCTGCAGCCGGGGGGGCAGGCGCTCCCTTGTATCGATTCCGACATGGCCGATCTGTCTGCCGCGTTGGTCGGGCGCCCGGTTTGGTTTGCCAATCAGATATTGGAAGACGAGCTTGCCACCGTCCTAAGGGCGCATCGGCAGGCGCTGCGCTTGTCTCACAGATTGCTGTTGATTGTGATGCCCGCTGATCCTGCTCAGGCCGACAGTTTTGCCAAGACCATGACCGAACAAGGGTTCAGGGTTTTTAGGTGGGGGGATGCGGGGTATCCGGACAGCTCCACCCAAATCATGCTGGCAGATGATCCGTCTGAAATTGGGCTTTTCTATCGTTTGGCACCGGTGTCTTTTCTGGGCAGTTCCCTGCACAGCGGCCCCGGCGGTTGTGACCCGTTCGAGGCCGCGGCCCTTGGGTCTGCGGTATTATATGGCCCCAAGGTTCGGCGGTTCTTGCCGTCCTACACCCGCCTCGCCGCAGAGGGCGCGGCGCGGATCGTGAATGATGCAACTGCCCTAGCGACCGCAGTCAGCCGTTTGATCGCACCCGATCAGGCAGCGGTGATGGCGCACGCCGGGTGGGACGTAATCAGCCGGGGTGCGGCCCTGACTGACAAGGTGATCGACCTGGTCCAAGAAACCCTAGACCAACAAGAGGCCCATCGATGAAACGCGCGCCGTCCTTTTGGCATCTGCCCAAACCCGACTGGCGTGCCCGCCTGTTGCAGCCCCTTGGTGCCTTGTACGCCAAAGCCACCGCGCGGCGTCTGGCGAACGGGTCGCCTGTTCAGCTGGATATTCCCGTGGTGTGCGTTGGTAACATCAATGCGGGCGGAACGGGCAAGACCCCCACGGTGATGGCGGTGGTCGAACATCTGCGCAATATCTACCACACCCCGCATGTTGTATCGCGCGGCTTTGGAGGCACGGAAAAAGGGCCGCTTTTGGTTGATCCGTCAAAACATACTGCAGCCCAAGTCGGGGACGAACCGCTGCTGCTGGCCGCCTTTGCTGATGTCTGGGTCGCCCATGACCGCGCGGCGGGTGCGCGTGCAGCAGAGGCCGCGGGCGCAAGCGTTATCGTGCTGGATGATGGGTTTCAAAACCCGGCGTTGAAACAAGACTTGAGCATCGTCGTGGTCGATGCCGCCAAGGGGTTCGGCAACGGTTTGTGCCTGCCAGCCGGCCCCCTGCGCGAACCTGTGCAAACGGGATTGGCACGGGCCGACGTGCTGCTTTCCATTGGCACGCCAGCGGATCAGGCCGCGTTTGAAAACACCCCGCTTCCCGCTGGCCTGCCGCATGTGCAAGCCGAGCTGGCACCGTTGCAAACCGGCATGGATTGGTCGGATACACGGGCGTTGGCCTTTGCTGGAATTGGCCACCCGGAAAAGTTTTTTGCCACCTTGCGCGCACTCGGTGCCGACATTGTCCACGCCGAGGCGCTGGATGATCACCAGCCCCTGACACGCGCGTTGATGACACGGTTGGAAGCAGATGCCGCGGCAAGGGGCGCACAATTGGTGACCACGGAAAAAGATGCCGTGCGTCTGCCTGCGGCCTTCAGGATGAAGGTGATCACCCTGCCTGTGCGGCTACAGATGGACGAAGACAACGCGATCATTCAGGCGTTGAACGCACTTCCCAAGCCCGCGTAGGGACCGGAATTTTTAAAAATTCCGACCCGTTTTCTTTTTAAGAAAACGCCGGCGCGGCCTAGCCAATATCATCTTCGCCAAGTTTAGGTGCCGCGCGATGCAGCGCCAGTTCGGCCCCTGAAAACACGAAGGGGGACCGGATACCGGGCACGCCGTCCAGCTCGACTTTCATACCGCGCGCGATGACCTGAGGATCGTTGAACATATCCTCCATGTCGTTGATCGGCCCTGCAGGTACGCCCTGATCCTCGCAAGCGGCCAGCAAATCGTCGCGGGTGCGCTGGCGTGTTGCGTCGTTTAGACGTCGGATCATCTCGGGGCGGTTCGCAACACGGTCGGCATTCTTGGCGTAATCGGCAGAAACCGCCATGTCATCCAACCCAAGCATCCGGCACAGACGTTGGAACTGACCGTCATTCCCTGTCGCGATAATCAGATGACCATCCGAGGATTCGAACACTTCATACGGCGTCAGGTTGGGATGCGCGTTGCCCATGCGATGCGGGGCCTTGCCCGTGGTAAGATAGTTCATCGCCTGATTGCCCGTGACCGCCACAGCACAGTCCAGCAATGCCATATCGATATGCTGCCCAACGCCGGTGTGGCTGCGCTGATGGACGGCCGCAAGGATCGCGGTGGTAGCGTAGATACCCGTGAAGATATCCGTGATCGCCATGCCGTGTTTCTGAGGCTGACGGTCCGCTTCGCCGGTGATCGACATCAGGCCGGACATGCCTTGGATGATAAAGTCATAGCCCGCGCGATGCGCATAGGGGCCGTCTTGGCCGAAACCCGTGATCGAACAATAGATAAGCTTGGGGAACTGTTCGGACAGGCTGGCATAGTCCATGCCATATTTTGCAAGCCCGCCGGTTTTGAAATTCTCGATCAGAATATCAGCATCGGCCAACAGCTCTTTCATCTTGGCCTGACCCGCGTCCGTGGTCAGATCAACGACGACCGAAGATTTGCCCCGGTTCGCCGAATGGAAATAGGACGCCGATTTATCGTCTCCCCGTTCGATAAAGGGGGGACCCCACTGCCGGGTGTCATCACCCGCAGGGCTTTCTACCTTGATGACTTCGCAGCCCAGATCAGACAGGGTCTGACCGGCCCAAGGGCCCGCCAGAATCCGCGCCAGCTCAATCACCTTGAGCCCTTCAAGTGGGGCAGCCATCAGTCAGCCAAAGCCGCGTCGATGATCTCTTTCATCTCGGCGTAGGGCATGTTCGAATATTTCTTACCGTTGATAATAAAGCTTGGCGTGCTGGAAATATCGTCGGCCTTTTGGTTTTCTTCCCACCAAGCGACCAGCGTTTGTGCTTTTTCGCCGTCTTGCAAGCAGGCCTCGAGCGTGTCGTTTTCGATTCCTGCAAGGCGGCCAATCTTACGCAGCTCTTCTACGATGGCAGCGGGTTCACCGGCGCGCACCCATTCGGACTGACCCTTATAGATCAAGTCGGCAATGCCGTGGAATTTTTCCTCGCCACCGCAGCGCGCGACCATGGACGCCCACAAGCCGTAGCGGTCAAAATATACTTCGCGGTAGGTAAAGCCGATTTTATTGGTGTCGATGTAGTCCGCCTTCAGCTGCTTGTACGGCCCTTGATCGAACGCGGCGCAGTGCGGGCAGGTGAACGACGCATATTCGATGATCTGCACGGCAGAGTCCGGGTTGCCCAGGCTCATTTCCTGAATTGTTGAGGTATCGACATCGGCTGCGTCTGCTGACTGTGCATTTGCGGCCCCCGCAATGGGGTTAAGCTGGGTGCTGTTCGTTGCGTCTGTACCGCTAAATACAAACCAGCCGCCTACGGCAACAGCAGCCACAGCCGCAATAATTGGGAAAGTGCGTTTCATCTGATTTCCTTTGTCAGCGTTTTGTCTTGTTCAATATGTTCTCGCCCAGACGTGCAAGGGCATCGCGCAGGCTTTCGTCGCCCAATGCACCAACCGCTTCGGTCGCGCGTTGGCGAATGACGGGGTCATCCATTTGGCCTGCGGTTCTTTTGGGTTTTGTCTCGAATGCGACTTGCCCCTCGGCAAAACCTGTCGCCGCCGTTTGCGTGACCCGCACACGGGCGATCGCGTTATAGCCGTACACCGCGTTGACCTTGGCGCGCAGTGGTTCCTTTTGCATTTCCAGCATCGGGGCGTTCGAGCCTGTTGTCAGCAAGGTCAGCGTTGCGCCCATACCGCCGCGACCGTAACTCACCTCGACCGGCCTTGAGATAGAGGAGACATCTTCGCCCACGATCTCGGCCCATTGGGTTAATAACCGCGATTGCGCAAATCCACGGGTTTCGCTGGCCTGACGGATCTTTGCCGAAAGCAGGCTATCTGTGCGTTTAAACCCTTTTGTACTGGAACGCCGCGGCGGCATGACTATCTTTCTTTCGTGAATAACGGCTAACACTATAGCGATGTGCCACAACATAACGATACTGCGCCACATCGCCAGCCCATCCCCACCGCAAAGGCCATAAAGATTGCGTGACACGAACGAAACAAGCGACCTGCCGCGCATCCTGCTGGAATGGTACGATGTTCATGCTCGCACAATGCCGTGGCGCGTCGCGCCAGCGGACCGAAAAGCAGGCCAGCACCCCGATCCCTATCGCATATGGCTAAGCGAGGTGATGCTGCAGCAAACCACGGTGGCCACGGTACGCGATTATTTCCAGCGGTTTATCGCGCGGTGGCCCACTGTTGCTGATTTGGCCGCAGCACAAGACGCCGATGTGATGGGGGAATGGGCCGGGCTGGGCTATTACGCCCGCGCGCGAAACCTGTTGAAATGTGCCCGCGCGGTTGTGGCTGATCATGGCGGACAGTTTCCTGCCGATCACGCTCAGCTTCTCAAGCTGCCGGGCATTGGCCCCTATACCGCTGCCGCCATTTCATCGATTGCGTTTGATCTGCCCCACGCCGTGCTTGATGGCAACGTCGAACGTGTGTTGGCACGCATCTACGACATTCACACGCCGCTGCCCGCTGCCAAGCCCGAGCTGATGGACCGCGCCATCGCCCTGACCCCGACAGACCGCCCCGGCGATTATGCCCAAGCCGTGATGGATTTGGGGGCCACCATATGCACCCCGAAATCCCCCGCCTGCGGCATATGCCCGTGGCGCGACCCTTGTCTTGCGCGGCAACGCGGCACAGCGCCTGAGCTGCCTAAAAAGACCCCGAAAAAACCCAAGCCCATCCGTCATGGCACCGTATATTTAACCCAGCGTGATGATGGCGCGTGGTTGCTGGAAACCCGCCCCGATAAGGGGTTGCTTGGCGGGATGCTCGGTTGGCCGGGCTCTGACTGGATAGACGCGAGCGAGGACCGCCCGCAAGGCACCCCGCCCGCCGCCGCCGATTGGCAGATCATCCCCGGCGAGGTGCGCCACACCTTTACCCATTTCCATCTGATGCTGACCGTAATGTATACAGCGAACCCGGACGACATCTTGCATCCCGATGCCCAATTCATCGCCCCCGATCAATTCCGCCCCTCCGATCTGCCCACCGTTATGCGTAAGGCGTTTGATCTGATCCGGTAGCGGCAGCAAGCCACAGTGACAGGGCGTGATCAAATACGTTATGATAAGATAGCGATTTTAAAGGCTACAGCAGCATGACCCCGACGATCCCCGACATCAGCCCCGCGCAGTTGGCCCAGATCAAACGCGTGTTGCCCTTTGCGTTATCCTTTCTGCTGGTACCGCTGGTATGGATCACCGCCTTTGTTGGCGGGTGGACTGTCGTCCTGTTGCCGCTTGTTACGTGGTATCTGTTTTCGATCATCGACAGCCTATTGGGGCTGAACCTGGATAACGCTGATCCTGACGCGACCGATGACGACCTTTTCTGGTACCGCATGATCACCCTGCTTTGGATGCCCGCGCAATTTCTGACGCTGTTCGGGCTTCTGTGGTACGTGCCGCAGGCCGATCATTTGGGCGGTTGGGAAAAGTTCTTTGTGTTCTTTGGGGTTGGTGTGATGACCGGCACCGTTGGCATAAATTATGCCCATGAATTGATGCATCAAAAGAACAAGATTGAACGTTTCTGGGCCGATGCGCTGTTGGCGATGGTTCTATATTCGCATTTCCGTTCCGAGCATCTGCTGGTGCATCACCGCTATGTCGCCACCCCCCGCGATCCGGTAACGGCCCTTTATAACGAAGGGTTTCACCGTTTTTTCCCCCGCGTCCTGCGGCAAAGTTTGCGGTCTTCATTCCGTGCCGAAAAGGCATTGCTGGCGCGCAAAGACAGACCTTGGACAGATCGTCGTAACCCGTTTTTCAGATACTGGGCGTTGCAAGCGGCTTTCCTGTTTTTGGCGGCCCTATTGGGCGGCTGGGTCGGCCTGTTGCTGTTCTTGGTACAGGCTGGCACAGCCATCTGGCAGCTTGAGCTTGTGAATTACGTTGAACATTACGGCCTGACCCGCAAACATCTGGGCGACGGGAAATATGAACACGTACACCCCCGTCATTCGTGGAATGCCGCCTATCGCGCGTCAAACTGGCTGCTGATCAATCTACAGCGCCATTCCGATCACCATTACAAACCCGACCGCCGCTTTCCCGTGCTGCAAAATTACGGGCAAGAGGCCGCGCCACAGTTACCCTACGGGTATCCGGTGATGACCGTCATGGCGATGATGCCGCGGGTCTGGCGACGCGTGATGAACCCGCGCGTTCAAAAATGGCGCGAGATGTATTACCCCGAAATCACCGACTGGACGGCCTATATCAAGGGCACGAACCCCTACCCGCGTTGACGTCATTTTAATCTGCCTCTGCCATAGCTGATGTCATTATGGGTCATGAAGGGGGTTTACATGCCACGTCAGCAAAATGCGAATATTGCCGAGGCGAACAAAACGTCGCCTGCCTGCTTGATCATCGAAGACAGCACATTTGATCAGGTCAAAATGACCCGCATCATCCACCGAAACATGTCTGACGCACAAATCTATGTGGCCACAACGCTGCGCGAGGCCCGGCAAACCTTGGCCAAATATCCGGTGTCTGTGATCCTACTCGACAATCATCTGCCCGATGGCTTGGGCGCGGATTTTGCCGTCGAATTGGCAGAGCTCAAGATTTTTTCACATATCGCGGTGGTCATGGTGAGCGATTGGCCGACCCCCTTTATGTGGGCCAAGGCGGCAACCGCAGGCGTTCTGCATGTGGTCAACAAGTCAGAGTTCGGCCAACAATATGTGCTGGATGCCTTTAAACACGCACAAAAATTGGGAAAACCGCGGCTGCACTAAGGTGCCGCACCACGAAAAAGACCCCGCCAAACAGGCGGGGCCAAGGTGAGTGCTCCCTGAGGCGTGCATTCATGTAGAAAGACGCGGGGCACCGGCGGTGTTCATAAAACTTGTGTGAAAAAGCGGGGCCTAGTTGGCCATTTCCGCCCTGATTTGCTGGCGCAAAATATCGATCGGCACACGTTTGCCGTCTTTTTTGTAGCACCAGTATGTCCATCCATTACAGCTGGGTGCCTTTTCATAGGCGGCACCGACTTGGTGAATGGATCCTTTAACCTCGTTGCCGATCAGCGTGCCATCGGCACGGACCTTGGCCGAATAACGACCATTCAACGAATAAAGCTCTTCTCCCGGGCGCAGCATGCCGCGCTCAACCAATTGGCCGAACGGTACACGCGGCTCGGACCGCTTGGATGTCGTGGTCTGCAATGCCTCTTTGTCGAACTTGCGCACAGATTTAATGCGTTTTTCGGCAACCTTGCGGTACGCTTCTTCACGCTCGATCCCGATAAAATCACGGCCCAGCATCTTGGCAACAGCACCGGTGGTACCCGTACCAAAGAACGGATCCAGCACCACGTCACCCGGATTGGTCGAACCGACCAAAATACGGTGCAGCAGGCTTTCGGGCTTTTGTGTTGGATGCGCTTTATCACCGGCGTCGTCTTTCAGACGCTCATGGCCGTTGCAGATCGGCAAAACCCAATCGCTGCGCATCTGGATACCTTCGTTCAGCGCTTTCAGCGCTTCGTAGTTGAACGTGTATTTCGCGTTCTCGTCTTTGCCAGCCCAGATCATCGTCTCATGCGCATTGGTAAAGCGTTTGCCGCGAAAATTCGGCATCGGGTTGGACTTGCGCCAAACCACGTCGTTCAAAATCCAGTAGCCTTGGTCTTGCAGGGCAGAACCAACGCGGAAAATGTTATGATAGCTGCCAATGACCCAAATCGCACCGTTTGGCTTCAGCAACCGACGCGCAGCCTTAAGCCAGGCACGGGTGAATTCGTCATATACGGCAAAGCTTGAAAACTGGTCCCAAGCGTCATCGACTGCATCAACCTTTGAGTTATCAGGCCGGTGCAAATCGCCCCGCAATTGCAGGTTATACGGCGGGTCCGCAAAGATCAGATCAACTGATCCCTCGGGCAGCGCATTCATCGCATCAATGCAGTCGCCCGCAATAATTGTATTCAAGGGAAGTGCGTCTGCACCCTTTGTCATGGTCTTCATAATATCTGCCTCTGCCCCGGCACATTGTGTGCTCTTGGTTGAGACTAAGATGCCCTGACAGATGATTCGCGGTCAATTTCTTTTTTGAATCAACTAGTTAGTTATTTTTCTTGATACAACATATTGTGTACGGGCTTGAACAAACGTCTATGGTGTGGGGTTACCCCAAGATTTCGAAGCGCCTCTATGTGTCTTTTTGACCCGTATCCCATGTTGGTTTCCCACCCATAGCCCGGGTGCTGTTGCGCCAATGACAACATGACATAATCTCGACATATTTTAGCCATGATTGATGCCGCCGAAATCGACTGAGACCGCGCATCCCCTTTGATAATCGTCTGCGCTTTGATCGTCAGGTCCCGCGGCAACATATTGCCATCAACCAGCGCAAAATCGGCGGGCTCTTTCAGCCCGTCCAAGGCACGTACCATCGCAAGATGACTGGCCCGCAAAATATTCAGCTCTTCAATTTCGGCGACCGATGCATGGGCAATGCTCACATCCGCGACCTGCATGATCTCCTCATACAATCGCTCCCGCGCCTTCTTGCTCAGCTTTTTTGAATCGTTCAGTCCATCGGGAATACGGGACGGGTCCAACACAACAGCTGCCGCCGTAACGGGTCCGGCCAATGGCCCGCGACCCACTTCGTCTACCCCTGCAACGCGCATATATCCGCGCGCATAGGCGTCACGCTCAAATTCAAAATCTGGTCCCATCCCGCCCTGAAACCCCAGACGTCACCGATTCTCAACCCCTAGGGCTTCTCTGGCTCAACAATATCCTCGCCGAAGGCGCACATCCGCGCCACGCAGTATCATTAAAAAGGGAGAGATGCCCGAACACCTCTCCCTTCAATCCGGATGAACGCAATGTCCCCCGGCTTTAGCGCGCGGATTTATCCCCGCGCCAAACTGTATCCAGCACCACGCAGGCAGCGGGCATCATAACCACTGCGCTTTCCCTGAGACGTCCGGATAGTCTGCGCACAATGCTGCGGCAAACGGTTTGCGTGGCGGAAATTCTGTTGCAGACAACGGCTGCCAAACATCACAACTTGTCCGCGACGCGTGTCATAGCTGCGAAAACAATTCTGCGGCAACAGCTTGCTATCTTGGCGGGGGCGATGCTTTTGAGTCCGGTATTTCTGGGGCAACGGTCGCGGCTGAACCCTCTCGCGCGTCACAACATGACCGCGATTTCCGTGGCCTTGGGTCACGTGGTTTTGCTCCCGGCGATCCTTGTTATTGTCGTGAATAATCTTGCCAACAATCGCCACGCCCAACACGCCTACAGCAATCCGCGCCAGATCGCGGTTTCGGTCCCCAGCAGCGGCAGAGGTAGCACTTAAACCGGTAATCGCGATTGAGAGCACGGCGATGGTTGCAATAAATTTCTGATACATGGTCTGATCCTTTCAAAACGGGCACGGGTCCAGACCCATGCAAAGCCAAAACTGTTTTCGGCCTCTGGGATCAAACTGGGCTTTCCCGCATCAGACAGGCAATAACGGGCCGGTGTTATCGGATATCAACGCGGCCAGCCCCGATCGATATTGAATACCCAACCATAAAAGCGCAGAGTTTAAGGCATGAAACACGCGCTATATATGTTGGTGATAACCGCCGCCCTCAGTCTCGCCGCTTTGCCGGTTCAGGCTGCCGGGTGCTATGCGGATTATAAGGCAAAACAGGAAAACCCGCTGCGCCTCCACTACGGCGTTGCGCAAATCTCGGGGGAATGCAGCATAAACTCTGCCCAAGCCCAACTGTCGCAACGCCTCGCGGCCAAGGGCTGGACATTGCTTAATATCGTCTCGGTTTTTGGCGATGATGGACTTACCCAAAGGAAAGACAGTGCCGGACCAAACTTCCTCCGCTTCTGAGATACGCCGCGCCGGTGGCCGGTTGGTCGGCGGTGGAATTGCCGCCGTTGCGCTGATTTTGCTGATCGGCGCGGGGCTGTTGCTATGGGCGCTGCCCGATGCCAACGCGTTTAATGCCCAGGTCGAACGCATCTTTATCGAAAACGACGACCTCACCACCCAGGCTGAAATCAAGCTGCTCGAAATCCTCGCGCAATCCGGCACCGCCTTTTCGGAAACGCTGGCCAGCTACCGCATTGTCATCATCGTCCTGCTTGTGTTTGCCACGGCAATGCTGATCGCAGCACTTGTGTTTCTCATCATGCTTATCAGCTTCAACCGCCGCATGGCCCAGATCGAACGCGTCGGTATTCAGGTAAACTCCCTGCTTATCAGCCGCGAGGAAAATACCGTCTATCTCAACAATCTCGGCTTCAAACTGACCGCCGCCGCGATGGAAACCATGTCTGTACTGGCCGAGGCGCGCATGGATGATGACGTTCTGTCAGGGTCGGAAATCGAAGGTGTCATATCAGGCCGCAACGCCTCTGACTGTGACGAGGCAGCAGGTGCCACCCGGATCAAGCGGCTGCGCGACACCCTTGGCAATCAGATCGTGTCCGAACTGCTCGTTAAAAACATCGCCCGCCGTGGCTATATGCTTGCGATCGACAAGGACGTGATCAAGGTTCTCTGACATTTTCATTTTGCCAAATAAACTCCGGGGGAGCCGCCAAAAGGCGGCGGGGGCAGCGCCCCCACTGGACAGTGGTCAAGTCATCCCCCTAGGGTGCGTGTGAATACATTGCCAAGGAACACGCCCATGCCCGCCCCTCACAATCCGTTCAAGCAAGCTCTCAAAGATGGCAAAACGGTTTTTGGCTGTTGGCTTGGCCTTGCCAATCCTTACAGCGCCGAAGTGATGGGAACGGCTGGTTTTGATTGGCTGGTGATCGATAGCGAACACTCGCCCAACGATCTGCGGACCATCCTCGCCCAGCTTCAGGTGCTCGAAGCGTCCCCCAGCAACCCTGTTGTGCGCGTGCCTATTGGCGAAACATATCTGATCAAGCAAATTCTGGATGCGGGGGCCCAGACAATCCTGGTCCCCATGGTTGATAATGCCGACCAAGCCCGACAGCTCGTGCGCGACACAACCTATCCGCCCCACGGTGACCGTGGTGTGGGCTATGCCCTGTCCCGCGCGTCGCGGTTTTCGCAGATCGCCGACTACGGGCTAACAGCGGACGCCCAAATTTGCCTGTTGGTACAGGTCGAAAGCCGCAAAGGCCTTGAGAACCTTGACGATATCCTTGCGGTCGACGGCATTGACGGTGTGTTCGTCGGCCCTGCCGATCTGGCCGCTGATATGGGGCATATGGGCAATCCGGCGCATCCTGACGTGATGGCGGCGATCTTGGGGGCCATCGCCAAGATTGACGCCTCTGGCAAAGCGGCAGGTATCCTGTCGATGAAAGATGACATGACAAACGCCGCGATCAAGGCAGGCGCGCGCTTTGTCGCTGTTGGGGCGGATGTTCTGATCCTTAGCCAAACAGCGCAAGCCCTGGCCGCCAAATGGAAAAATACCCTCAAATGACACGCGGCATCGTCGTGCTGGGCATCGGCTATATACTTAGCCAGTTTTTTCGCGCCTTTCTGGCCGTCCTGACCCCCGCGCTCAGGTCCGATATCGGTGCCGGGCCAGAGGATCTCGCCTTTGCATCTGGGCTATGGTTCTTTGCCTTCGCGGCAATGCAACTTCCTGTCGGTTGGGCGCTTGATACCGTCGGGCCACGCCGGACGGCGGCTGCCCTTTTGCTGGTGGGTGGCGGTGGCGGTGCTGCGGTATTTGCGCTGGCGACGGTGCCGCTGCATATACATATTGCGATGGCGTTGATCGGCATCGGCTGTGCGCCGGTTCTTATGGCGTCTTACTATATCTTTGCCCGTGAATACCCGCCGGCGCGTTTCGTGGTTCTGGCGTCTGTCATGGTCGGCATCGGGACCTTTGGTAACCTGGTCGCCTCATATCCGATGGCCATTGCAGCTGAAACAATCGGCTGGCGCGCGTCGCTTTGGGGGCTGTGCGCGATCACCAGCCTGACCGCGATTGGCATCTGGGCCGTCGTGCGCGACCCCGCCACCCCCGAGGGCGAGGCGCGCGGCAGCCTTTTGGCGGTTTTCAAGATCAAGGCATTGTGGTTCATTTTCCCGATCATGGCCGTCAGCTATGCCCAAGTCGGCGCGCTGCGCGGGCTTTGGATCGGCCCCTATTTCGAAGACGTCTTTGCCGCAGATGCACATCAAATTGGTTTGGCGACATTGCTTATGGGGGCCGCCATGGTCGCGGGCACCTTTGCCTATGGCCCGCTTGACCGGCTGATGGGCAGTACCAAATGGGTCGTGATCGGGGGGACCAGTCTGAACCTATTGGCGTTGTTGGGACTGATCTTTTTCCCGGCAAGCGGTTTGATACTGGCGACGTTGCTGATGGCAGCAATCGGCTTTTTCGGCGCGACCTATGCTGTGATCATCGCACACGGGCGCAGCTTTCTACCCCCTCAGTTGATCGGGCGCGGCATGACGCTGTTGAACCTGTGCAGCATTGGCGGGGTCGGTGTCGCGCAATTCCTGTCAGGGCGCGCCTTTGGTGCCAGCCAACCAGCGGTCACGGCCCAAGCACCCTATGTCGTGATTTTCACCTTATTCGCGGGGATGATGGCCGCAGGGTTGTTCGTCTATCTGTTTTCACGCGATACGGCCCATTAACGCGCACCCCCTTTCCCCGCAGCCCCAAGCGGTATAAGAGGCGCGCACCATCACATTTTAGTATTGGAGTTTTAAGATGGGTTATCGCGTCGTCATCGCGGGTGCCACTGGTAATGTGGGCCGTGAAATGCTGAACATTCTGGCCGAGCGCCACTTCCCTGTGGATGAGATCGTGGCACTTGCCTCGCGAAAATCTATGGGATCCGAAGTCAGCTTTGGCGATAAGACACTCAAGACGAAAGACCTCGATACGTTCGACTTTACGGGCTGGGACATGGCATTGTTCGCCGTCGGCTCCGAAGCGACCAAGAAATATGCCCCCAAGGCTGCCAAAGCCGGCTGCGTGGTCATCGATAACTCGTCGCTATATCGCTACGACCCCGATATCCCGTTGATCGTCCCTGAGGTAAATCCGCAGGCAATCCACGATTATTCCAAGAAAAACATCATCGCGAATCCGAACTGTTCGACGGCGCAGATGGTTGTGGCGCTCAAGCCGCTGCATGACCGCGCCACGATCAAGCGCGTTGTCGTATCGACGTATCAGTCGGTGTCCGGTGCGGGCAAAGACGGCATGGACGAGCTGTGGGATCAGACCAAATCGATCTACAACCCGACCGATGACAAGCCTGCGCGCAAGTTCACCAAGCAGATTGCATTCAACGTGATCCCGCATATCGACGTCTTTATGGACAGCGGCGACACGAAAGAAGAATGGAAGATGATGGTCGAGACCAAGAAAATCGTCGATCCGAAGATCAAAGTCACCGCCACATGCGTGCGCGTTCCTGTCTTTGTCGGCCACGCCGAATCGATCAACATCGAGTTTGAAGACCATCTGGACGAAAACGAGGCCCGCGACATCCTGCGCGAATCCCCCGGCGTCATGGTGATCGACAAGCGTGAAGACGGTGGGTACGTCACACCCGTTGAATGCGCTGGCGATTTCGCCACCTTCATCAGCCGCATCCGCCAAGACAGCACAATCGACAACGGCATCAACCTGTGGTGCGTTAGCGACAACCTGCGCAAGGGTGCCGCCCTAAACGCCGTACAGATCGCCGAACTGCTGGGTCGCGAAGTGCTGAAAAAAGGCTAAGCTTCTAGGCTATCCAACAATCAAGGGCTCGCGTCATTCGCGGGCCCTTTTTGATATCAAAGGTGTCTAAACCTAAGCCGCTTGCAGTGTGGTTTCGTCCGCCGTGAAATCAAACCACAGCTGGCCCTTGCGGTATTCACCTTTGATCAGGTGACCCGGTTCGCGCACTTCTGGGAAATCCTTGGCCCAATCCCGAAACCGGTCATTCGTGATGATATAGGCCCCCAGATCTCGGGCAGCCGAAAGGATATAGGGGTCTGCCGGGTTGCCCTTGGGCACGACCATGACGTCTTCAACCGGCAGCCTTAACAGTTCGCTTATCGTTCTGTCATCGCAGTATTTGCCCGAAAACAAATAACCCGCGTTTGCATCAAACATCACACCGGGCTTGAACCCCAGACCGGTCAAATGACCGACCACCTCTTTCACGCATTCGATACGCGGCGTGCCGTCTTGCCAATACATCACGTTGGACCCGTCAATCACGATTGATCTAGCCCGTGATGCTGCCCGCCGCGCGATCCATTTGCGCGTTTCACTGCACAATATGACGACGCTGGCCACCGCACAGGGCGCTGCAACCAGAATGGCATCCGACCAAACTGGGACTGACATCGACATCCAGATGCCACCCAAAGAGAAGAAAAGCAGAATCACAGATACAATCATAACGCGAGGAAATCACCCCGCGTGTATTTTGACAAGTGTAAAAAAATGTACCGTCAGTTTCTTGCCGATTGCCCTTACACGGGAAGGAAAATTTCCTTGTCAGCGCTATAACACTCCAGCCCACCTTCGCCGATATCTGTCCACAAACCATGCAAAGTCAGCTTGCCGTCTTTGACCTTTTCCGCAATCCACGGAAAGGTCATCAGATTCTCAAGCGACGTCATAACGGCGTGTTTCTCAAGCTGGCGAACCTGTTCTTCGCGATCCTCAATATCAGCGACGATCTCGTACTTCGGGCGCAAAATATCCATCCAACGACCTACAAAGCTGCTTTTCTCGTCCAGTTGCGGGGCCTTGCCCTGACACATATCGATGCAGCCCTGCACACCACCGCAGTTGGAATGCCCCAGTACAATCAAATGTGCGACCTTCAGCGACTGCACCGCATATTCCACGGCTGCAGACGTACCATGCTGCTGACCATCGGGGCTGAACGCTGGCACCAGATTCGCAATATTACGGTGGATAAAGAATTCGCCCTGATCCGCGCCGAAAATGGACGTCACGTGAACGCGACTGTCACAGCAGGAAATCACCATCGCACGCGGGTGTTGTCCATCGCTGGCAAGACGCCGGTACCAAGCCTGATTTTCCGAATAAGTTGTTGCTTTCCAACCATAATATCTTTGCACAAGGTAAGATGGCAGTGGTTTCGCGTTATCCATAATACAGCTCAATCCTTTTTCGTTCCGCCGTAACTACACTGAATTTGCCTCGTATTCGAGCAAAAAGGTGCTTCGACCTCAACCATTTGAACACGACTTATCACATACAAAATGCCCGTCGTGGGGACATTTTAACGGGGTGATGAAATGCAAGTTCTGCAAATGCGGCCAACCGAACGGGTCTGCGTCGATCAAGAACGGTTAGGTTCGCTTTACCAGCAATTGGGCGAATCGGATGCTGAAGACGTGGTTTGCCGCGCGATGGAAGAATTGGCGCTGCGTATCTCGCATTGTGACCGGCTGTATCGCACCTCCGATTGGCTGGAACTGCGCAAAAACAGCCGATCCTTGATCGCTATTGCAGAGCAGGTCGGTTTGCAGAAACTCGCAGCCGTTGCCACTGATGTCATGCAATCCGTCGACCAGAATGACGAAGTGGCGATTGCCGCGACCCTGACCCGACTTGTCCGCGTGGGTGAACGCTCGCTGACCGCCATTTGGGATACGCAGGACATGTCAATCTGACGGCTTGCGGATGGCGGGGATACGACTAGGCTGCTGCGCAAGCCGCATGTCTCAGAAAGCACCCCAATGCCCGCAAAATTCGCCGACCCGAAGTCTCATGCCATTCCACTGCACCTGGTGCCCGAGGACCAGCTTGATATCTGGCTAAGCAGCCAAGCTGAACCGGTGTCAAATTGGGTCGCGACAAACGGTTTCACCGCTGCGTTGGGCCAAGCATTGGTTATCCCCGCGGCGGATGGCACCCCACAGATGGCTATTGCCGGATATGGCACCGAAACATCGCGCAAGCGGGGGCGCTTTCACCTTGCCGCTGCAGCCGCAAAGCTGCCCAAAGCTGTGTACCGGTTGGAAGCTGATTTGCCCCCCGAAACACTCGCGAACGAAACCTTGGGCTGGCTGCTGTCCGCCTATCGTTTTGACCGATATACAAAACCCGCGCCCCTGCAGGGCGAACTGATCGCGCCAGATGGCGTAAATGCTGACCTGTTGATTGCGATCGCTGACGGCGAAATGCTGACCCGCGAACTGATCAACACCCCCGCATCCGACATGGGCCCACCCGATCTTGAGCAAGCTGCGCGTGATCTGGCAAAGACGCATAGTGCCGATATCAGCGTCATCACCGGCGACGACTTGCTGACGCAAAACCTGCCCATGATCCACGCCGTTGGCCGCGCCGCCGACCGCGCGCCGCGTCTGATTGACATGCGTTGGGGGAAATCCGGTAAAAAAGTCACCTTGGTCGGCAAGGGTGTTTGTTTTGACACTGGTGGCTTGAGCTTAAAACCGGCCGCCTCCATGGGGTTGATGAAGAAAGATATGGGCGGTGCCGCCGCCGTGCTGGGTCTCGCCCATATGATCATGACCACCGGCATGAACATCCAGCTGCGCGTGTTGATCCCCGCCGTCGAAAATTCGGTCTCCTCCAATTCATTCCGCCCTCAGGATATCCTGACATCACGCAAGGGGCTGACGGTCGAGATTAACAATACAGATGCCGAAGGCCGCGTGGTTCTGGCCGATGCCCTTGCCCTCGCGGACGAGGAAAAGCCCGATCAAATCATTTCAATGGCCACCCTCACGGGCGCAGCACGCGTTGCCGTCGGTCCCGATCTTGCGCCCTATTTCAGTGACAGCGAAACCTTTGTTTCAGCCATAGAAACCGCCGCAGAAACCCACGCGGACCCGGTTTGGCGGATGCCATTTCACACCCCCTATGAGGCCATGATTGAACCGGGTGTCGCGGACCTAGACAATGCGCCCACAGGTGGTTTTGCCGGCTGTATCACTGCGGCCCTATTCCTGCGCCGCTTTGTGACCGACAGCCCCTATGCGCATTTTGACATCTACGGCTGGCAACCCACCGCCGCCCCGGCCCGCCCCAAAGGCGGGGTCGGCCAAGCCAACCGCGCATTATTCTCAGCCATTGAAACGCTTTTCGAAAAATGACCGACTTTCGCCTAACGCCAGATCCTGCCCTTGTCCGTCACAACGAACCGGGACAGATTATCGTACCCGTGACAGACCTATGCCGGGTGCTCGCCGGGCCGCGGGACCGGCAGGCGATTTTCGGGGATCACCTAACCCTTTTGGCCAAGGTGGACGGGTGGTGTTATGTGCAACTTAGCAAAGACGGCTACTGCGGCTTCGTAGCCGAAACCGCCATCGGGGCACAGACCCAGCCAACCCATACCGTAGACGCCCCTGCCACCCATGCCTATCTTAAGCCTGATTTCAAATCGCCGGATCAAACATCACTGACCTTTGGCAGTCTGATTACTGTTCTGGCACAGGACAATGACTTTGCGCACACGACGTTGGGGTACATCCCGATGCAGCATCTCAGCCCAATCGGTACCGTCGCATCCGACTTGGGCGATATTGCCGAACTGTTTCTAGGCACGCCATATCTGTGGGGTGGAAACAGCCGCTGGGGAATTGATTGTTCGGGCCTCGTTCAGGCCGCTTGCCTTGCCTGCGGCATCCCCTGCCCCGGTGATAGCGACCAACAATTACAACTGCTCGGCGAACACCTTCCCGCTGATTCCGATTTCAAACGGGGTGATTTTCTCTTCTGGAGGGGACATATCGCGCTCGTGCTCGAACCTAATCTGTTGATCCACGCAAATGCGCATAAGATGGCCGTAACGCTAGAGCCAATCACAGCAGCGATTGACCGTATCGCCAAAACCGACGGTGCGATGACGGGCCACAAGCGCATCACGTCTTCCAAATGGTCTTAAATCCATAATAGTCGGTCTCGACGCGACGCAGCGTTAGCTGTCGATGGCGCGGATCAGCTTGCGCTCTAACACACGCAAAACCGCGCTTAGATCCTGACCGCGGCGCAGCACCTGCCCGTTCGGGCCCAGCACCGAATACATCCCCTGCTTCAGCCGCATTTTTGGCCGCTTCTCGATGCGATACAGCGGCATTTCTGCCGTCCGGCGAAACACGGAAAATATAGCGACCTCCTGCAAGCAGGAAATGCCATAGTCACGCCATTCACCCGCAGCAACCATGCGGCCGTATAGGGATAATATCGGGGATAATTCGGTCCGGTGAAACGCGACCTGCTCGGGCGTGCGGTCGTTTTTGGTATTTGAGTGGTGTAAGTGCAACGTCATACTTTGACAGTTGCGTCGATCACGGCTCAAATCAAGCTTTATGTCAGATGAATTATCTTGAAAGCGTTACAATATTTATGCAACGAATACTTTTGTGAAACACAAAGGCGACACACCATGACCCCGCAAACCCGTGCCGAAAAATCTGCTGCTGCCATGTGGGCCACCGATAAGGCCAGCCAAAACCTTGGTATGCGGATCGATCATATCGCGCCCGGCAAGGCGCACCTTTCAATGACGGTGGCGGATAACATGTTGAATGGTCATGGTATTTGTCATGGCGGCTATATCTTTACCCTTGCCGACAGTGCCTTTGCATTTGCCTGTAACAGCTACAACCAGCTTGTCGTCGCGCAGCAAAACCAGATCACCTATCTTGCCCCGGGCAAGTCGGGTGAACGTCTGTTGGCAAAGGCAATCGAACAATCAAAGACCGGGCGATCCGGTGTCTATGACGTGACCGTCACGGGGGAGGATGGCCGCATAATCGCGCTATTCCGTGGGTTGTCGCGCAGCATAAAAGGCCAGCATTTCGAGGAGGAAATGACCCCATGAAAGACCTCACCCCCGCCCGTGAAACCCTTGATCCCATCGAGATCGCCAGCCGGGATGAGATCAGCGCATTGCAGTTGGAGCGTCTGAAATGGTCCTTGCGGCATGCCTATGACAACGTCCCGTTCTACCGCAAAAGCTTTGATGATGCGGGGGTGCATCCTGACGATTTGCACGACCTCAGCGATCTGGCTAAATTCCCCTTTACGGTCAAAACCGACCTGCGCGACAATTACCCCTTTGGCATGTTTGCCGTTCCGCGCGAACAACTCGCGCGTATTCACGCGTCCTCTGGCACCACGGGCCAGCCAACGGTGGTTGGGTACACGAAAACCGATCTTGAAAACTGGGGCAACGTGGTTGCACGATCCTTGCGCGCCGCCGGTCTAAAACCGGGCGACATGCTGCATAACGCCTATGGGTATGGGCTTTTCACAGGCGGTTTGGGTATTCACCTGGGCGCAGACAAGCTGGGTATCAGCACGGTGCCAATCTCGGGCGGAATGACCCCACGCCAAGTCCGCCTGATCGAGGATTTCAAACCCAATGGCATCACGGTCACGCCGTCTTATGCCCTATCGATTTTAGATGAATACGCCCGCCAAGGCATCGATCCGCGCCAATCCTCGCTGGACGTAGGCATATTTGGTGCCGAACCTTGGACCAACGCCATGCGGGTCGAGATCGAGCAAGCCTTTGATATGCATGCCGTTGATATCTATGGGTTATCCGAAATTATGGGGCCGGGCGTTTCCTGCGAATGTGTCGAAGCCAAAGACGGCCTGCACATTTGGGAAGATCACTTCTATCCCGAGGTCATCAACCCCGAAACCGGCCAGCCCGTTGCAGGCGGTGAAAAAGGCGAGCTGGTGTTTACGTCCCTCACCAAAGAGGCGTTTCCAATCATCCGCTACCGTACCCGCGATTTGACCCGCCTTTTGGCTGGCACCGCCCGCAGCATGCGCCGGATGGAAAAGGTCACTGGCCGCAGCGACGATATGATCATTCTGCGCGGGGTGAACGTTTTCCCCACTCAGATCGAAGAAGCATTAATGACCATCCCCGATCTTGCCCCGCATTTCCAAATCGAACTGTCCAAACCGGATCGGATGGACCAGATGCGCGTGCTATGTGAATGCGCCAGCCTTAATATCAACGCAAACGCCCGCAGCGCCGCCGCCGCCGCCCTCGCAGCCCAAATCAAGGAAACCGTGGGCATCAGCGTCAAAATTGACGTCAGCGATGTGGGCAGCGTCCCCCGTTCCGAGGGCAAAGCCGTCCGGATTATCGACAGACGGAAAAAACCTTAACGAACGGGGCTACCCGCAGACTGCTCCACGACGGAAGAGACCCTTGAAATATACCGCCATCAAGTTTAGAATCGTTCTAAATCAATTCATAGGTTCCACATGCTGTTCTCTCTCAATCGGAAACGTTTCAAAGATTTATCCGAACAGGAAATCATCGCCCTCGCGATCTCGTCCGAGGAAGACGACGCGCGCATCTATCGGGGCTATGCGGAAAACCTGCGCGAAGAATTCCCTGACAGCGCTGCAATTTTCGAAGGCATGGCAACCGAGGAAGATGGCCATCGGCAACGCCTGATCGATCTGCACACCAAACGTTTTGGCCCCACGATCCCGCTGATCCGCCGCGAACATGTATCGGGGTATTATGCGCGCACGCCCGTCTGGCTGATCCAGAACCTTGGCCTTGACCGTATCCGCGCCGAAGCCGCCGCAATGGAAAAATCAGCCGAGAATTTCTATCTCCAGGCGGCGGCCCGCACCACCGACGCCTCCACCCGCAAACTGCTGGGCGATCTGGCCGCCGCCGAGGCAGGCCACCAACGCACGGCGGATGACTTGGCGGCCACCCATCTTGATAGCGATATCATCAGCAAGGAAGACAGCGAAGCACACCGCCAGTTTGTCCTGACCTGGGTGCAGCCGGGGTTGGCCGGTTTGATGGATGGCTCCGTCTCAACCCTCGCCCCGATCTTTGCCACAGCATTCGCGACGCAAGACACATGGACGACTTTCCTCGTGGGCTTTGCCGCGTCGCTGGGGGCAGGCATCTCGATGGGCTTCACCGAAGCGGCCTCAGACGATGGTCAGATTTCGGGCCGGGGCTCGCCGCTTAAACGCGGGTTGTCTGCTGGCATCATGACAACGCTTGGCGGGCTAGGACATGCGCTACCCTATCTGATCACAGATTTTTGGACGGCAACAATCATCGCCTTCGCCGTTGTTTTTGTTGAGCTGTGGGCCATTGCGTGGATCCAGAACCGCTATATGAACACGCCGTTTTTCCGGGCGGCCTTTCAGGTGGTTCTGGGCGGCGCTTTGGTATTCGCAGTCGGCGTCATCATCGGATCAGGTTAACCGCAACACATAGTTGCACCCACACCCGTTGCCCGCTACGAATTTCATATGCTCGCGATCTTCCTCAAAACACTGCCGTTTTTCGCACTGATCGGTCTGGGCTACTGGGCCGGGCGCACCCGTTTCTTCACGGCCGAGGCAACGGCCTACCTAACCAAGTTCGTGTTTTACTTTGCCCTATCGGCAATGCTCTTTCATTTCTCTGCCAACCTGTCCTTGGCCGAAGTGTGGGACAGCCGCCTTGTCGCGGCCTATTTATGGGGCACGGCATTTGTCTATGGCATCGCAACCATTGTCGGCTTCCTGCGCAATCTCGACGTCGCCAACACCGCGATGGAGGCCCAATGCGCCGTCATCGGCAACACCGGCTTTCTGGGCGTGCCCATGCTCACCCTGCTTCTGGGCCCGCAGGCCATTGGCCCCGTTGTCCTGGCCCTCGCCGTCGACCTGATCGTCTTTTCCAGCCTAATCGTCATTCTCATTACAGGCAGCCGCGATGGACAGATGAGCCTGCGCATTCTACGCACCATCGGGATCGGCCTTTTAAAAAACCCGATGATTGTGGCGATCTCCTTGGGCTTCATCTGGTCCGGCCTGCGCATTCCGATCCCCGCGCCCATGAACGACTTCCTTGTCATCCTGGGCGCTGCCGCAACCCCGGGCGCGCTCTTTGCCATCGGTGCTTCGCTTGCCTCTAAATCGGCGGAAAAGCTGCAAGTGGCCGGATGGCTCAGCTTTTGCAAACTCGTGCTGCACCCCGCCTTTGTTGCCATGGCCGCCCTGTGGTTCTTTAACGTCGATCCTTACAAAGCGGGCGTGATCATCGCCGCCGCCGCCCTACCGGTGGCAGGCAATGTCTATATGTTGGCCCAACATTATAATGTCGCCCCGGCCCGCGTATCCGCTGCCATCTTGGTGTCGACCACCCTCAGCATCGCCACGGTAAGCGCAGTCATCGCTTGGGTGACAACCCTCTAACCTTCACCCTTTTTCAAATACTCATGGCGCAGCACCCGCCCCTTGCCGCAAAGGTCAATGCAAGTTAGCCATAAACCAACAGCGCAACTCAGGAGACGTCCGATGAAAACCATTTCAGAGAATGCCAGCTTCCACGGCACACAAGGCGTCTATTCCCACGCCTCCACCTCCTGCAGCTGCGAGATGACCTTTGCGCTCTTCCTTCCAGAAGAAGCCAAGCAAGGGCCGGTGCCGCTGCTTTGGTTCCTCTCTGGGCTGACCTGCACCCATGAAAACGCAATGACAAAAGCCGGTGCGCAGGCTTGGGCGGCAGAGCACGGCATCGCCGTCGTTTTCCCCGACACGTCCCCGCGCGGCGATGACGTGGCAGATGACGAAGCCTATGATCTGGGCAAGGGTGCCGGGTTCTATGTGAATGCGACCGAAGATCCTTGGCAGCCCAATTTCCAAATGTGGAGCTATATCGCCGATGAATTGCCCGCGCTGCTGGCCGAAAACTTCTCGCTCGACATGGATCGCCAAGCGATCTGCGGACACTCCATGGGCGGGCATGGCGCGCTGACTTTGGCTATGAATCTGGAGGGACGTTTCAAATCCGTGTCCGCCTTTGCCCCCATCGCCAACCCTTCCGACAGTGACTGGGGCCGCAAACAGCTCACCGCGTATCTCGGCTCAGATACGGCAGTTTGGGCGAAACATGATGCGACGCTCTTGATGGCGGAAAAGGGCTTTGACGGGCCGGTTTTGATCGACCAAGGCACCGATGATCAATTCCTCGATTTGCTCAAACCCGAAGCTTTGGCCGCCGCCATTGCCAAGCGTCGCCAAAACGCGATCTTTCGGATGCAGCCTGGCTATGACCACAGCTATTTCTTCATCTCCACCTTCATGGAAGACCACATCGCCTTCCATGCCGATGCGCTCTACGCGGATTGAATGCTTTCATGACCGCCCTCTACATTGATGCAGACGCCTGCCCGGTAAAAGCCGAGGCCGAGCGCGTGGCGACCCGTCACAAAATCCGGATGTTCATCGTCTCTAATGGCGGTTTACGCCCTTCACAGAACCCTTTGGTTGAAAATATCATTGTCCCCGATGGCCCTGACGTTGCTGATATCTGGATTGCCGATCGCTGCGGGGCGGGCGATGTGGTTGTCACGGGCGACATCCCCCTTGCCGCGCGCTGCGTCGAAGCAGGGGCACGCGTGCTGAAACATAACGGCGAGGCTCTGACCGCGGCGAATATCGGGAACGTCCTTGCGACCCGCGATCTGATGGCGGATTTGCGCGCCGCCGATCCGTTTCGCCAAGGCGGGGGTAAGGGCTTTACAAAAGCCGACCGCTCCCGTTTTCTAGAAGCCTTGGAACGTGAAATTCGAGCGGCTCAGCGGTAGCGCGGGCCGTTTTCTTTAAAAGAAAACGCACCGGAATTTTTGAAAGATTCCGCCTTCAACCCAAAGGGAAAGCGCATGCAGCCAACCGCAGTCGTGTTTGATATCGGAAATGTATTGATCGAATGGCAACCCGAACGGTTTTTCGATTCCGTCATTGGCGAAACCCGCCGCAAAGAGATGTTTGCCGCCGTTGACCTGCACGCGATGAACGACCGCGTCGACAGTGGCGAACATTTCACCGAAACGATTTATGCCACCGCCGATGCGACCCCTGCTTGGCGCGATGAAATCCGGCTCTGGCATGACCGCTGGATCGAAATGGCCGCCCCCGTCATCCCCCATTCCCTACGGCTTATGAAAGCGCTGCAAGCCAAGGATATTCCGGTATTCTCGCTGACCAATTTCGGCATCCAATCCTATGATCTGGCCGCCAATCACTATCCATTTCTACGCGAATTCGACCGCGACTTTATTTCGGGTCACATGGGCATCATCAAACCTGAACCGAACATCTATGCCATGCTGGAAAAGCAAAGCGGACTGGCCCCTGAGAACCTGATCTTTACCGACGACAGGCCAGATAACATCACCGCTGCCGCTGCGCGTGGATGGCACACACATCTGTTCACCGATCCCACAGGCTGGGCCGAACGTCTGGTGTCCGAAGGGCTGCTGACCCAAGAAGAAGCGGCATGACACAAATCGACATCATCCCCTTTGCCGAAGGTGAGGCCACCCTTGACTGGATCGGATTGACCGACGCTTTGGCGGCTGGTCACACCCTGCCAAAAGCCGAAATCGCCGATACTTTTCTGTATCGCGGGGATGATACGCTGTTGAACCGCGCTGCCTGGATTGACGGTCTGGGCCTCGCCGTTAAATCCGCTACAATTTTCCCCGGCAACCCGGCAAAGGGTGATCCGATGGTGAATGGCGGCGTATCGCTCTACTCAGACAGCAACGGCATGCTGGAAGCCTTGGTTGATTTCCACCTTGTCACCAAATGGAAAACCGCTGGTGACAGCCTGCTTGCAGCGCGCAGGCTGGCCCGCCCCGACAGCCGCAACATCCTGATCCTTGGCGCTGGCACCCAAGGGCGCGGCCTGCATTCTGCGTATTCCGCCGCCTTTCCTGATGCGGAATTTACCGTCTGGAACCGCACGCCTGACAACGCTAAAGCGATGGCTGCCGAGATACCAAACCTAACAGTTACCGATGATCTTGAGCAGGCAATACGCCGAGCTGACATCATCACCTCTGCCACGATGGCCACCAGCCCGTTTATCAAAGGGGAATGGCTGCAACCGGGCCAACATGTCGATTTGATCGGCGCATACCGCCCCGACATGCGCGAAGCGGATGATACCACATTGACCCGCGCGCGCATTTTTGTGGATAGCTTGGACACCACCGTCGACCATATCGGAGAACTGAAAATCCCCATCGCCGAGGGTGTCATTTCCCGCGACAGTATCATTGCAGACTATTACGATCTGGAAAACTTCACACGACGTTCCGACGACGACATCACCCTGTTCAAGAATGGCGGCGGGGCGCATCTGGATTTAATGACCAGCCGCTATATTCTGGATCGCTGGCGCGCCAGCCGTTGATTTGGCGACCGTGCGTCTGATGTAGGGTTAGGCCGTCACCAGCCCTTCAAGCCGTTTTTCACGGATCGGCAAATGCACCAATGCGCTGAACGCGCCCACGGCGACGCCGATCCACCAGACCGTCGTGTACCCGCCATACGCGTCATAAAGCCGCCCGCCCAACCAAACGCCCATAAAGCTGCCCAATTGGTGGCTGAAAAACACGATGCCATAGAGCGTACCCATATAACGCAGGCCGTAAATATGGGCGACCAAACCGCTGGTCAGCGGCACCGTCGCCAACCAAAGCGACCCCATCCCGATGGAGAACAAGATCACCGTCATTGGCGTTATCGGCATCAAGATAAAGGCGGCTGAAATCACTGTGCGCGCCGTGTAAATACCTGCCAAAAGGTACTTTTTCGAATACCGCTTTCCCGCCCATCCGGCCAGCAACACCCCGACGATATTCGCCAACCCAATCAATGAAATCGCGATGGCCCCAAGCGCCGAAGTCGTCGTGATGCCAATGTTGTGCAAAACGCCTCCCACCATAATCGGGCCGCAAAGCTCCGTCACGAAGGCGGGAAAATGCGCGGTGATGAAAGCCAACTGATATCCACAAGAAAAGAACCCGACGAAGATCAACGTGAAAGACGGGTCCTTAAACGCCTTAACCAAAATCTGACCCAAGCTTTCCTCAAGCTCGGCTTTGCTGGCCATCGCTGGCGCGCGCATCAGCGGTAGCGTCAGGATCAGCGCCAAAATAGCGCCGGCAAACACCATGAACGTGGTCTGCCACGTCAAAAATCCAAGCATCCATTCAGCGACCGGTGCACCGAACACCTGCCCCGCACTGCCCGCAGCAGTTACAATTGCCAATGACATCGACCGGTTTTCAGCCGTTGACGCGCGCCCCACAACGGCGAGGATCACCCCAAAGCCTGTGCCCGCGATGCCGAATCCAACCAGCCATGCATAGGCCTGATGCTCGATCGGGGAGACGGAGTTGGCCGACAGCACCAAGCCAACCGCGTAAACAACCGCGCCAATAACAATCGCCCGGCGATCACCGATCTTTTCCGCCAAAGCGCCAAAAATGGGCTGCCCAAAGCCCCAGGCGAGGTTCTGAATCGCAATCGCCAGTGAAAATTCACTGCGAAGCCAGCCAAACTCGGCCGCAATCGGAATTTGGAACACGCCAAAGGACGCACGCACGGCAAAGCTGACCATGATGATCACGCACCCAACAATCAAAACCGGAGTAAATATCGATGGGTTCTTTGCCACGGGCTTGGTCCTTCTATCGCCAATGGTACCCTACCTTTGCTCGGGCGGGCGTCAATTCAAATTGGATGCTGGCCAGATTGCATCCGCGTTCTTTTCAAACGCCTGGACAGCATGTAAGCCTCTGCCATGACAGATTTACGTGCTCTTTATGATGAACGTGTCGCCGATGGCACCCTGACCCCGGACCCCGCCCAAGAAGCGGTGTTGCCCGAGTTTGACCGCATCCGGAATGCCCTCCTTAACCCCGAGAAAAAGGGGCTCTTTAAACGCGCGCCTGCACCACCAAAGGGCTTGTATCTGTGGGGCGGCGTTGGGCGCGGAAAATCGATGCTGATGGATATGTTCGCGAATAACATGGGCGATATACCTGCCCGGCGCGTCCATTTTCATGCGTTCATGCAGGAAATTCACAGCGCAATGCATGAGGCGCGCAAGACCGGTGTCGATGACGCGATTGCCCCCGTCGCTGCGGATGTGGCCGCATCTGTCAAAGTGTTGGCTTTTGACGAAATGCAGATCACCGACATTACCGACGCCATGATCGTGGGGCGGCTGTTTCAGGCGCTGTTTGCGGCAGGTGTTGTTGTCGTAACCACGTCGAACCGGATACCTGACGATCTGTACAAAGATGGGCTGAACCGCGAGATTTTCCTGCCGTTTATCGAGCTTATTAAGGAACAGATGGTTGTTTGGGAACTGACCAGCCCACGCGATTACCGCCAAGACAGGCTTGCTGGATCGCAATCCTATTTCACGCCAGTTAACGCCGAAAGCCGTGCGGCGATGGATGCTGTTTGGGATGATCTGACAGGCGGCGACGGCGAAGAGCTGACGTTGCGCGTCAAAAGCCGCGAAGTCGTTATCCCCCAGTTTCGCAATGGTATTGCCCGCGCGGGTTTCCATGCCCTATGCGGCCAACCGCTGGGGGCCGCCGATTATCTGGCGCTTGCCGAAGCATGCCGTGTTTTGCTGTTGGACAATATTCCGTCCTTGGGCCGTGCCAACTTTAACGAGGCCAAGCGCTTCGTCACCCTGATCGACGCCCTTTACGAGGCCAAGGTACGTTTGATCTGCTCTGCCGCTGCAAGCCCGGAAATGTTGTATCTGGAAGGTGAAGGCACGTTTGAGTTTGAACGGACAGCATCGCGCCTAAGGGAAATGCAGGCCGAAGGCTGGGGCAGCTAAAAGCCCGTAATTTCAAGCGTCTGATCGACCTGTGCTGCGGCTATTCGGCTAAATGTCCCGCCTGCACCCTCGTCTCTTGCGGCAACTAAAACAGACCGAAGCAAGCTTGGCGTGTCCAGTCGTCCGGACAAGGTGGCGAGCGGTGTCGGAACTTCGAAATGTCCCTTGGACGCGGCGCTGTTGAGCAGGGAATCGATATAGACATCGGATTTTCCCGCTTTAATGGCCCAAACCAAGTAGGATTCCAGCGCATAGCCTGAACGCGTATCATCAAATGAGCGCGCAACCGTACTGATCAGACCACCCACATCAATCTCTGTTTCAGTGTGTATTTTATGCAAAACGGCCGCGGGCTTTGAAACCGACGCTGCATGTAGCGATGGAGCGGTATCAGACAGCCCCGTTTCAATGACAGCTTCCGGCAAGGGGACTATGGCCAAGCTAACAGATGATCGATCATGATCGGACATCAAGACACCGCCGGCGATGACGAACATCAGACAGAAGGCCGCAGACAAAACCAACCGGACACCATTTTGCATATTATGAGAAATCACCATTACATCGACCCCAAGGACAAAGAACACCGTCTTTGAACCCTAGGGCCTCAAGCGCAATAAACTGTAAACGTCGTCAATTTTAGAAATGACAATTCTAGCCGTTTTCACGCAATATATTGCCAGCTAGGTAAAGCGACCCGCAGATCAAAACCCGCGCAAAAGGGTCATCGACAAGAATATCAACAAGCGCCTGGTGTACCGAAGCAGCCTCCTGCGCTTGCATGCCGACTGCGCGCGCGGCTTGCGCGGTATCGCCAGCGGGCAACGTGGCAACCTCCCCCGGAATCGACACAGCGACCAGTTTTTCAGCTTGCGCGGCAAGGGGGCGCAAATAGCCTGCGATGTCCTTGGTATTCAGCATCCCGCAGATCAGATAGGTCGGACGTTTCGGCATTGATCGCAGCAGATCCGAAATCGCCTCTCCAGCTGCAGGGTTGTGGCCGCCGTCCAGCCAAAGCTCTGCATTTTCAGCGGCTTCAACCAAGGGGCCTGTCTTAAGACGTTGCATCCGCGCGGGCCATTGCGCGCGGGTGACCGCCGCCTCGCAGTGGTCATCCGCGATGCCAAGCTGGCGCAAGGCGGCAAGGGCCGCACCGGCATTTTGCACCTGATGCGCACCCAGCAAGTTTGGCCTTGGCAGATCAAGCAAACCTTTTTCATCTTGATAGACCATACGCCCGGCTTCCGGCCCGACGTGCCACTGCTGCCCATAGGCCAAAAGCGGCGCGTGGTGGCGCGTTGCCTCGGCTTCGATCACATCCATCGCGTCGTCTTGCTGAGGGCCAACAATGCAAGGCACAAGACGTTTGATAATGCCCGCTTTTTCGCCCGCGATCTGGCCCAAGGTATCACCAAGGTATTGCTGATGATCGATGGAAACGGGGGTAATTACGGTCAGGGCGGGTTTTTCAACCACGTTGGTGGCGTCCAACCGACCGCCCAGCCCGACCTCAAGCAAGGTATAATCCGCAGGGGTGCGTGAAAACGCGAGCAGTGCCGCGCAGGTCGTGATCTCGAAATAGGTGATATTACCGCCGTCATTCGCAGCATAGCATTCGTCAAGCACGTCGGTCAGGTCGGCCTCGGTAATCAGATCGCCCGCGACCCTGATACGTTCGTGAAACCGCGCCAGATGAGGCGAGGTATAGGCATGCACCCGATGACCTGCCGATTCCAAGCCCGCGCGGATCATCGCTTGAGTCGATCCCTTGCCATTGGTGCCAGCGATGTGAATCACCGGCGGCAAGTTATTTTGCGGATTGCCCAAGGCATCCAACAGTCGCCACATCCGATCAAGGGTCAAATCGATGATCTTAGGGTGCAGCGCCATCATGCGCGCCAGCACATCATCAGATGTCTGTTGCGTCATTTTTTGGAAGCTTCTGCCTTGTCTTCCGACGTCAAAGCATGGGGCACATCGCCCCCCTCGGCGGGCGCAGGCAGATCACCACGCACGGCAGGCGGCAAGCCCAGCAACATACGGGTAATATTGATCAGTTCATCGCGCATCTGAGGGCGCGGCGTCACGCGATCCAGCATGCCATGATCCAGCAGGTATTCGGCGCGTTGGAACCCTTCGGGCAGCTTTTCACCAATGGTCTGTTCAATCACGCGCGCGCCAGCAAAGCCGATCAATGCATTGGGTTCGGCAATTTGAACGTCGCCCAGCATTGCATAGCTCGCCGTTACACCGCCCGTGGTCGGATGGGTCAGCACCACGATATAGGGCAGCCCTGCCTCTTTCAGCATTTGTACCGCAATAGTGGTACGCGGCATCTGCATCAGGCCAAGAATGCCCTCTTGCATGCGCGCGCCACCAGCGGCCGAGAACAAGATCAACGGGCGCTTGAGCTTCACCGCTTCTTCGGCAGCCGCGATGATCGCGTTGCCGACATACATGCCCATGGATCCCGCCATAAAGGAAAAGTCCTGACCGGCGGCAACGATTGGCGTGCGGCCGATTTCACCCGTCACAACCAGCATGGCTTCGGCTTCGCCGGTTTGCTTTTGCGCAGCTTTCAAACGATCCGGATACTTCTTTTGATCGCGAAAATGCAGGGGGTCGGTGACCGGTGCGGGTACTTTGACCTCGGTGAAAATGCCACCGTCGAAAAGCGCCAGAAACCGTGCGCGCGGGGTGATCCCCATGTGGTGCCCGCAGTTGGTGCAAACGTTCAAATTGTTCGACACCTCGCGGTGGAACAACATTGTCCCGCATTCATCGCATTTCGTCCAAAGATTATCCGGCGTCTCGCGGCGCGAGAAAATCGAATTGATGCGTGGGCGAACGTAGTTATTGATCCAGTTCATGGCGAACCTCTGCTCCAGTTTCGTCCCTGAGATATGCTGCTCAGGAGTAAATTGCAATCAACGGCGGATCGCCAGCCTTGCCGCCAGCCACGTGATGAACATCAGCGCAAAATCGACCGGAAGCCATGCGCGCACGGCTTCGGTATCCGCCATGCTGAAGGGGGTCAGATATAGCGCAAGCCCTGACAGATCGTCAGGCATCGACACGATCACGATGGCGGCCACGTTATTGCAAAAATGCACGGCAATCGCGGGGCCAAGGTTCCCTGCACGCGCTGTGAGGTCAGCCATCAGCATCCCAAACACCCCGGCCCAAAGCGCAATAATCAAAGCATTTTCGCCAAGTTCATTTGGCATATAGTGACCAAGCGCAAAAAGGAATGACGGCAGTACCATCCAGACAAGCGGCGTCTTGAAACGCGCGGCCAGTTGTTGCTGAACATACCCGCGAAATACGATTTCTTCGGCGCTGACCTGTACGAATACCGCCACGAGCGAAAACGGCAACAGTAGTACCCATGTTCCAAGTTCCAGATTGGGCACCAGCGGGTCCCCCAAATCCCACGGTGGCAACAGAAAGATAACGACACTCACAACCACCAGCAGCCGGACAACCGCAGAGAATTGTGCAACCGCAAGGCCAAGCGGACCAATCAAACTGGCAAAAGACCGCTGATGAAGCACCCGCGCCACGATTGTGACACCCAATGTCATCAAGGCAAAACTACCCAACAGCAGAAACATCGCGGCGGGAGTTTTCCCGGACAGCAGGTCGTCAAAGAAACTGCTATCTTGCGGGCCGGTCATGTTGAAAACCAACGTGAACAGCAAGTTGTTTAGCAGCAGGTATATGGCGGAGGCGGCCAAAAACCCAACGATCACACGCCAAAGGGCAGCTGTCGGAACTGCAGGCGCAATGAAACTTTGGTGCGCTGAGTAGGGCGGCATTATTCGTTTTTCCATTTCGACGGTTCTGGCCCCTTATATTCGCGAGGGATATCGATAGACGCCGCGCGAAGCAGATTTGCCGCGCCCGTCAAATGCGACGAAACCGTCCGTAGCAAGCTGAGCAAAATCACTTTGTCGTTCTTAACAACCGAACTGAACTGTTCGCCCCCGATCCGCAGGAACTTGCTATCCTCAAGAGCAACAAAATCAAACTGGCGCGGGTCATTCATGATCACGGCAAGATCACCAATCAGGCGACCCTCTTCCACCGTTGAGACATGGTGCCTTTCGCCTTCTTCATCCTTCCAGAATAGCTCGCTCGTGCCTGACAGACACAAGTAAACCGCATCAGGCCGCTCCCCCTGGCTAAAGATTGTCTGCCCTTCGGCCACGGGAAACCATTGCGCCGCAAAAGCCAAAAGCCGTTGGTTGCGGGGCGTGAGATTTCTGAACAATTCATTATGCGACACGATATCCAGCTTGCGACGCAGGTCACCCGATATGCTGTCGCCATGATGTGGTGCGTCGCTTTTCGCCACGCCGTCGATGCGCCCGCCCTTGATTTCGATAAACATATCGAAATCTTCGGGTCGTTCAAAGGTCGCATCGAGGTAAATCTGGGTGGTATCGGGCAACAAGGTGCTCAGCTTGTCGCGCACGATGGCAAGGCGTTTCCAGTCTTGTTCGGCAAGCGATTGATCCAGAACCAATATGTCTGGCCGCTTCATCGCTGCCCGACTAAACGCCGCGCGTTCCTGAAACTCGGTCGAGATATTCGAGCCGGCAATTTGGGTCGGAATATTGAATGCGTTGACTGTCACATCCTGTTTCAGATCGTGTTCCTTGAACACATCCGACACCACATCCATCACCAGATCGGCCCGCAACCCGGCAACCTGCGATATCCGCCCGTAAAGCGCGTTTTCCAGAATCGTCAAACGAGGCAGATACGTTGCAGGCGCGATCGGAACAAACATATCCTTGGTCCGCTCGCGCATCTTCCATCCTTGCTGCTTGCGAATTTCGAGGATTTCACGCTTGAACGGCTCGGGAAATGCAGGGCCAATCTGTTCGGCTGTAAAGGCAAACGGTACAGTCAAAAGCAGTGCAAACTCGTCTTCGTTCAGCGCCTCATCCCCGTGGTTGCGGCGACGCAATGCAATATCGACCAATTTCTCGTACAGCTCTTCGTCGATGCCAAGCGCTGTGAAAAGCGGGTGATCCGTACCATCGCGTCCAAAGGTTTGGTGCAGCGCCTCAACCACCGTTTGCGAGATTGCGATACCCTGCTCAGCTAGACCCAGATCGAAAATCATCGCCAGAAAGCTGCGTTCAGATGCAAGGGCAGTCTGCGAAATACTGCGCATGGGGGCCGCGAACATCAGGTTACCACCCAAGGCCATCGACGGGTTGAACTCATCAGGATCAAACCGATAAATAGCCGTATCAAGCCCTTGCTCTTTTAGTCTTTTGTAGACCTCTTCGCGGACGCCAACAATTCTCTCGGCCAGCTCGGGGCGGTCGTCCGGGTCCATATAGTCCGTGACCATGCGCCTGAACATGATCTCTTCCGTGCCGATGGCATTGACCAGTTTGTACCACCAGTGATTGATATCCTCGCGGGAGTTCAGTTCAGCCAATCCCGGGTCCAGCCAATCTGCACGGGTGCTGTCAGTGCTGTTGCCAGCGCGCCTGGCTTCGATCTCGTCCCAGTCCTTTTTATTGGGTTCCCAAGGCACGGTTTTCGGGCTGGTCCGCAAAGACATCAACAAATTATCGCCGATTGTCCCTTGGAAAATATAGGGGTGCGCGTGGGCATACCCGATGCGCGCTGCCAGAACCGCCTGATGCAAATCACCCAGATCATGGCCTGCCATTTTGATCGATCCCCGCGTCGGGGTGATCTCTCGGGTTAATAATTCAGCCAATGCCCTGCGTTCGGATTGATTGGGGATCTGGATGGCGACGCGCGCGCCCATGGGAATGTCGATGTTAATATCGTCCAGCAGCACATTCCCGTCTGTGTTGCGCACGGACACGTGATTTAAATTGATCGGCCCTTTTAGGTGGGGGATTTCTAGGGGTTCGCCTTCGAACAAATGTTCGGGGATCATATTACTCGGGGCAAAGCGTTCGGTCACAATTTCCCAGCGAATGGCCATATCCTGCGTCTGGTTGTAATAGGTCAGCAGCTCTTTCCACGGGCTTGAGAGGTCTTTGTAGGCAGCAAGTGCGGCCACAAGCGCACCAACAGTAATATTCCCGGCAATGACCAAATAGCCGCCGACGGCATAGAAAAAGAACGGCGTCAGTTGGGTGATGAAGTTATTGAGGAACTTCATGAAGAACTTTTTCTGATAGATCTGGAAACGGATCTTGAACAGCGCCCCAAGCCGGTCGGTGAACTTGGCCAACCTGAACCGCCAGCCGCCATTGGTTCGCAAGTCGGTGATCCCTGCCGCGGTTTCCCCGATTTCGGATGACAGCGCGCGCACCTCTTTGATCCGCGCCTTGTTCAGCAGGTTGATCTGCCGTTGCAGCATCGGGATCAGATAGGCCTGCAAGGGGATCAACGCGACGCCCGCCAAACCAAACCACGGCGATTGTATGAACAAAAACAACAAGATAATCAGCATCTGACCGGCTTGGAACACCGGCTGGGCAACCGCGTCGCCCATCAACCCGCCCATCGGTTCGGCCTCTGAGGTGACCATCGACACCAGTTCGCCTTGGCTGGTGTTGCTGTAATAGCTGCGCGGAAACCGCATCATGCGAGAAAGCAACTGATAGCGAAACCGCCGCAAAAGCCGTTCAGACAAAACGCCCTTCATCGTGTTCAGCCGCATTTTCATGAGACCGTGCACAAGAACCGACGCCAGATAGGCAAAGCACAAGGCGAACAGGAACTGCACCTGCGACAGTTCTACGCCAAAAACATCGATCGCATTCGATTCAGCCCCGATGGCATCGTTGATAATGCGCTTGGGCAGTTCAAGTGTGATGTAGAGAAAGGGAAAAGTGACGAGCGTCAGGATCAATAGAAGGATCTGATCTCGGCTGGAATATTTCCATATAAAGGAAAAAATCGATCGCTCCATCCGGGTCCACTTTCGCTGGGCAGGCGTCACGCCTGAGGGTCCAAATGAACCTAAGGCCACACAGCCCTCTATTCAACCGACCGCTTGAGCCTTGCAGCGAAACCGCTGGATGGCTATTCCGGAGTAAATATCCATTCAGGAAGGCGTGCAGATGTCCACCAACAACCGTTTTGATAAATCCAAATTGCCAAGCCGGCACGTAACCGAAGGGCCAGAGCGCGCACCGCACCGGTCCTATTACTATGCCATGGGTATGACGGAAGAGGAAATTCATCAGCCGCTTGTTGGCGTCGCCACCTGCTGGAACGAGGCTGCACCTTGTAACATTTCGCTGAACCGTCAGGCCCAAGCTGTCAAAATCGGCGTACGCGCCCAACAAGGGACGCCGCGGGAATTCACCACGATCACCGTAACCGACGGTATCGCAATGGGTCACGAAGGCATGCGATCCTCGCTCGCCTCGCGCGAGGCGATTGCGGACACGGTTGAGCTGACCATGCGCGGTCACTGCTATGATGCGATTGTGGGTCTAGCGGGCTGCGACAAATCCTTGCCCGGCATGATGATGGCAATGATCCGTCTGAACGTGCCGTCTGTCTTTCTTTATGGCGGATCGATCCTGCCGGGCAAAGCGCCCGCAGGTGCCGATGTGCCTGCCGACTTTGCAAGCCGTGACTTGACCGTACAAGACATGTTCGAGGCCGTTGGTAATTTCCAAAACGGCACCATGTCAGAAGCAGCGCTTGAGATTCTTGAACGCGTTGCTTGCCCAAGCGCGGGTGCCTGTGGTGGCCAGTTCACCGCCAACACAATGGCCTGCGTGTCCGAAGCCATCGGCCTTGCGCTGATGAACTCATCCGGCATGCCTGCCCCCTATGTTTCCCGCGATGCCTATGCCGAAGCATCCGGCGAAGCGGTCATGAACCTGATCGAAAAGAACATCCGCGCCCGTGATATCTGTACCCGCGAAGCGTTTGAAAACGCGGCGCGCATCGTGGCCTGCACTGGCGGTTCGACCAACGCGGGTCTGCACCTGCCAGCCATGGCGCACGAAGCTGGCATTGATTTCTTCTTGGATGACGTTTGTGAAATCTTCCGCGACACGCCGTACTTTGTCGATATGAAGCCAGGCGGTGCCTATGTCGCAAAAGACCTATATGATGCAGGCGGCGTGCCGGTTGTGATGAAAGAACTGCGCAAAGCGGGTCTGATCCACACAGATTGTATCACCGCGTCTGGCCGTTCCATCGGCGAAGAACTTGACCGGATTGACCGCGAGGCGGACGGCAAAGTCATCCACGCAATTTCCGATCCGATCAGCAAAACTGGTGGCGTTGTCGGCCTCAAGGGCAACCTTGCCCCCGAGGGTGCCATCGTGAAAATCGCCGGCATGTCCGAGGAAGACATCGTTTTCACCGGCCCCGCGTTGATTTTTGAATGCGAGCAAGACGCGTTTGAGGCGGTGCAAAACCGCGCCTACAAAGAAGGAGACGTATTCGTGATCCGCAACGAAGGCCCCGCAGGCGGCCCCGGCATGCGCGAAATGTTGGCCACAACGGCGGCCCTGTCCGGCCAAGGCATGGGCAAAAAGGTCGCCCTGATCACCGACGGTCGTTTCTCGGGCGCGACACGCGGCTTTTGTGTGGGTCACGTCGGCCCCGAAGCAGCACATGGCGGCCCAATTGCCCTGCTGCAAGAGGGCGACATGATCACCCTGAACGCCATTGAAGGGTCCATCAGCGTTGACATCAGCGACGAGGAAATGGCCAAGCGCAAGGCGGCATGGCCCGGTGCGCGCAAAACCAACTACCAAAGCGGTGCATTGTGGAAATACGCGCAGCTTGTTGGCCCCACCTATCTGGGTGCCGTGACGCATCCCGGTGCAAAGGCGGAAACCCATGACTACATGGACCTGTAAAGGTTCGTTAGCCGCGATTGGATTCATGACCCTGACAGCTTGCGAAGCTGGTCAGGGTCAATTCAGCCTAAATCCATCCGGCACATCCACTATCCCTGTCACACGCGGCATGATGGCCGGAGGCGCGGTTTTGGTCGCGCCATCGGGCTTTTGTATCGATCAGGCCAGCCTGACCCCCGATTTTCTGGTGATGATGCGTTGCGACATCTTGGGTGCGCAGGACGCGGCCGGGTCCGCACCACGCGGGTTAATCACCATTAGCCTTGCAAACAGCGACACTGGCACGCTCCCTTCTGCCGCACAAATCGCCACCGCCAGCGGGCTGCGAGACGTCACCGCTGTCCAAACGACCAAGGGCATCGTGACCTTTCGTGCGCTCGGAAAAATTCCTGTTGGCGGGCTTTCCCCGGTTCATTGGCGCGGTGCAGTCATTATCGGCAACCAGATTGCTGGCGTCGCGGTTTACGGGCCCGAGAACGGCCTGATCACCACCAGTGTCGGCCGGGATATCCTGCTGACGCTGGCAGAGGAAAGCATCAAAGCGACACCCGAACCGGTGACAAGCGTGCCCCTCAAAAACTGACCACGCAAACACGCGGCAATTCATTTGAACCAATGTGCTTGAGACGATAGAGTTCTGCGACATAGACGACCGAAAAACGGGGCAGCAGGCACATATGGCCAAATTTGGCACTCAGCTTTTGAACGCCGCAGTATCTAGGTGGACCTCGCGCAGATGGGCCCGTAATGCCCGAAAAGCGAACGATGTTCCTTTGGAAACCCTGCGGTGGCAATCTCAGGAAGCTTGGGCGCTCAAGACCCGTTTGGACGGCTTCATTCAAGCAGCGCAAGAACGCATGGCCCTGCCAGTCGTAGGGTCCACAAAGTTCAGCAAACCACATAACGCAGACTGGTCCTGGCGACCTGCCCTGTGGCGCGCCCCGCTGCCTGTGCCCGGTCTGTCATCAGCCAAGACAAAGGCAAAGCTGGGCACCGAAGTCACCCTCTTCCACGATTGCGCGCTGTCAGAACTGGGCGTCCGGCAATTGCGCAACCTGCGCGAGGCTGATCTGGCCCCGTATGGTTTGCGCCTTGATGTGTTCCGATTTGACGGGTCGTTTCTATCCCTTGTTCTGGACCTGCCAGAGGGCTTTGTAGACGGGCTGAAACGTACACATCTTTTGCAGTTGCGCACCATCGTCGAGATGGAAAAACCAATCGAGATATTTGCGCGATTGAACATCCGCCACGGGCCGAACACCGAACAAATCGTGCGCGAACTTCCCGTTGATCAACCCGACGTCATGGTTGAATTCGATCTCGCCTATTCCACCATAAACGAAAAACGTGTGGAAAAGGCGTGGATCGATCTGATTTTCGAGGGTCCGGAAATGAACGAGATCATTCTGCGTGACATGACATTCTCGCGCCGGCCGCGCGCACCGCTTTAGGAGTTTTTGGATGAGCACGTTAAAACTGACAAAAACCCGAATGCTTGAAGGGATGTGGCAGGGTATCGTTACCGGGTCGGGCGATACCAAGCCTGACATCGCCGTCACCCACGGGAACGCAGATGTCCCCGATTTCAAATTGGCCAAAAGTGACACCGCCGATCATTGGTCTTTGACCATTCCAGTGCCTGCCAGCGCGATTGCGGATGGCATCCAGGTTATTGTGGTAACCGACAATGATGCCGGTCAAAAAATTGGCGACGTCGTTATTATTGGCGACGAGGTGACAAACATCGATCAGCGGGCAGAGCTGGAATTGCTGCGCGCTGAGCTTGATATGCTCAAGCGCGCGTTCAGACGGCATTGCGTCGAGACAAGCTAACGGCCACCCGGCCAAAGGCTTATTTTCACCATCCCCTCAGCCTATCAAAATGCCTTGTAAGCATATGATTTGACTGTGCAAACGGCTGTTAAACCGCCTAAAATGCTGCGCAGCATTTTTTCTGTGCTGCGCAGCGAAAAGGCCGCCCTATTACGGGGCGGCCTTTCGTTTTCAGTCGATCTGCGAGGGCTATAATGCCTTTGCGGATTAGTCCTTTGGACCCAAGGCGGACAGACCTTTGAGGATATCAATCGCATAGGCCAATTGATAATCCTCCTCGCGAAGGGCCGCTGCTTCTTCGGCTTTTTCGCGATCTGCCATGATCTGTTCGATCTCGTCTTCGGTCAGGCTGTCGTTATTCAGGCTACCGCGCAGGTCAGCCTCGGACCGCAAGGGACGGCTGTTTGCGTCATCCTCTTCGCCAGCAGGCTTAAGCGGGGGCTGTGCAACCACGATGTCGGGCGATACGCCGACCGCCTGAATGGACCGACCCGACGGTGTATAATACCGCGCTGTTGTCAGGCGCATAGCGCTGTCGCCGCGCAGCGGCATGATGGTCTGGACCGATCCTTTGCCAAAGCTTTTCGTACCCACAACGATCGCGCGACGGTGATCTTGCAAGGCACCAGCGACAATCTCGGACGCCGATGCAGACCCGCCGTTGATCAACACAACGATAGGCTTGCCTTGGGCCAGATCGCCGGGCGTCGCGTTGGTCCGGTCACTGTCGGCTGAATCGCGACCACGTGTGCTGACAATCTCGCCTTCTTCAAGGAACGCATCTGAAACTGCGATGGCTTGGTTCAGCAAGCCGCCGGGGTTGTTGCGCAGATCGATGACAATACCGCTGACCTTGTCGATACCACCGGCTGCTTCGATCTGTTCTTCCAGACCTTCCTTAAGCTTGGGGTAGGTTTGTTCGTTAAACGTGGTCACGCGCATCACCACCGCATTGCCAACAGTGCGGCTACGAACCGCCGTCAGCTGGATCGTGTCGCGCACAAGGGACACATCGAACGGCTCGCTCTCGCCTTCGCGCACGACGGTGATGATGATTTCAGACCCAACCGGCCCGCGCATCAATTCAACTGCGTCATCCAGTGTCAGACCCAGCAGGCTTTCGCCGTCAACATGGGTGATAAAGTCACCGGCTTCGATCCCCGCCTCGGACGCAGGCGTTTCGTCAATCGGCGAGACGACTTTGACAAAGCCTTCCTCTTGCGTGACCTCGATGCCCAATCCGCCGAACTCTCCACGGGTTTGGTCGCGCATTTTTAGCGCGTCTTTGGGCGACAGATAGCTGGAATGCGGATCAAGAGACGTCAGCATGCCATTAATGGCCGCCTCGATCAGTTCTTCTGTATCGACTTCCTCGACATACTGGGCGCGGATGCGTTCGAATATATCACCAAACAAATCAAGCTGCTCATAGACATTGCTGGTCTTGGCCGCTTCTTGGGCCAGCAAAGGGCCCGCAATTTGCGTCGTTGCGATCACGCCTGCCAGCGTGCCACCAACGGCGGCCATCACAAATTTCTTCATATGCTCATCCATCCTTGTCGGTTAGGAACCATTCTGCCGGGTCCTGTGGGATATTATTCTCTCTTACTTCTATGTAGAGCGTTTCTGAACGCTCGACACCAGCCCCCTCACTATTAGGTGACAAGGCATTATCAGTGCTTAACGACGGGGCACCCATCAAACCAATCGGTGTTCCCGCTGCAATCACCTGACCCGCAGCACCATAAACTGTATCCAAGCCAGCCAATACAAATAAGGTATCTGCCCGAGGCTCAAGGATGATCACGTTGCCAAGATCCAAAAGCTGGCCGGTATAGCGGATTGTCGCCGCTGTCGGGGTCGTCACAATCGCGCGGGGCCGCGTTGCAAGGATCATGCCGGGCCGAACAACGCCGGCCGCGTCGGCCTCATTCGCGCCGCGCAGAACCAGCCCCTGCACCGGCAAGGGCAGTTCCCCCACTTGACCGTCAATATGCAACGGGGCGGGTTCGATCTGTTCGGTCGTCATTTGCGACAGGCCACTGGCAAAACCCGAAAGCGTTTCCGACGTCGAAATCAGAATTGCCGTGCGCACGGGGTCTTCGGTGAACCGTTTGGGCAGTTCGGTGCGGTTGGCCATGGCTTTGTTCAGCTCGGTGCGGGCGCGCTGTATTTCGGTCAGCCCGTCCTGAAGGCGCTGCGCCGCATCCGTTTGCAAGGTCCGCAGAGTTTGCACGTCTTTCAAATCCTGCCGCAACTTGTCGGCACGTGCATTCAATGTGGGCGTCAGTTCGGCCAGCAACATGCCAGCGCGGGCAGTCCCGATAGGGCCAGCGGGGTGCAGAAATAGCGTTGGCGATGGGTTGCCGCCGATGCTTTGCAAGACACCCAGCAACTGCGCCACCTCGCCATCGCGCGCCTCCAGTTTTTTGCTAAGCTGCGCCTCGTTGATCGCCGCTTGCCGCAGCCCCTCGCGCATGGCCCCCAATCCAACCTCGAAGGCTTGGATCGTTTGGGTCAACGCCTGAACCCGGTCGCGTGCCCCTTCTGCAGCATCCAATTTCGCCGATGCCCGCTCAAGATCGCCCATCGCGCGACGTGCCTGATCCGCCGCCTCGGTCTGCGCAAAGGCAGCCAAGGGCCAGATCAGCAGGAAAAGGGCGAAAATCCGCTTCATTCCAACAACGACTTCCCGGTCATCTCGGTGGGCTGTTCAAGCCCCATCAACTGCAAAACCGTCGGGGCCAGATCGGCCAACCGACCCCTGCGCAATTTGGCACCCTCAGGGCCGCCGACAACCGCGACCGGCACGGGGTTCAATGTATGTGCCGTATGTGCGCCCCCGGTTTCGGGATCAATCATCGTTTCGCAATTGCCATGATCCGCGGTGATGATCATCGCGCCACCGACGGCATCAAGCGCCTTCAACACGCGGCCAAGCCCTTGGTCCACGGCCTCGCAGGCGGTGATGGCAGCCGCCAGATCGCCCGTGTGCCCCACCATGTCAGGGTTCGCATAGTTCACCACAATCAGATCATAGCGCTCGTTGATCGCCCCGACAAAACTGTCGGTCACCTGCGCCGATGACATCTCGGGTTGCAGGTCATAGGTCGCGACATCGGGTGACTTGGGCATAAAGCGGTCTTCACCGGCGGCGGGGGTTTCCTCCCCTCCGTTCAAAAAGAACGTCACGTGCGGGTATTTTTCCGTCTCGGCCAGCCGGAACTGACGCAAGCCATGCTGCGCCACCCAAGACCCCAGCGTGTTCACGATCTGCGGTTTGGGATACATCGTTGACGTATAAATGCTGTGCGCTTGTGAATATTCGGCCATCCCCATCAAGCCCGCCCAATCCGGCCTGACGCCTGTGTCAAACGCGTCAAAGTCAGGGGCACCGATGGCCGCCATAATCTCGCGGGCGCGGTCGGCACGGAAATTCAGACAGAACAAGCCGTCGCCATCTTTGGCACCCTCATAGCCGGCAATCACCGTCGGCTGGATGAATTCATCGTTTTCACCACGCTCATAGGCGGCATTAACTGCCTCAAGCGCCGTAGCTGCGGTTGTTTCCCCCTGCGCTTGAACAATCGCGCGATACGCTTTGGCGACCCGGTCCCAGCGGTTATCGCGGTCCATCGCGAAATAGCGGCCCGTAACAGTCGCAATCTGTACGCCACTGGGCAGATTATCATTCAACGTCTCAAAGAACCCGAGCGCCGATCTCGGGGCCACATCGCGGCCATCGGTCAAGGCATGGATCACCACGGGAATACCTTGGTCGTGCAACGCGTTTACAGCGGCAATCATGTGGGACAGATGACCATGCACCCCGCCATCCGACACCAAGCCCATCAAATGCGCCGTGCCGCCGGTCTTTTTCAGTTTGGCGATAAAATCCAGCAGCGGCGGGTTCTTGGCAAAGCTGCCCTGTTCAATCGCGAGGTCGATCTGGCCCAAATCCATCGCGACAACACGCCCGGCACCAATGTTGGTATGCCCGACCTCGGAATTGCCCATCTGCCCCTGGGGCAGACCCACGTCAGGCCCGAAAGTGGTCAGCGTGGCACTGGGACAATTCTGCATGATCCAATCGAAATTCGGTGTTTTCGCCAGCAAAGGCGCATTGCCCTCGGCCTCGGCGCGCTGCCCCCATCCATCCAAGATGCACAATACGACGGGTTTGGGGTGTGCCATGGGACGATTGCTCCGAAAATTTAGATGTTTTGCACCTTTTAACTGTAGATTGCCCTATGGTGAACCCAATTCATTCTAGATTACAAACTTGTACAGTTCCGCCGCCCAAAACATGGCCCGCCCCTTGCCCTGCCGGCTTGGTTTGGTCATAACGATAGCGCATCCAAAGCCAAGGACGACCACATGACATTGCAAGCCCCAGAAACCCGCATCGTGAACACATGGCGCGTCGCGTGCGACGGCGGCGAAGGCGCTTTGGGCCACCCGCGCGTCTGGCTGCAAATCCCGCATGACAAAGGCTGGGTTGAATGCGGCTATTGCGACTGCAAATTCATCCACTCAGATTTTGAGGGTAAGGTCTGAGGAAACCCGCAAGATGGCTGGGTGTGATGGCACTGGTGCCCGCCCTCTATCTGATGGCCGCCATATATGGCGCGATTATCCCCGGAAGCGCTGTACCTGACACCTCGGAAAAGACACGCAGCATTTTGCTGGTCAGCGGCCCGATCCACTATGATTTGGTACTGCCGCTTGACGACATGACACAGAAACATTTTGCCCCGCTGACTGCCCAAGGTATCCGGCTGGATCATCCTGCGGCGCAGTGGCTGGTGATCGGTTGGGGGGCACAGCATTTTTACACGCAAACCCGCGCCTCGACCGATCTGGGCCTGTATGCGCTGTGGCGCGGGGTTGTCGGGGACAGCTCTGTTTTGCGCTTTGATACCGCCGGTGCGCTGCCTCACGATCTAGATGCAAGACGCCTTGCCCTCACCGACCGAGAATACGCAACCTTGCTGGCTGAGGTTTGGGACAGTCTATCGACAGACGCCGATGGCCAGCCCATCACTGCCAACGTGGATGGTTTTAATCAAACCGATGGCTTTTTCGCCGCCAAGGGGCGGTTCAATATTCTGCGCACCTGCAATGTCTGGATCGGTGACAAGCTGCGCGCCGCAGGCCTGAGGTTCGGCGTCTGGACACCAATGCCCCTGTCGGTCAGCCTGTCCTTTGATCTTTACCAAGCGGAATGAGGCACGGGCTGGACGCTCCGCGGGGAGTTTATTTGGCAAAATGAAATAGGCGTCTGAGCAGAATGGCGGCTGGAAGGCGCGGATGCTTCGTGGCAAAAGGGGGCAATCACCAAGGGGAGCACTGATATGTCCGGCACATTTGGCAAGGGTCACCATCTGCATCTGATCGACGGATCGGCGTTTATTTTTCGCGCCTATCACGCGCTGCCCCCGCTGACCCGTAAATCGGACGGGTTGCCCATTGGTGCCGTCGCCGGATTTTGCAACATGTTGCATCGCTATGTCGAAGGGAACACCGGACCGGATGCCCCGACCCATGCCGCCGTGATCTTTGACAAAGGCAGCCATACATTTCGCAACGATATGTATGATTTGTACAAAGCCAACCGCGAGGCCATGCCCGAGGATTTGCGCCCCCAGATCCCATTGACCCGCACCGCGACCGAAGCCTTCAATATCGCCTGCAAGGAAAAGGAAGGCTTTGAGGCCGATGATATCATCGCGACCTTGGCGGTGCAGGCGCGCGCTGCTGGCGGGCGTTGTACCATTATCAGTTCGGACAAGGATTTGATGCAACTGGTCGGTGACGGCGTCGAAATGCTGGACGCCATGAAAAACAGAACCATTGACCGCGAGGGCGTATTCGAGAAGTTCGGCGTTTATCCTGAACGCGTCGTAGATGTGCAGGCCTTGGCGGGCGATTCAGTTGATAACGTGCCGGGCGCGCCCGGTATCGGCATCAAAACCGCCGCATTGCTGATCAACGAATACGGCGATCTGGACGCTTTGCTGGAGCGGGCCGACGAGATTAAACAGCCCAAGCGCCGCCAGACCTTGATTGACCACGCCGACCAGATCCGCCTGTCACGCAAGTTGGTTTTGTTGGACGAAAACACCCCACTGGACTTTACGCTCGATGACCTTGAGGTGCGCGAACCTGATGCCGACAAGCTGTTGGGGTTTCTGGCTGAAATGGAGTTCCGCACACTGTCCAAGCGCGTGGCGGAGGTGCTGGGCAAAGAGGCCCCGGTTATTGAAGAACCAAAGGTCGTTGAAAACGGTGTCGAAGTGGCGGAAGTCCCCTTTGACAGGGACAATTACGAGCAGGTGAGCGACGCCAAGGCATTGCAGGCCTGGATCGACCGGATTTACGAGTTCGGCTATGTCGCGGTGGATACCGAGACGACGGGCCTTGATGAAATGGTCGCGGATTTGGTGGGCATTTCGCTGTGTGTTGAACCGGGCAAAGCTTGCTATATCCCATTGATCCACAAAACCCATTCCGCGGATGATTTGTTCGGCTCGGATGATCTGGCCGAGGGGCAGATGCAGACGGAGGAAGTTCTGCGGATGCTGACGCCGATGTTGACCGACCCGTCGATCATCAAAATCGGCCAGAACATGAAATACGACAGCAAGATTTTCGCCCAAGTCGGCATTGCGGTCGCGCCGATTGATGACACGATGTTGATGTCCTATGCGATGCATGCCGGGCTTCATAGTCACGGGATGGATACGCTATCGGAACGTTATTTGGGCCACACGCCGATCCCCATCAAACCGCTGCTGGGGTCTGGCAAATCCGCGATCACCTTTGACAAGGTGCCGCTTGCCGATGCTGTGCCCTATGCCGCAGAAGACGCTGATATCACCTTGCGTCTGTGGCAGCTGTTCAAACCGCAATTGCACCGTGTGCAGGTGACCAAAGTTTATGAAACGCTTGAACGCCCCTTGGTGCCAGTGCTGGCCGCGATGGAGCGGTCAGGCATCAAGGTGGATCGCGACACCCTAAGCCGGATGTCCAATGCCTTTGCCCAGAAAATGGCGGGCTTGGAAGACGAGATTTACCAGATGGTCGGGCGCAAGTTTAATGTCGGATCGCCCGCGCAGGTCGGTGAGGTTCTGTTTGACGACATGGGCCTTGAGGGCGGCAAAAAGGGTGCGAACGGGAAATATTCGACCGGTGCGGACATATTGGAAGACCTTGCCACCGAACATGATTTCCCACGTCGCATTCTGGATTGGCGGCAACTGTCCAAGCTGAAATCAACCTATACCGACGCGTTGCAAGAGCACATCAACAAAGACACTGGCCGCGTTCATACATCCTATTCAATCGCCGGCGCATCGACGGGCCGATTGGCATCAACCGATCCTAACCTGCAAAACATCCCGATCCGGTCCGAAGAAGGCCGCCGCATCCGCGAGGCATTCGTTGCCGAAGAGGGCAAGGTTCTGGTCGCACTCGATTATTCCCAGATCGAACTGCGCATTCTGGCCCATATCGCCAATATCCCAGCGCTCAAGCAGGCGTTCAAGGACGGTCTAGACATCCACGCCATGACCGCGTCCGAAATGTTCGATGTACCGTTGGATGAAATGACACCGGATGTGCGCCGTCAGGCCAAAGCGATCAACTTTGGTGTGATTTACGGCATTTCCGGCTTTGGTCTGGCGCGCAACTTGCGCATTCCACGCGCCGAAGCGCAGGGATTCATCGACCGCTATTTCGAACGCTTCCCCGGCATTCGGACCTATATGGACGACACCAAGGCATTCGCCAAAGAACACGGTTATGTTCAGACCCTCTTTGGCCGCAAGATCAACACGCCCGAGATCGCTGCCAAAGGGCCGCGCGCCGGATTTGCCCAGCGCGCCGCGATCAACGCCCCGATCCAAGGCACGGCCGCCGATGTCATTCGCCGCGCCATGATCCGCATGCCCGACGCGATCCAGGATATTCCCGCAACGATGCTGCTGCAGGTTCACGATGAACTGCTGTTCGAGGTGGAAAAGGGTGCCGAGGACGATTTGATCAAGGCGGCCCGCGATGTGATGGAGAATGCAGCCGACCCCGTGGTCAAGCTGGATGTGAAGCTGACCGTGGATGCTGGCGTTGGCGCGAATTGGGCCGAGGCGCATTAAATTGCGCCCGGTCATACGGAACTGAACCCGCCTTAGAACGTTCCTTTCAGAAGTTTTTTGGAACCTATGGGCGGGTTCGTTCATTTTTCCCGTAATTAGTGCGCCTTCCCAGTGAAGCGCCGCCAATAATAATACGAGGGAACAATGGACACAAAAAATCTACCATCACTGCCTTTGGCGCTGTTACCGGTTGTCTTAACCTTGGGCCTTTTGGCGCTTCAGCTTTTTTATTATGGTGATTTCACCCCCCACATCCCATTGATCATCGGCCTTGCCATTACGTCACTGCTGGGAGTCATGCGCGGGCAAAAATGGATGGACATCCGCGAGGGCGTGTTTCACGTGATCCATGTTTCCTTGCCATCCTTGGCCGTCTTGATCGTTGTCGGCATGATCATCGGCGTTTGGATCGCATCAGGCACTGTCCCCACGCTTATCTACTATGGTCTTACATTGCTAAGCCCGTCGATATTTCTGGCGGCGGCGATGGTCCTTTGCGCGGTTGTCTCGCTCTCATTGGGGACAAGCTGGGGCACGGTCGGGACCATCGGCTTGGCGTTGATGGGCATTGGGGCGGGTTTTGGTATTCCGGCCTATTGGACAGCGGGTGCTGTCGTTTCGGGCGCGTTCTTTGGCGATAAAATCTCGCCGTTGTCTGACACCACAAACTTGGCACCTGCTGTCACCGGCACAAATGTGTTCGACCATATCAAGAACATGTTGCCCACCACGATCCCGGCTATGGTCATCGCGCTGGTGATCTATATCTCGGTCGGTTTTATGTTGATTGATGGCTCGGCAGGCGACGTTACCAGCATTCAGCAGATTACATCGGGCTTGGATGCACGGTTTAATCTGGGTGTGGTTCCCCTGATCCCCGCTTTGATTGTCATTGTCCTGGCCTTAATGAAACAACCGCCCCTTCCATCCTTGTTTGCCGGTGTTCTTGCCGGCGCTTTGATCGCGATCTTCTGGCAAGGTGCGGGCGTTCACGACGTATTTGCCTTTGCCCAATCGGGGTATTCGATTGATACCGGCATCGCTGACATCGATAGCCTGCTAAACGCGGGCGGCATTCAGTCGATGATGTGGACAATTTCACTGATGCTAATCGCGCTTGGTTTTGGCGGGGCACTTGAACGCACCGGCTGCCTTGAAGCGATCATCATGGCCATTGTCAGCCGTGTGAAGACTTTCGGCGCGGTCCAAAGCTCTGCCATTGGGACGGCATTTGCGACCAATATGGTTGCGGGCGATCCCTATATCTCGATCGCGCTGCCCGGCCGCATGTATGCGCCGCTATACCGTGGGATGGGGTATTCGACCCTGAACCTTAGCCGCGCCGTAGAAGAAGGCGGCACGCTGATGAGCCCGCTTATCCCGTGGAACGCAGGGGGTGCATTTGTGATCTCGGCGCTTGGGCTGGGGGTGATGGATGGCAATCTGACCAACCTTCTGTACATCCCGCTTGCATTTGCATGCTGGACTGCCCCGTTGATCGGCGTGTTTTACGCGCTAACGGGCCTATTCTCGCCCCGTGCGACAGATGCAGACCGGGCAGAGTGGGACAGATCAGGCGAAGATGTCATGGACCTTGGCGATCACGAACTGGCCTATGAGGAAGAACCGGCACAAGCCTGATCCATCAGGGCACTTGCAATAAGGGGCCGCAGCATTTTGGATGCTGTGGCCTTTCGCCCCTCAGGCAGGGCCGTCCTTGATCAATTTCGCGACGATGCGCCGCGTTATGGGGGCCACGACCAAAACAGTGGGGAATGCCACCAGCCAACTGGTGATCCACGCACCGATCCACAGGCCAAATGATCCCTCTACCAGCCCCGCCGTACGGGTGATCGCGATCCCCGATACGATAAAGGACATAAGCCCCGAAAGAATAAATCCGAAAACGACGGGCGCAAATCTTGCGGGTATCATAGCATTTTCATCCAGTTCAGGCTGTCTTCGGTCTTGGGGCCTGGGGTGTACTCCCCACTGATCCAGCCATCATAGCCCGCGCCCGCCATCGCCGTAAACAGACCCGCAAAATCGATATCACCGCTTCCGGGCGTGCCACGATCCGGGGTGTCACCGATCTGGACATGCACAATATCAGCGCGATAGGTTTCAAAGGTTTCAATCGCATCACCATGGATCATCTGCGCATGGTAGCTGTCGTACTGCAGGCCGACATTCTTCGCCGAGACTTCATCAAGCACGCGTTTGGCCAACTCATAGTCGTTCAAAAAATACCCCGGCATCTCCACAGGGTTTAACGGCTCGATTGTCAGCATCAGGCCGTCGGGCGCGGATTTCCCGGCCCAGACCAGGTTTCGGCAAAAGGTTTCAAACGCCGCGTCCCCTTGGGCATTGCCAGCCATCACATGCACAAACCGCGCATCCAGCGCCTCGGCATATCGAAAAGCGCGCACCATATCCTTGCGAAAGGTCTGGACAGACTCAGGCACTGCAGCGAACCCGCGCGGCTGCCCAGCGGGGGCCAACGGCGGCGCATTGATCAAGATCAGCTCCAATCCGTTCGCCACACAGGCAGCTTTGGTATCGCCCACCGGCACGTCATAAGGAAAGAGCACCTCGACCGCCTTAAACCCCGCCTGCGCCGCAGCGTCGAACCGATCCAGATAAGGCAGCTCTTGCCACAAAAGGCTTAAATTCGCGGCAGGTTTCATGCGTCTAAGGCTCGCTTTATGTTGCATCCGCCTTTGTTAGCAAAACCCCACGGAAAGGCAAACGCGACGTGCGGCTATTCAGGTAATTCGCTTGAGGGGATAAGCCCGAAAAACTGCCCGCCCGACCAAACGCCAAACCAGCCGTCGTGATGTTCACCCAAATCCACAAGCCGGTAAAAGCTTTTGCGATCGATCAGCGCCTCCAGATTGCGGCGCACACGGACATAGGGCGATGGCTCACCAGTCTCGGAATCGCGCTCAACTCGGATCGGCAGATCGTCACTGGCTGTGGCGATATCATCAAGGTTGGTCTGGAAAGTAATCTTCTGTTCGCGCCCTTCGCCTTCAACCTCGAAATCAATGGCAACAAATGGCGCGTCTTCGACGCGAATCCCGACCTTCTCCACCGGCGTAACCAGAAAGTATTTGTGGCCCTCACGTATCAAAATTGACGCAAACAGCTTGACCAAACCGCGCCGACCGATAGGCGTGCCTTCGTGAAACCACGTACCGTCGCGCATGATCTCCATGTCGATGTCGCCACAAAATGGCGGGTTCCAGCTTTCTACCGGCGGCAATCCGCGTGTTTTTGCGGCAGAAACAGACGCAGCAAGGTCCGTCGCTGTTGGAGTCACGGTTTTTTGTCCACTCATTGCTTTTGCCATTTCCAGTTCACAAGATACACTTACATCTAACCTATATAAATCGAAGGACGCAAAAGTCATGACCGAAGCCAGCGATATGGTAGCAGATATTGAAGCACTCGGCGACAAGCTGGCACAGGCCAAAGCGTCGATTACTAATCGTTTTATCGGACAGGAACGCGTTGTCGACCTGACATTGGCAGCACTGCTGTGCGGCGGCCACGGTTTGCTGATCGGGTTGCCGGGTCTTGGCAAAACGCGTCTGGTCGAAACCCTTAGCACCGTGATGGGTTTGGATGGCAACCGCGTGCAGTTCACACCCGATCTGATGCCAGCCGATATTCTGGGGTCCGAGGTGCTGGATACCGCCGCCGATGGCAGCCGCGCGTTTCGTTTCATCGAGGGGCCGATATTCTGCCAACTGCTGATGGCCGACGAAATCAACCGCGCCTCGCCGCGCACGCAATCGGCTTTGCTGCAAGCGATGCAGGAAAAAACCGTGACGGTCGCAGGCCAAGACCGCCCGCTTGGCGCGCCTTTTCATGTTCTGGCCACGCAAAACCCGATTGAGCAGGAAGGCACCTATCCCCTGCCCGAAGCACAGCTTGACCGTTTCCTTGTGCAGATCGATGTGGCCTATCCCGATCGCAAGACCGAGCGCGAGATTTTGCTGGCCACAACCGGCGAAGGCGACGCACAGGCGACTCAAGTATTTACCGCTGAGGAGCTTTTGGCCGCGCAAGCGTTGCTGCGCCGCATGCCTGTCGGTGACAGCGTGGTGGAATTGATCCTTGATCTGGTCCGCGCCTTCCGCCCGGACGAGGCTGACGCAAGCCCCCGTGTGCGCGAGACCGTCGCCTGGGGCCCAGGACCCCGTGCGGCGCAGGCCTTGATGCTGACGGTGCGCGCACGCGCCTTGTTGCAGGGTCGCTTGGCCCCCTCCGCCGAAGACGTAATTGATATGGCGCGCCCGGTCCTAAGCCACCGGATGGCGTTGAACTTTGCCGCGCGCGCACGTGGAGACAGCCTGAACGATCTGATCGACAGCACCGCGGCCAGCCTGACCGGGAAAAAGGCTGCAGCGTGATCACCCCCGTATCCCTTCGCGCAAAGGCCGAAGAACAGGCCGCGCGGTTTCCGGACCTATTGGCACGGGCGGAACATTTGGCCGGTGCTGTGTTGCTGGGGTCGCACGGACGACGGCGCGCGGGCGGCGGGGATGATTTTTGGCAGTACCGCCCGGCCCAGACAGGCGACAGCCGCCGCCGCATTGATCACCGTCGTTCCGCACGAGGTGATCAGGAATTCGTGCGCGAACACGAATGGCAAATCGCGCAATCGGTCATGTTGTGGGTCGATCAAGGGGCCTCTATGCGCTTTTCCTCGGACCCGAACCTGCCGCAAAAGGCAGACCGCGCACGGTTGCTGGGTCTTGCTGTTGCTATCCTGTTGCAGCGCGGCGGAGAACGCGTCGGGCTGACAGGCACCGCCTTGCCACCACGCTCCGGTAGACCGCAGCTGTTGCGGTTGGCCGAGATGCTGTCGCAAGACGATGCCGACGATTATGCCCCGCCCGAACACCGCGCAATGATCCCCCATGCGCGTGCCGTGTTTATCTCAGATTTCATGGGCGATCTTGACGGGATCACCCTTGCGCTAACCAAGGCCGCTGATCGGGGTGTTCGGGGGGTATTGTGCCATCTACTGGACCCGTCCGAGGAAGCATTCCCGTTTTCCGGAAGAACCATATTTGAAAGCGTTGGCGGCACGTTGCGGCACGAGACATTAAAGGCCAGCGATCTGAAGTCCCGCTATCTTGAACGCCTTGCCGAACGCAAAGCCGAACTTCAGCGCCTGTGCGCGTTGACCGGTTGGCACTATGGCCTGCATCATACAAACGCCTCTGCCCAATCGGCCCTGCTGTGGCTGTACGCAGCGCTTGATACACGTGCGGGGGCGGCAGCATGACAATTTTGGGCGGCATAGGGTTTTCTGCACCTTGGCTTTTGCTGGGGCTCATTGCGCTGCCTATTCTTTGGCTGATCCTGCGCGCTGTTCCCCCCGCACCAATCCGCCAACGGTTTCCCGGTGTTGCATTGCTGTTGGGCCTGACCGACGACGAAAGCGTTTCTGACCGCACCCCGTGGTGGTTGCTGCTTTTGCGCATGCTGGCCGTTGCCGCGATTATCATCGGGCTGGCTGGCCCCGTTTTGAACCCACAAGACCAACAGGCCGATGGCTCTGGCCCATTGCTGATTGTGCTGGATGGATCATGGGCCGGGGCAACCCGCTGGCAGCAACAGTCGAAAGTGATTGACGCGCAACTGACCCGCGCCGCCCGCGCCAATCGCACCGTGGGTTTTCTGACCCTCACCCGCCCCGAGGAACCTGTATTCCAATCCGCAGATGTGTGGCGCACGCGACTTGCAGGTTTGCAGCCCGCGCCATGGCAACCGTCAGACGCTAACGTGATCCGCGCGATTGAGATTACCAAGACATTGGACGGCTTTGACACGCTTTGGTTCAGTGACGGTTTGGATTACCCAAGCCGTCGCGCCATGCTGGATGCGCTTCAGAATCAAGGGTCGGTCGACGTCTATCAAACCGGTGCGAACGTGCTGGCGATGGCCCCTGCCAGCTATAAGGATGGTGCCATCACCTTAACCGTCAAACGTGCCATCGCGGGTCCCGCCCGCGAGGTTACGCTGAACGCCCAAGGCCGCGACCCGGCGGGGAACGCCCGCATCCTTGCCACTGTGCCCGCCCAGTTCGATGATGGCGCAACCCAAGCCACCGCCGCGCTGTCCTTACCAGCCGAGCTGCGCGCCCGGATCACGCGGTTTGATATCGCAGGGCAGCGGTCAGCCGGGGCGACAACGCTGGTCGACGACGGGTTGCGCCGCCGCGAGGTTGCCCTAATTGCAGGCCGCGAAAACCGCGAGGGGCTAGAGCTGCTATCGCCCCTCCACTACATCGAACGCGCCTTGGCCCCGACCGCCGATATTATCGACGGGTCCCTTGCAGATGTTCTGCCTGCCAATCCTGATGTGATCGTGCTGGCGGACATCGCGACCCTGTCCGAGGCCGAACAAGCGCCCCTGCAAGAATGGATCGAGGCCGGTGGCATGTTGGTGCGTTTTGCAGGCCCGCGCATTGCCGCCAGCGATATTTCACGCGATACCGAAGACCCGCTAATGCCCGTGCGCCTGCGCGCCGGAGGCCGCAGTGTCGGCGGTGCAATGAGCTGGGGAGAGCCGAAATCGCTGGATAGTTTCCGCGAAACCTCGCCCTTCTTTGGCCTCGATATCCCTGACGATGTGGTCGTTTCTGCCCAGGTCGTCGCCCAGCCCGACCCGACCCTTGCCGACCGGGTCATTGCATCACTTAGCGATGGGACACCGCTGGTGACACGCAAGGCGCTTGGTCAGGGTCAAGTCGTCTTGTTCCACGTCACCGCAACCGCAGAATGGTCAACCTTGCCCCTGTCCGGCGTGTTCGTTCAGATGATGGAAAGGTTGGCGATCTCCTCCTCCGCCGCGTCGGTTGAGGCACAGGATTTGCAAGGCACGACATGGACGCCGCTGCGCATTATGGACGGGTTCGGCCAGCTCAAAGACGCAGGCAACCTGCCCGGTGTTGATGGCGCTGATCTAGCATCAGCCGCCGCTGGCCCCGCGCTGCAACCGGGCATCTACGCGTCAGGCGACCGCCGGATCGCCCGCAATGTGGTCACTGACGATACGCAGCTGACAGCAACCACTTGGCCCGCCTACGTGCCCGTGCATGGCCTGTACGTCGCGCCCGAAATGCCCTTGGCCGGTTGGCTGCTAAGCCTGTCAATTTTGCTGCTGCTGGCCGATGTCATCGCATCACTGGCGCTGTCGGGACGTTTGATGAAACGCAGCAATCTTGCGGCAATCCTGTTGGTTCCCTTGATGCAATTCCCAGCCCCCGTCGATGCACAATCGGCAGATGACTTTGCCCTAAACGCCACGGCGGAAATGACGCTGGCCTATGTCATCACCGGAAACACACCCGTTGATGAGCTGTCAGAGGCAGGGTTGCGGGGGCTTTCCGATACCCTGTTTTTCCGCACGTCGGTTGAACCCGCGAACCCCATCGGCGTGAATCTTGAGACTGACGAGCTGGCGTTCTTCCCGATGCTGTATTGGCCGATCACGCCCGATCAACCTCGCCCGTCAGGCGATGCTTATGCGAAACTCAATGCCTATTTGCGGTCTGGCGGGCTGATCCTGTTCGATACCCGTGACGCTGATATTTCGGGCTACGGCGGGGCCAGCGCAAACGGTCGCAAGCTGCAAGACCTTGCGGCACCACTGGATATTCCCCCGCTTGAACCGATGCCCAGTGACCATGTGCTGACCCGCACCTTTTATCTGCTACAGGATTTTCCGGGCCGCTATGCGGGGCGCGATATCTGGGTCGAAGCGTCGCCACCCGATGCCGAACAGGTCGAAGGCATGCCCTTTCGCAACTTGAATGACGGCGTCACACCAGTTGTGATCGGCGGCAATGATTGGGCCGCAGCTTGGGCGGTTTCGTCCAACGGCGCGCCAATGGTGCCTGTGGGCCGTGGTTTCGGCGGCGAACGGCAGCGCGAACTGGCGTATCGCTTTGGCGTCAATCTGGTCATGCATGTGCTGACCGGCAATTATAAATCAGATCAGGTCCATGTGCCTGCCCTGTTGGATCGGCTGGGCCAATGACCTCGACCATCGTTTTTCACCCAATGATCCCGATGGTGTTGCTGGCCGTGGTTGGTGTGATCGCCGTTGCTGCGGTGATCTTGGCCGTGATGCGCGGGTTGCAGGGCTGGGCCTTGCGCGGGCTCGCCATGTTGGTCGTGCTGGCCGCGCTGTCTGGCCCGTCCTTTCAACAAGAAGACCGCGCGCCACTCAGCGACATCGTGATCATGTTGGAAGACAACAGCGCCAGCCAAAAGCTGGGCGGGCGCGAGGGGCAAAGCACACAAGCCGCCGACGCCTTGGCCGCGACGATCGCCGCGCGTGACAACACCGAATTACGCCGCGTTCAAATCCCCGACGGCCCGGGCGATACCGGCACACAGCTGATGACCGCGCTTGCGGACGCTTTGGCCGAAGAACCCCGCGCCCGGATCGCCGGCATTCTGGCGGTCAGCGATGGCCGCATCCACGATGCCGATCTGCCCGTTGATCTGCCGGCCCCCTTGCATCTGCTGATGACCGGCAAGGAAACCGACTGGGATCGTCGCCTGACCGTGCGCAACGCGCCCGCCTTTGCGATTATTGGCGAACCGGTCACTCTAACCTTGCGGATTGATGATCTGGGGGCAGCCCCCGATTTGGGCGGCCTTGCACAGCTGGACATATCCGTTGACGCCCAAGAGCCGCAGTCGTTTCGGGTGCCCATTGGTCAAGACCTCGACCTGCCCGTCACGCTGCCCCATGGCGGGCGTAACGTGATCCGGTTTTCCCTGCCAGAAGCGGACGGGGAACTGACCGACCGCAATAACGCGGCGTTGATCCAGATGAACGGTGTCCGTGACCGCCTGCGTGTGTTGCTGGTCAGCGGTGAACCGCACCCCGGCGGGCGTACATGGCGCAACCTGTTGAAATCCGACAGCTCTGTCGATCTGGTGCATTTCACCATCCTGCGCCCCCCGGAAAAGCAAGACGGCGTGCCGGTTGATGAGCTGTCTTTGATCGCCTTTCCGACCCGCGAATTGTTTATGGAAAAGATCGATGACTTCGATCTGATCATCTTTGATCGCTACAAGAGGCGCGGCATCCTGCCGGGGCTGTATCTGGAAAACGTGGCCAACTATGTACGCCAAGGCGGTGCCGTTCTGGTGGCTGCAGGCCGTGATTTCGCGAGCGCCGACAGCCTGTTCCGGTCGCCCCTTGGCGCTGTTCTGCCCGCAACCCCGTCGGCCCGCGTGATCGAAGAACCGTTTCTGCCCCTCGTGTCCGATCTGGGTGATCGGCATCCCGTGACAGCGAACTTGCCCGGAAATGGCGATTGGGGCCGCTGGCTGCGCCAGATTGACGTCACCAACCCCAAAGGGTCGGTTGTGATGACCGGTCAGGATGACCGCCCTTTGCTGATTTTGGACCGGGTGGAAAAAGGCCGGGTCGCGCTGCTTGCCTCGGATCACGCGTGGCTTTGGAACCGTGGGTACGAGGGGGGCGGCCCGCAGCTAGAACTGCTGCGCCGTCTTGCCCATTGGATGATGAAAGAACCCGAGCTTGAGGAAGAAGCGCTGACCGCCACTGCCGAGGGTCAAACCATGCGGATCATCCGCAGAACATTGGGCGACACCGTGCCCCCCGTCACCATCACCGCCCCTGATGGGACCACTGTCGAAATCCAGCTAGTTGAAACAGCCCCCGGCATGTTCGAAGGGACGTTCGAGGGGCCAGATATTGGGCTCTACCGCCTTGAGAACGGGGATCAGGTCAGCGTGATCGGCCTTGGCCCCGCCGCGCCGCGTGAATTCGTTGATACGATTACAAGCAGTGAAACCATGGCACCGATACTGGCCGCAATGCGCGGTGGCGTGGCCCGCATCGAAGACGGCCTACCCCGTATTCGCGAGGTGAGGGCCGGACGCCCCGCCGCTGGGCGCGGATGGATCGGCCTGACCCCGCGCGATGCTTATGAGACCCGCGATGTGCGGCAAACCCCGATCCTACCCGCTTGGCTTGTCCTGTTGCTCAGCGCGGCGCTGATCATCGCGGCGTGGCTGCGCGAAGGGCGGCGATCCTAACGCAAAACCGCCCGTATCCGCGCAGGTCTTAAACAGTTGTTCACCTCGTTCGCTGAATGTCTGTCAGCAACCAGAACATCACGGATTCGGAGCGGGGCATGAACCTGGCAGACAAGCTGACGCAGGAACGGCGCGGACGTCTTGCAGCGGAGCGGATGCTTGAGCTGAAACAGGCCGAGCTATTTGCCGCCAATCGCAAGCTGGGTCTGCACGCGCAGAAACTGTCCGATGAAATTGTGGAAACCCGCGCCGAAGTGGAAAACATTCGCGGGGAAAACCAGCGGGTGAAATCCGATCTGAACGCCGCGCGCGAAAAGATCGAACTGACGGAACGCAGGCTGTGGCAATCAATTGAAACGATCAAAGACGGTTTTGCATTATTCAGCGTAAACAACGAATTGATCATGGCCAACCGGTCTTATCTTGCGATCTTTGACGGGCTTGAACTGATCAGCCCCGGTGTCAATTACGTGACCATCTTGCAAGTGCTGACCGAAGAAGGGATCGTGAATACCGGCGATCTGTCGACCAAGAACTGGCGACGCCTGATGACAGAGCGGCTGCACGATTCCGACCCCGAACCCACGGTGATACAATTGTGGAATGGTCGGCACATCAAGCTGGTTGATCAGCGTGGGCCGAGCGGCGACATGGTTTCGCTCGGGCTCGATATCACGGCGACGGTGGAATATGAGCGTCAATTGCAAGAGGCACGTGCGATTGCAGAAAGCGCCAGCCGCGCGAAATCGGCGTTCTTAGCCAATATGAGCCACGAAATCAGGACACCGATGAACGGTGTGGTGGGCATGGCCGATGTTTTGCGCGACACCGAACTGACCGAAGACCAGCAATTATATGTCGATACGATCAAAAACTCGGGCGAGGCGCTGCTCGTCATTATCAATGATGTTCTCGATTATTCGAAAATCGAAGCTAAAAAACTGGACCTGCATGTTGAGCCCTTTGATCTAGAGCGTGCGATCCAAGAAGTGATCATGCTTTTGCAACCGCTTGCCCGTGAAAAGGGGCTTGGGCTGGCGTTGGACTATGATCTGTTTATGCCCACGCATCTGATCGGCGACCCCGGACGTATCCGGCAGGTTTTGACCAATCTTATGGGGAACGCGGTAAAGTTCACCAGCGAAGGTCACGTTCTGGTGCGTGTCACGGGCGTACCGGACGCGGAAACCGGCAAGGTGATGGTCAAAATCGCGATTGAAGACACAGGCATTGGCATCGCACCCGCCATGATTGACCACATCTTTGGCGAATTTAATCAGGTCGAAAATGAACGTAATCGCAAGTTTGACGGCACCGGTTTGGGTCTGGCGATCTGTCAACGGCTGATCCAGATGATGGAAGGCGATATATGGGTCACCTCGCAAGAACAGGTCGGGTCCTGCTTTGGTTTTGAACTGCCGCTAAAGGCCGAAGGCCAGATCAACACGGCGCATCCGCCCCTGCCGAAACATTTGCGCCATATCATGGTGGTCGAGCCTGAAACAATAAACCGCTCAATCCTGCTGAAACAGCTTGAGCAGCTTGGCCTCAAGGTTACGTGCTGCGACACGGCGGCAGCTGCACTGGAGCAGGTCGGGCCCGACGTCGATCTTATCCTTGCCGATCACATCATGGCGGATATGGATGGTTTCGAACTTGCGGCCCAGTTGCGTGCGCGGAACCAGCAGTGCGATATTATCATCGTCAGCTCAAACGCCGCACTGGCAGACAATGACCCGGCCCGCAAACTGGTCTCATCCGTTCTGAAAAAACCAATCCCGCGCAGTGACTTGCTGGCGCAATTGGCAACGGTCTGCACCCCGCTCGGTGGAGCCGGCCAGAATGAACCACGCAGAATGCGTATCTTGGCCGCCGAGGATAACAAAACCAACCAGCTTGTTTTCTGCAAAATGATCCAACATCTGGATGTCGATCTAAAGCTGGCCAACAATGGCGAAGAGGCGGTCGCGCTGTTCGAGAGTTTTGAACCCGATATGATTTTTATGGATATCTCGATGCCAAAAATGGATGGCAAAGAGGCAACCAGCGCCATTCGCAAGCTTGAAGAGAAGACGAACCGCCGCTGTCCTATCGTAGCACTTACGGCACATGCCATGACCGGCGACGATACAGGCATCTTGGCCGCCGGGTTGGATCACTATCTAACCAAACCGCTGCGCAAACCTGACATTACCGCACAAATTCAGGCGCATCAGCCCCTAGATACGCTGCCTCTGCTTCTCGAAGACGACCATCAAGCGGCTGGATAATCCCGCAAAAATACCGGCTTTTCAGGTGTCGACAGGTCTTTTTGCCATGCATACCCGCCGATATCGAAATCGCGCAGCGCTTCTGGATCTTTCAAGCGGTTCTGAATAACGAACCGCGCCATCGCTCCGCGGGCTTTCTTGGCGTAAAAACTCACGATCTTGGGGCCTTTTCCGGCGCCTTTATCTTCCATGAACTGGGGCGTGATGACGTCCAGCTTCAACGCCTTCAGGTCGACCGCGCCGAAATATTCCTGACTGGCACAGTTGATCAACGCGCTGCTGCCCGTCGTCTCAGCCTGCTCATTCAACGCCCGAGACAGCTGTGCCCCCCAATATTCATACAGGTTTTTGCCCCGTTCCGTTTTCAGCCTGCTGCCCATTTCAAGGCGATAGGGTTGAATGCCGTCCAAGGGGCGCAAAACACCGTAAAGCCCTGAAAGAATACGCAAATGCTCTTGGGCATATGCCAGCTCGTCCGCCTCAAGGCTCGTCGCCTCAAGGCCTTGATAGGTGTCGCCTGCAAATGCAAATGCTGCCGGACGCAGGGCATCCCCATCGGGGGCGTCTTCATAGCTTGCGAAACGATCACGGTTCAACTTGGCCAGATTATCACTCAGATGCATCAGCGATTTCAGATCACCCACGCTTAGGCCGCGCGCAGAGCGCACCAAATTTGCCGCGTCATCCAGCATATACGGCGTCGTCATGGGCACATCACGTGCATCCCAATTCATCTTTTTGGCAGGCGAAATTACAACGAGCATGGTGATCCTCTTTTTGACACACCCCGTGACTTAGCCCGCCTCCCTCAGAACGTCCAGAAATGCGGTGCCAAACCTTTCGGCGCGCTTGTCCCCCAGCAGACGTTCAAGGGCAGTATCGTCGGCATTTCGCAGCTGCGCGACCTTGGCCAACAGCGACGCAGAACAGCTAAGCGGTTTGTCGGTGCCAGCCGCGCCGCGCGTCAGTTCGGCCTGCACCTCCAGCAAGCGGTCATAGACAGTGCCTGCCTCACGCCCGGCCAGTTTGCGGCGAGTCGGGTGCATCTCTTCGGACGTCCCGTTGATCACATCCAGAAACGCGCGTCCGTAGCTTTCCAGCTTTTTGGCACCAACACCGCCCACACGGGCCATTGCATCCAAACTGTCGGGCCGCTTTTCCGCCATTTCGATCAAGGTGCGGTCGTTAAAGATAATATAGGCTGGCACTTTCGCAGCCTCAGCCAAGCCGCGCCTTTTGGCCTTGAGCGCTGACAGCAGCGGCGCGTCTTCTTCGCTGACCAGCATTTTGACAGCGGGGCGGCGTGTGGCGCCAGCCGCGCGTATGCTATCTCGGCGCAGGGAAATCTGCGCTTCGCCCCGCAAGATCGGCAATGCCGCATCGGTCATGCGCAGCGCGCCATGGCGTTCGGCATCAGGGCGCACCAAATCATGCCCCATCATTTGCCTGAACACGGCCTGCCACTCCCGCTTGTCATATTCGGTGCCCACCCCATAGGTCGGCAGGCTGGTATGGCCCCGTTCACGGATTTTGTCCGTCTCGTTGCCCAGCAGAATATCAATCAGATGACCGGACCCAAACCATTCATCTGTGCGCAGCATGGCGGATAGCGCTTTGCGCACCGCGGTGGTCCCATCGAAAACATCCGCAGGCGTATCGCATAGATCGCACCGCCCGCAGGTGATCTCGGTCTCGTCAAAATACCCCAGCAAGGTTTTGCGCCGACATTCCAACGCCTCGGCCAGCCCCAAAAGCGCATTCAACCGCCCATGATCGGCCGCCCGCCGTTCCGGTGGCGCGATCCCTTCGTCAATCTGGCTGCGGCGCAATCGAATGTCATCCGACCCGAAAAGCGTCAGCGTCTCGGCGGGCGACCCGTCCCGGCCTGCGCGGCCGATTTCCTGATAATATGCCTCGATCGATTTCGGCAGGTCCGCATGCGCGACCCATCTGATGTCGGGCTTGTCGATCCCCATGCCAAACGCAACCGTGGCAACGACAATCAAACCGTCTTCTTGCTGGAAACGCCGCTCGGCAATGCGGCGGTCTTCGGCATCCATCCCGCCGTGATAATGCAAGGCAACGTGCCCCTCATCGCGCAAGGCCTTGGCAAGCCCTTCGGTCTTGGCGCGCGTCCCGCAATAGACAATGCCCGATTGCCCCTTGCGCGCTGCCGCAAAGTTCAGAATTTGCGCACGGGGGGAGTTTTTAGCCGCAAAGGCCAGATGGATGTTAGGCCGGTCAAAGCCGCGCAAAAATGCACGTGGGGCCGCGCCGTCGAACAGCTTTTGAACAATCTCAACCTGGGTTTCAGCATCTGCCGTCGCCGTGAAGGCTGCCAATGGCACGTCCAAGGTCCTGCGCAATTCACCAATGCGCAAATAGTCAGGGCGGAAATCATGGCCCCACTGGCTGACGCAATGCGCCTCATCCACCGCGATCAACGACACACCAACCCGCTTGAGCATGCCAATCACGGATCCCGCCGCCAGCCGTTCAGGTGCCATATAAAGCAGCTTTAGCGTGCCCGCCTCCAGCCCCTCCCAAACCGCATCGGTTTCCTCTGGCGTATTGCCTGACGTCAACGCCCCTGCCCCGACGCCCAACTCCTGCAACGCCCTGACCTGATCTCGCATCAACGCAATCAGCGGCGATATCACAACCGTCACGCCATCGCGCAGCAGCGCAGGCATCTGAAAGCAAAGGGATTTGCCACCACCCGTAGGCATGATTGCCAGCACGTTTTCGCCTGCAGTTACCGCCTCGACGATCTCTTGCTGGCCGGGGCGAAACCCGTCGAAACCAAATACGTCACGTAAAAGCGTGGCAGCGCCTGACATGGAAAACCTAACTATAATCTGCTCGTTAGGGGCAGACTCCCACACTCAGAAACAAGGGACAATAGCCATGCTTCTCTGGCTTTCCAAATATCCTCCCCGAAGGGCCGTTTAGTAAAACAATGCGGCGTTGTTTATCAAAAGGATACGCAAAATCGCGACCGAGATCAGAACGACCAGCGGCGCAAGGTCAAGCCCGCCCATTGGCGGCAAAAAGCTGCGGACCCGGCTATAAACAGGCTCTAGCAGGCGGTTTAGCCCCTCCCAAATCTGCGCGACCAAGGGCTGGCGCAGGTTTAATACCTGAAAGTTAATCAGCCAGCTCATAATCACGTGGGCGATGATGACAAACCACACGATATTCAAAAGCAGCATTAGGATTTGGAACAACGATGTCATGGCTCGACCTTTTTATGAACTGTAACGCAGTTAAGCAGCCCCCCGTAAAAGAGCAAGGGCAGCAACAGTTCTATCATTACATAGAGTTAATCACGACTGAAAAATCCAGCTCGCTCACCAGCTCCATTGTCCAGTCCGGAAAATGACGTTCGGTGATTTGCTTTTCATCAAGAATTTTAAAGCCGCTATGGCGTTCGTCCGCGCGGATTTCTTCGATAAGGCCCCGCACTTCGGCTTCTCCGCCCTCTAGCGCCTGACAAAAATTGCGTCCGTTATAGGCCAAGGCACCGGTGATCCCCAGTTGATGGTTTTTCACTTTGGCTTGTTCTGCAATCTGCTTGACTGTGTCTTTTGAAACGGACGGGCGGGCAGTGCTAAAGTATAAAATACGGATCATGTGGTGCTCAAAATATTAATGGTATGCCAACCAAAATATAGCCCCACCCCTAAAAAGAAAACCGCTTTTGCCGGGGTTTCTCTGCCCGCGCAGGCATTCTGTCACCTGCCGTTTACCGCCGCGCAGAAAACGCGCCTTGCGCGGTGCTACCCCACTGCACTACCGTCCCCCAAAACCGGAGAGCACATATGGCAACGATTTCATCGCGCAAGAAAATCTGGGGGTGGTATTTCTTTGATTGGGCAAGCCAGCCTTATAATACGTTGCTTTTGACTTTTATTTTCGGTCCCTATTTTGCACAGACGGCCACCGCTTCATTAGTTGACGGCGGGATGCCCATAGAGTTGGCCAAGGCGCAAGCGCAGGCATATTGGGGCTATGGGCTGGCCATTGCGGGTGTTTCCATTGCCATCCTTGCGCCCATTCTGGGGGCCGTGGCGGATTCAACTGGCAAGCGTATGCCGTGGATTTGGCTGTTCTCTGCCCTCTACGTTATCGGGTCCGCAGCCCTTTGGTGGACCGCGCCGCAGGATTTCTCGGTCACTTGGGCGCTAATCTTCTTTGGGGTCGGCCTGATAGGGATGGAGTTCGCGACAATTTTCACGAACTCCTATTTGCCTGAACTGTCCCCCGACCCAGCCGAGAGAGGGCGCGTTTCAGGATCAGGATGGGGGTTCGGCTATGTCGGTGGTGTTGTCGCCTTGATCGTGATGATTTTCTTGTTTCAGGCCGGCAACACCGGAAAAACAATGCTGGGTCTCGACCCCGCATTCGGGCTGGACCCCGCCACCAGCGCCGACACAAGAGTCGTTGGGCCGCTCACCGCGATCTGGTATGCTATTTTCATGATCCCCTTCTTTTTATACGTCCGGGATACGCCAAAACCGAATGCCGAGAAATACGTTGTGGGCAAGGCGTTGTCTGACCTAGGTCGCACCCTGAAAAAACTGCCACAGCATCCGTCGCTGCTTGCCTATCTGGGGTCGTCGATGTTTTACCGCGACGCGTTGAACGGGATGTACACATTTGGCGGCATTTATGCGCTTGGCGTGTTGAACTGGTCGATCATTGATATCGGGATTTTTGGCATCCTTGCAGCTGTTTCAGGGGCCATTTTTTGCTGGATCGGCGGGCGCGTTGATCGCGCCATTGGGCCGATGCCGGTCATCGTGGCCTGCTGTAGCGTTCTTATCGCGACCGCTTGTTTGATTATCTCGCTTACGCCGACCTCGGTGATGGGTTTCGTCCTTGCCGATGGGTCCGCGCTGCCTGACATTCTGTTCTATATTGCGGGCGCATTGATCGGTGCCGCGGGGGGCGCGTTGCAGGCATCGTCCCGCAATATGCTGACCCGTCAGGGCAATCCGGAGCGTATGACCGAGGCCTTTGGCCTTTACGCCCTGTCAGGCAAGGCAACGGCGTTTCTGGCTCCGGCGTTGATCGCGATTGCAAGCGATTTAACCGGAAGTCAAAGATTGGGTATTACACCTGTTGTTGGGCTCTTCATCCTTGGGCTGGTTCTGCTAGTATGGGTTAAACCGAATGGAGATTTCGCAAAATGACCTTTTCTCGCTTTCTGGTCGGCATAACCCTATTTCTGGCGATGACCGCATGTAGCGGACCATCATCCAAACCGAACCCGCGAGCGTCACAAATTTTGCCCACCATCGGGTCCTCCGGCGGCGCGCTCAGCAACGTTCAAGCAAAGAAACTGTTCGGGGCGAAAAGCGGTGGATCACGGCAAAACCCGGCGGCCTTTGGCAGCTATGCAAAGGGCTGTGTCGCAGGTGCGCAGCAATTGCCGGAAACGGGCCCGACTTGGCAGGCAATGCGTTTGTCGCGAAACCGAAACTGGGCCCACCCAGAGATGATCGATTTCGTCAAAAACCTAAGCGTGAAAGCAGCACGGCAGCCCGGATGGAACGGGATTTACGTCGGCGACATGAGCCAACCGCGCGGTGGCCCAATGCTGTCCGGTCATGCCAGCCACCAGATGGGGCTGGACGCCGACATTTGGATGCTGCCCGCCAAATCGCTGAACCTAAGCCGCGCCGAGCGCGAGAAAATCTCCTCTGTTTCCATGCGTCGGGCAAAGGGGGCTTACGTCAACAGCAGCTGGACACGTCAACATCATGAAGTGTTGAAAGCAGCAGCATCCGACCCCAGCGTCGCCCGTATTTTCGTCTTTCCTGGGGCGAAGGTGCAAATGTGCGCCGACGAAAAAGGCGACCGCAGCTGGCTGCGGAAAATTCGCCCGTGGTATGGGCATCATTATCATTTCCACGTCCGTCTAAGCTGCCCTCAAGGCGCACGTGGCTGTGTAGACCAAGCGCCGCCCCCTGCAGGCGACGGATGCGCTGATGCGCGGCAATGGCAGGCGAATATCCTGAACCCACCGCCGCCAAACCCGAACCCGCCAAAACGCAAACCGAAACGCGCGCTGATCTTGGCGGACCTGCCTGCGCAATGCCAATCGGTACTGGAAGCGAACTGAACCTTATCAGCTTCATACCTACGCTATTTTTAACCTCGGTCGCTTCGGCGGCCGTGGATAAACCTGTGTTGCATCTTGAAGCTGAGTTCACCTGGCACAACAGCGCGTCTTGGTTCGGCGGTCTGTCGGGGATCGAGGTTTCGCCTGACGGCCAGCATATGACCGTCATCACAGATCGAGGCCGCGTTCTGCAGGCCACCTTGCAGCGGGACGGACGTGTTGTCACCGCCGCCAAGATCACCCATTCCGTCGCCATGCGGGATGAGGCGGGCAAGATATTGCGCAAACCTTTCATCGATGCCGAAGGATTGGCGATTGCACCCGATGGCCAACACTATGTCAGCTTTGAAGGGCAGCACAGGATCGTAACCGTAGACCTGCAAAACGGCGTCACCACGCCTTTCGCCGCCTTTTCCCCGTCAGATTTTCAGGGTGAAAACAGCGGCTTCGAAGCACTTGCCATCGGTCCTAATGGAACGCTATTCGCGATCCCCGAACAGGCGAAAGGCGATTACTTTCCCCTGTTTGCGTTCAAAGACGGGCAACAAACCATTGCAGCGCAAATACCCCGAAACGGTCCCTTTCTGCCTGTTGGTGCGGATTTTGACGGCAGTGGCAGGTTGTATTTGCTGGAACGTACGGTGACCCCGCTGGGGTTCAGAACGCGGATCAGGCGGATCGATCTTGATGCCGCGACGCCCCACAGTGTTACCCTCATCCAGACCCTCCCGGCGCGGTTTGACAACCTCGAAGCAATCTCTGTCTGGGAGGATGCATCGGGTCGAACCCGGCTAACGCTTGTGTCTGACGACAATTTTATGCCGTTCCAAAACACCCAGATCATCGAATTTTCAGTTATCGATTAGCTTGCAAGACGCAGATCAACCGCTTAAGGCCAATTTGTCTGCGATTCCCGCAGGCCAAGTCGCCGCACCCTTGCAAAAAACGGTTAACACATGACACGCACATATCTTCCCGGCATTATTGCCATGGCCGCCATTGTTGTGGCCTCGAATATTCTCGTTCAATTCCTCTATGGGCAATGGCTCACTTGGGGCGCATTTACCTATCCTTTCGCCTTTCTAGTGACAGACATCATGAACCGCGTTTACGGCCAGACCGCCGCACGGCGTGTGGTTTTGGTGGGTTTTGTCGTTGGTTTGGTCTGCTCTTTGATCGGCACACAGATCATGGGCGAATTTGGTCCACTGGTGACAATTCGCATCGCCATCGGGTCCGGCACCGCTTTTTTGGTGGCGCAACTTCTTGATGTTGCGATATTTTCGGCCCTTCGGGACGGAAAATGGTGGCGCGCGCCGCTAGCCAGCACGTTGATCGGCAGCACTGTTGATACGGTATTGTTCTTTTCAATCGCGTTCTCTGGCGCGCTGTCGTTTATCAGCCCCCTAACAGACGTATCTTGGGCAACCGAAGCGCTGCCATTGCTCGGCAGTGGGCCCGTTGCACCGCTTTGGGTATCGCTTGCTGTGGCTGATTGGGCTGTAAAGCTTAGCCTTGCCTTGATCGCGCTGGTCCCTTTCCGTTTGATCACGGCGCGGCTACTGCCCGCACGTTAAGCGACGCTAAAACCACCCCTGCGGGCGCAAAGCTATTGCCACGATTGGCAGCAGCTTTGCGCCCGCAGTCGTTTGAGGCGGCAAAAAAACGTTTTGCCTTTTGCTGATCCTGTGCAAAGCTTTGGGTGAGTTCAACAAATGTAAAGGAGGTGATCCAGTGTCAAGAACGGTATTGGAGAGAGGTGTCGGAACAGCTTGGGAGGACAACCGCTAGGGCAGCCCTTAGTGGTCAGAACCTTGGGTGGATCGCTGATCTAACCGATCCCACCTCCGTAAACCATTCGATTGGGCCGCTCTTTTCAGGGCGGCCCTTTTCGCATTTTCGGGGGTCTTTTACTTGGACAGTTGCGATGCGATACTACCCCCAAGGAGACCACCCGTGCTGCACATCACCGACGACATTACCATTCAAGACTGGGAGCTGACCGAAAGCTTTATGCGGGCGTCCGGCCCCGGCGGGCAGAACGTCAACAAGGTCTCAAGCGCGGTTGAATTGCGGTTCGAGGCGGCGACCTCCCCTTCGTTAACCAACCCTGTGAAAACCCGTTTGCGCAGACTGGCAGGGCGCCGGTGGACCAACGAGGGGGCATTGGTCATCCAATGCGACGAGACGCGCAGCCAGGCCCGCAACCGCGAAATCGCGCGGGACCGGTTGAAAGAGCTGATCAAATCAGCGCTGACCCCGCCCAAACGCCGCATTCCAACCCGGCCAACGCTGGGGTCGAAAAAGCGACGCCTGAAGGAAAAGAAAGTCCGCGGAGAGGTAAAGGCCCTGCGTGGCAAGGTTGACCCGGCCAAGTGATCCGATACCCTTAGCAGTTTGCGATGGTGATATAGCGGCTGTCTGCTAGGGTTCCTCCGAACCCCCTTTAGGATCGACATCATGCTGAGGAACCGCACTACCCTCGCGATCACCTTCTCGCTGATCGCTTTGGTCTTGTTTGATCTGATGGGTTTGATCATCAAGCATCTGTCACCACATTACGGCGCTGCGGAGCTATCCGCCTATCGGAATATCGCGGGCTTGATCCCAGCAGGCATTGCACTTTGGCTTTCGCCGGATTGGCATCAAAACGGGCGCATCCTAAAGATCCGTCAGTGGCGATTTGCGCTTCTGCGTGGCATCATCCTGACGTTTGCGCAGTATTTCTTTTATCTGTCGCTGGGGCTGCTCAGCTTTGCGACCGCATCAACGATCACATACGCGAACGTGCCGATCATGGTGGCCCTGGCGGTTGTTCTGCTTGGCGAAAAGGTTGGCGCACTCAGATGGGGTGCCGTGCTTTTGGGGTTTGCAGGGGTGATTATGGTCGTCGGACCGGGGAGCGATAGCTTTCGGCCCGCGGCCCTATTACCGCTTGCGGCGGCGGCGTGCTATGCGTTGGTGGCCGTGACGACCCGCATGATGGATGACGATGTTCCCAGTGCGCTGATCAATCTTTATTCTTCCGGCCTTGCCGCGATCGGATCGCTAGCGCTTGCGGTTTTCACAGCTGGCTTTACCCCGCTTGCGTCGGGCACCGACCTGCTGTGGATTGTCGGCATGGGCGCGTTTGGCGGAACAGCCGTGTTATTCCTGATCATGTCTTACCGACTGACCGAGCAAAGCAATCTGGCACCGTTCAGCTATTTCGGCATCCCGCTGGCTTTTGTCCTCGGCTGGATTTTCTACGATGAGGCACCGTGGTCCGATCTACTCCCCGGTGCGCTGTTCATAGTCGTTGGCGGATTGCTCATCGTGTGGCGCGAACGCAAAATCAGCCAAACGAGGCAAAGATCATCGCCTAGACGATGACCTTTTGCGTGTCCTGCTCACCCACCTGAAAAACACGCTTGTAGCGGTCGATCTCGCTTTGCGGGCCCATTGCCTTGTTGGGGTTATCCGACAGTTTGACCGTCGGTTTGCCGTTTGCCGAGACTGCTTTGCAAACGAGGCTAAAGGGGGCAAGCGCATCGTCAGGTACCAGATTGCGGAAATCATTGGTTAGCAAGGTGCCCCAACCAAACGAAACCGTCGCCTTATCCGCAAATTGGGTGTGCAGCTCTTTGATCTTGGCCACGTCCAGACCGTCGCTAAATATGATCCGCTTGCTGCTTGGGTCCTCGCCCCGCGATTTCCACCAATCAATGGCGATTTGCGCAGCCGTGGCCGGGTCGCCGCTGTCAACGCGGATGCCTGTCCAACCCGCCAACCAATCAGGCGCATTGTCCAAGAACCCTTTGGTCCCATAGGTATCAGGCAGGATAATCCGCAGATTGCCTTCGTGTTCTTCATGCCAGTCTTGCAAAACATCATAGGGGGCCTGCGCGAGCGCGGCATCATCCTTGGCCAAGGCAGCATAAACCATCGGCAGTTCATGGGCGTTGGTGCCGATCGCCTCGACTTCGCGCGACATCGCGATTTTGCAGTTCGATGTCCCGGTAAAGGCATTTCCCAGCCCTTCTTGCATGGCTTGAACGCACCAGTCCTGCCACAAGAAAGAATGACGGCGACGTGTGCCGAAATCAGCGATGGACAGGCCCGGAATTTTGCGAAGCTCTTCGATCTTTTCCCAAACGCGGGTCATGCCGCGCGCGTACAGAATTTGCAGTTCGAATTTGCCCATTTTGCCCAGAACAGCACGGCCGCGCAGTTCCATCAGAACCGCAAGTGCAGGGATTTCCCACAGCATTACCTCGGGCCATGTCCCCTCGAATGTCAGCTCGTATTGGTCGCCTTTGCGTTCCAGATGATAGGGCGGCAGGCGGAGCCCCTCGAACCACTCCATAAAGTCGGGGCGGAACATCTGGCGTTTGCCGTAAAACGTATTGCCCCGCAGCCAAGTGCTTTCACCGCGGCTAAGCGACAAGGACCGGATATGATCCAACTGCTCGCGCAGCTCGCCTTCGTCGATCAGATCAGCAAGGGGGATGTGCTTTGACCGGTTTATCAGGCTAAACGTCACCTGGGTCTCCGGCTTGTTGCGAAATACCGATTGGCACATCAGCAATTTATAGAAATCCGTATCGATCAGCGACCGAACGATCGGGTCGATCTTCCATTTGTGATTCCAGACGCGGCTGGCGATATCGACCATGATCTTAGGCTCCGTTAGGCGGTGTGTTTGTGACGCATCCCGTTTAAGGGGGCAAGGGAATAGCCGCTGACATAGGCATAAACCTATGATATCGCAGAAAGCATCCCCCAAATAGGTCCGCGTTATGTTGGAATGGCCCAATCTTCTAAGAGAACTGATCACCTTGTTCGTTGTGATCGATCCAATCGGCAGTTTGCCGGTTTTTCTATACGCGACGGCCAATGTGCCCAAGAAACTGCACCGTAGCTTTGCGCTGCGTGCTGTGTTGGTTGCCGGGGCCGTGTTGCTGGCCTTCCTCATCGGGGGGCAGTTCTTGTTGGAATCTCTGGGCTTGCGGCTTGGATCGTTTCAGGTGGCGGGTGGCATCGTGCTGTTTCTATTCGCGCTGAGTATGATCTTTGGCGAACCCAAACCATCACAAGAGATTGAGGCTGCCGAACGCGATCATCTGGCCGGCGCGGTGTTCCCACTGGCAATGCCATCCATCGCGTCGCCGGGTGCGATGCTGGCCATCGTCATTCTGACGGATAATCACAGCAACCCCGTGTCGGATCAGATCGTCACGGCAGCGCTGTTGGTGCTGATACTGGCCGTTACGTTGGTGCTTTTGCTGATGGCTGGAAAAATGGGGCGCTTGATGGGTACGACAGGTGCCAGCGTGATCAGCCGCGTCATGGGCATCATTCTCGCAACCGTTGCGGTCGACGCCACCTTGGGCGGCCTCGACGCGCTTGGCATTTTGAACCTATCGCCGGTTCAACAGCCTACGCTTGGGTCAGGGTAACGCCGGCTGCAACCATCCCATCAAGGGCGGCGGCAAGCGACCCGTCCAGATCAATAGCACGGCAAAGGTCTTGCCGGACCTCGACGTTATAGCCCAATTTCGCAGCATCTACTGCTGAAAAGTTAACGCAGAAGTCCAAGGCCAAGCCGACCATGACCAAATCCGTAATGCCACGGCAGCGCAGATAGCCGTCAAGCCCGGTTGGCGTGATGTGGTCGTTTTCAAAAAACGCGGAATAGCTGTCGATATCAGGGTTGTACCCTTTGCGAATGATCAGATCGGCGGCTGTATCATTCAAATCAGCGTGAAATTGGCCACCCTTGGTGCCCTGAACGCAATGATCCGGCCAAAGAACCTGCGGGCCATAGGGCATTTCGGTCATCTCATACGGCCCCTTATCCGCATGCGAAGACGCAAAAGAAGAGTGCCCCGCCGGATGCCAGTCTTGGGTTAAAATGACGGCGTCCACATCTGACATAAGGTCATTGATCTGTTCGATAATTTCATTCCCTTGGGGGACTTCCAGTGCCCCGCCGGGGCAAAAGTCGTTTTGGACGTCGATCACGATCAATGCTTTGGTCATTTTGTTTTCTCCTTATCACGACTCGCGATACCATATCTTCACGGTCAGGTCAGGGCGGAAAGCACCCTCTTGCCTGACGCGCGCAGGGGGCGTATCTGAGCGCCCATGTATATCATTGCCGCTCTTTATCACTTTACCCGTTTCAGCGATCCTGACGGCCTGCGCGCACCTCTTAAGGCGCTGTGCGATGCGCAGGACGTTAAAGGCACTTTGCTGGTCGCTGGCGAAGGGATCAATGGCACCATCGCAGGCCCGCGTGCCGGTATTGATGTGGTGATTGCCCATATCAAATCCTTGCCGGGCTGCGATGGGTTGGAGTGGAAAGAAAGCACCGCGAAAACCCCGCCTTTCGGCAAAATGAAAGTCCGCCTGAAGCGTGAAATCGTCACGATGGGCCAGCCTGATGTCGATCCGACCGACCGCGTCGGCCACTATGTCGAAGCCACTGATTGGAACGATCTGATCAACCGTGATGATGTCGCTGTAATTGATACCCGCAATGACTATGAGGTATCTATCGGGACGTTCGATGGTGCCATTGACCCGCAAACCAAAAGCTTTGGGGAGTTCCCCGCATGGTGGCAGGAGAACAAGCACCGTTTTCATAACAAAAAGATCGCGATGTTCTGCACGGGTGGTATTCGCTGCGAAAAATCAACGAATTACCTTGTTGGGCAGGGTGTTGAGGATGTGTTCCACCTCAAGGGCGGCATTTTGAAATATCTCGAAAATGTCCCTCAAAAAGACAGCAGTTGGCAGGGCGAATGTTTCGTTTTTGACAATCGCGTAAGCGTTGGTCACGGGCTTAAAGAAGGCCCCCATATGCTGTGCCACGGCTGCCGCCGACCGATCCTGCCACAAGATACCGCCCGCGAGGGATACGAGGCCGGCGTAAGTTGCCACCAATGCGTTAATGAGACCTCTGATGCCGACAAAGCCCGCTTTCGCGAACGCCAGCACCAGATCACGCTGGCCCGTGACCGGGGTGAAGACCATCTGAGCTAATCAACGCCCGGTTAGAATACTGACAATTAAAGATGTTAAGCTGGCTGTAACTCCTCCTCGTTACACCTTCCCTTGGGTGAAAAAAGGGTAGTGAGAATGGCGGCGCAGGCAAATGCGGCACCAGTCATCATTAAACGTAAAAAAGTGATCAAAGGCGGCGGGCACCATGGTGGTGCTTGGAAAGTCGCCTACGCGGACTTTGTGACCGCGATGATGGCATTTTTTATGTTGATGTGGCTGCTGAACGCGACAACAGAACAACAACGTCAGGGGCTGGCTGATTACTTCTCCCCTTCGATCCCGATTATGCGGGTTTCGGGCGGTGGTGACGGTGCGCTGTCCGGCGACAGTATTTTTACAGAAATGACATTGCCCAATAGCGGGACAGGTGCATCAGCGCCCGATCAGTCAGGTCAAGGCCAAGACGCCAGCAGCGGCCCCGATGTCGAGGGCGAGAATGAACGCTTCAAAGCAGTGGATGAACTGCTTAGGGGGCGTGGCGGCGAATCTATGGTCATGGATGAATTGAAGCGCCACGTGATCACCAAGGTCACCGACGAGGGAATGGTTATCGAACTATTCGATGTCGAAGGTACACCCCTATTCAAAGAGGGTACTGATAGGGCATCGCCACTTCTTGAACAGCTGCTTTATGTGATTGCCGATGCAACCAAGGTTGTCGTGAATGACATTTCGGTGGCTGGGTACGTCCGTTCCAATCCAATTGTAGCTATTGAGAACCCAGTTTGGGATCTATCAGCGCAACGCGCAACCGTGACCCGGCTGCTGCTTGAGAAATATTTGGATGACCCGAAAAGAATACAAAAAGTAACAGGTTACGCAGATCGGAAGCCTGAAACAGAAAACAAGATGGACGTCCGTAACAATCGGCTTCAGGTGATTTTGCTAAGACAATGACGGCCCAGAACTATGGCGTATTTTATCTGTTAGTCAGGCGTTAAGTCACAAGCGCCTATGTGTTGGAACCAACGTCGATTGGAACAACAGAAAGGCTAGCGCATGACAATTTCATCTTCGCTCAATGCAGGGGTTGCAGGACTACAGGCCAACGCAACGCGTTTGGCCGCTGTTTCGGACAACATCGCGAACTCCTCCACTTATGGCTACAAACGCGTCGTCACTGATTTTAACTCATTGGTGCTGAGCGACGGGATCAGCGGCTATACTGCGGGGGGCGTCCGCGCCTCTTCCAACCGGTTGGTCAGCGAAAGCGGGGCTGTCATCAGCACCTCAAACTCAACCGATCTTGCGGTGCGCGGTCGCGGCTTTTTGCCGGTCACCACAAAAAACGCATTTGAGGCTGACCCAAACGGCGATAGCAGCAGCGAAATGATGCTGGCCACGACCGGCTCCTTTCGGCTGGATTCAGATGGGCTGCTGACAACAGAAACCGGGTTGCTCTTGCTTGGATGGCCCGCGAACCAGGATGGCACTGTCGCGAACTATCCTCGGGATACGAATGACGGGCTAAGCCCGGTTCAGTTCGCCCTCAGCCTAAGCGGTGATCCCACCACCAAAGTTAATATGAGTCTGAACCTGCCGGCCACCTCGACAGAGGCGAGCGGGTCTGGTGAATCACAAGTGCTATCTATCGAATATTTCGACAACCTCGGCACGTCGAAAAGTATCTCGATGGAGTTTACGCCGACCGTTCCAGCCACGGGCGCATCCAACGAATGGACGGCTGTTTTGACGGATTCGGCCCAAGGTGGCGCGGTGGTCGGCGAATACGTAATCACATTTGACGACAGCCGCACGGCGGGGGGCACAATCGGCTCTGTCACGACAGTGTCCGGTGGCGGCTATGACCCTGTGACCGGCGCGATGGTGATCAACGCCGCCAGCGGCCCGATCGAGTTCAATATCGGCGCGATCAACAGCGGTACGGGCCTTTCGCAACTGTCTGACAGTTTTGCCCCGATTGCGCTTACCAAAGACGGGTCGCCCGTCGGTAACATGGCATCTGTCGAGGTCGACGCAAATGGTTTTGTAAACGTGCTTTATGACAATGGATTGCGCAAAACGATCTATCAAATTCCACTGGTTGACCTGCCAAACGCCGAAGGGCTCGTTTCTCTCGACGCGCAAACCTACATGATTTCACCTGAAAGCGGCGCTTACTTCCTTTGGGACGCAGGTGACGGACCTACGGGCGATATCAAAAGCTATGCCCGCGAGGAATCCACAACCGATGTGGCGACGGAGCTGACCACAATGATCCGCACACAGCGCGCCTATTCATCAAACGCCAAAGTCATCCAGACAGTTGATGAGATGCTGCAGGAAACCACGAATATCAAACGCTGATCATAGGTGATCAGCCGCCCAACAAAGTGAACGCGAGGTTAATATGAGCATTACCGGAGCACTATCAAACGCGATGCAAGGTCTTCAGGCGGCTGGTCGTGGGTCCGAGGTCATAGCGGCCAACATCTCCAATGCGCTGACGCCAGGCTACGGCATGCGGATACTGGAGCTTTCCTCGAACGCGTCTTCTACAAATGGCGGCGTCATGATCAGTGGCGTCGGTCGTCAGATGAATGACAGCTTGGCCCAAGACAAGCGGCTGGCAGAAGCCGCCAACGCGAATGCTTCGGCGCTTCACGGCATCTATACAACCATCGAGAACATCATTGGTTCTCCTGACGAGCCGACCTCGATCACCGCGCAAATGGCCGCACTTGAGACAGACCTAATTACCGCAGCAAGCCGGCCCGACGCGCCAGAACGACTGTCGGCAGCCGTAGGGTCAGCTCGTAATCTGGCAAACAGTTTCGTCAAAGCGTCCAAAACACTGCAAGAAGCGCGCACCAATGCCGACCGGACAATCGGCATCCAAGTTGACCGGCTGAACTCTGCGCTGTCGCAGGTTCATTCCCTGAACAAAATGATCACCAAATCTCAGGTGCAGGGCAATCAGAACCATGCGCTTGTGGATCAACGGCAAATGTTGATCGACGAGATCAGCGTTCTTGTCCCCGTGCGCACCGTACCCCGCGACAATGGTCAGGTTGCTTTGTATTCATCAGGTGGCGTTATCCTGCTTGATAGCACAGCCGCCGAAGTCAGCTTTGACAAGACCAACACTGTCACACCGTATCATGACGTCGATGCCGGGACGTTGTCGGGGATAACCGTGAATGGGTATCCGATTGGCACCGCATCGGACAATGGCGGGCTATCGGGTGGGTCAATCGCCGCGCAGTTCAAGATCCGCGACGATATCGCAGTCGAAGCGCAAGGCCAGCTTGATGCGTTGGCGCGTGATTTAATCGAACGGTTTCAGGACCCTGCAGTAGATTTAACCCTAGGCGCGACCAGCCCTGGCCTATTCACCGACAACGGTGGTGCCTTTGACCCTGCCGATGAAATTGGCATTGCACGGCGGCTGTCACTCAACGCCGCTGTCGATCCGAAGCAAGGTGGCGAAGCTTGGCGATTGAGAGATGGGTTGCTCGCTGCTTCAACAGGTGACGTCGGGGATGGCGCACAACTGAACCGGCTTGTGGATGCGCTGACATTATCGCGGCCCTCGGCAAGCGGAATATTCAGTGGGGGAATGTACTCCGCTATCGATCTGACTTCGACGATTACTTCGCATTATGCGGTTAAACGAGACAGCGCTGAAAATACACTAAGCTTTAACGCCGCACAGGTTTCCGAACTGACCGAACGACTACTCGGCGACGGCGTGGATAGCGATCAAGAGCTACAAAAGCTGATGCTAGTTGAGCAAGCTTTTGCCGCGAATGCGCGCATGCTCCAAACCGTTGATGAACTGATGCAAACAGTGCTGGGGCTATAAATTATGAAAAGTATGTCTATCGGAGATCTCGCTCAGTCCTTCGTGCTGCGCCATCGCAATAGTGACCTTAAGCAGCAGATGGCCCGCCTCACGCAGGAGCTTACCACCGGACAAGTTGCTGACGTGCGACACGCCGTGAAGGGAAATTACAGCTATTTGACAGAGGTGGAGAGAAGCCTGGACGTGCTGAACGGATACAAAATGGTGACTGCCGAGGCGAGCATCTTTGCCAGTAATATCCAAACGACACTCGGCCGATATCAAGAAGTGGGGGAGCAACTCGCCAATAGTTTGGTCGTAAGTTCCATCGGTGCCACGTCTGGAGGTATCGGCGAAGAGGCCAAGGCCACGGTCGACACATTGGTCAGTGTGCTAAACACAAGGTCGGCCGGACGCAGCATATTTGGTGGTACCGCAACCGACAGATCACCGACCGAAACATCCGCCGTCCTACTTTCTGAGTTAACGACCGCAATGGCTGGTGCAACCAACCCGGCTGATATGTTTACCGCTGCTGAAGCTTGGTTCAATAGCCCGACAGGCTATGACCTTGCCTTTTATCAAGGCGGCTCAACGGCTCTGTCGGACGTTCGCATTTCGGGTACAGAGCAGGTTAGCTTCGACATTCGTGCAACTGACCCGGATCTTAAGAAAACACTTCTTTTTGCAAGCGTCGCAGCCGTTGCCGATGATCCAGCCTTTGGTCTTGATGAAAAGCAAATCACCGAGGTTTACAATCGGGCCGGGGCCTCCCTGCTTGGAGCGAGCGATTCCCTTACATCATTGAGGGCCAACGTGGGTGTTCTAGAAGCACAAATAGACAGGACTGCGACCCGAAACGCTGCCGAGATGAGCGCAATGGAATACGAGAAATCGGCGCTCTTACAAGTTGACCCTTATGAGGCCGCCACAAAACTGGAAGAGGTCCAATTTCAACTGCAAAGCATCTATTCGGTCACAGTAAGAATGTCGAAGCTATCACTGGCGAACTTTCTATGATCCGTTTTTGCATCACATTTTTTTGTATGATTTCCATATCTAGCCCCGCCTATACAGGGCCGGTCAGGATAAAGGATCTCGTTAACTTTGATGGTGTTCGTGAAAACGATCTGGTCGGATATGGGCTTGTTGTTGGGCTAAACGGGTCAGGTGACGGGCTGCGCAACGCGCCCTTCACCGAAGATATCATGACCAACATCTTAGAGCGGCTGGGCGTGAACGTAACCGGCGAACAGTTTAGGCCAAAGAATGTCGCTGCCGTATTTGTGACCGCTACGCTGCCGGCCTTTGCCAGAACAGGTAACCAGATCGACGTAACAGTTTCAGCGATTGGCGATGCCAAAAGCCTTATGGGCGGCACCCTGATTATGACCCCGCTAAACGCCGCCGACGGCGAGATTTATGCCGTCGCGCAGGGCACGATTATTGCTGGCGGGGCTGTTGCCGAAGGTGATGCTGGCCAGGTCACACAAGGGGTCCCAACCTCCGGTGTCATTCCTTCAGGCGCAAGGGTGGAACGTGAGATTGACTTTCAATTGGCCGCCCTGATGAACCTGCGCGTGGCCTTGCGAGAAGCCGATTTCACAACTGCCAGCAGAATTGAAGCTGCGATAAACAAAAACTTCGGCAGACGCGTGGCAATCATGCTGGATAGCGGCACTGTTCAGCTAGATATCGCAAATACAAACATGGGCTCTGTCGCACACGCACTCGGCCGCATTGAGAACATCAAAGTTGAGCCAGAACGCAAGGCCCGCGTTGTCGTGGATCAACGGTCCGGAACAATTGTCATGGGCGAGGATGTCCGTATTTCGAGGGTTGCTGTTTCTCAGGGGAATCTAACAGTACGCATTCAAGAGGATCCAATTGTGGTCCAACCCAATCCATTTGCCGAAGGGGAGACCCTTACCCTCCCCCGCACTCGAGCCGATATTATAGAAGAGCCTGGAATAGGCTTGGCGGATATCCCCACCGGCACTTCTCTCTCAGAGGTGATAGCCGGCCTAAATGCGCTAGGTGTCTCCCCCCGAGATATGATCGACATTCTTAAAAGCATCAAAGCCGCAGGTGCCCTTCACGCCGAATTTTTAGTTCGTTGAAACAACCGTATTTGCCCAAAGAGGATCGCCGTAGGACCCGGCCAAATACCGAATCTGTACGCCACTATTCCGGCGAAAACCGTCGCCAGCCCGATGTGCATCACAGCCACTGATAGGGCGAAATCCCGAAGGCTAAGGTCCTCCGCGTAAAAGCAATATGCCACAAAAAGCAAGATCGACACGGACTGGAGAGACATCAGCTCGCTTCTTCGTGCAGTTAGGCGAAGCACCTCTTCGCAGGCACCGAGCAGAGCTTTGCAGTAGTGACCGGCCACAGCAAAAAACAAGCAAAACGCGAATAGCTGCTGGTCGTCGCCAAAAGCCGGTGCGTAAAATTTTCCTAGTGCAAGAGGGATCATCGATATCCCACCACCGATCAAGAACAACCCCAAGTTCAACCTAGCCGCCGCACTTACGAAGTCCGCATTCACACTAAATTTCAATCGTGATCTTAATAGATCAGACCCTGCCTGCAGCAGGTGCAAAAACAGTGGACGCACAGTTTCCGAAAAAATCCGGGCCATGATATAAATTCCAATATGCTTTATGTCAAAAAATACTGGAAGAATTAATATATCGACCGATCTAAGAATGCATCCGACCGAAGAACTCTCCGAATTGGGTGAAGAGAGGTAAACTATCTTATGTCGCTTACAGTAGCCCTTGGTCGACGCAATTATGGAAATCTTGATAGCTATTAATGGCATAACCACACAGATTACCACATTATCAGAAGTAACCACGCCATGGCTAATTAGTATCCAGTAAATGAAAGCAGAAATGATGTACCGTGAACTTCGAAGGTAGTCGAGAATAATTGCAAATCCTAATTCATTATCAGGGTGACGACGTGGTAAAAAATCGACGGCCACGTAAACGGCGATCGCTAAAATGCCAGTGACGTTGATAAGATACGCTGACGTCACATAGATTAACGCGGCTACTGTGAAAATCACACCGACTGCAAAAGTCAAAAATTTTATATAACTATTTGACCAATATGACCCAATAGCCAAGACACTAATATTGGAAATCGATTTGAAGATCGACGTAGCAGCCTCAGTCCATCGGATAAGCAACAGCGTCAGAGCGGCAATTTCTAGTCCAAATCCATCAAAAATCAATGCTCCGGTAATTAGCAATGCAACGTTGTTAAGTACGTTCAAAGCCATAATCCGCAAACTACGGTTTTCGGACATCAGCTTAACACTTCTAGAATCGTCCATTATCTTTCCATTCATATAAAACAAGCTCTGGCCGCAACAAAATGGTGTCACAGAAATATTATCGGCTTATATATGAAGTACTGGAAACGCGTACCGGAGCTCGTGCCCTGAGTGATGCAATTAGTACTGCGCGAATGTTCACATATAGCTTCGAACAAGACTGCCCGCGATCAAGCTCCAACCATCTGCGACGACAAAAAATGCAAGTTTAAAAGGTAGTGAAACCACTGACGGAGGAACCATCATCATCCCCATCGACATCAAAATCGCTGCTACGACCAGATCAATTATAAGGAAGGGAAGATATATCAAAAAACCGATTTGGAACGCGCGCGTTATTTCAGAAAGCATAAAACTGGGAACCAGCAGAGATAATGGGGTTTGCTCATCCAAACTGGCTCTCTCCGCACCATATCTTAAATCAGACAAGGCAGAAAAGTTATCCGCATCTGTTCTAGAAACCATAAAACTCTTAAACGGCTCAATAGATCGCAAGAATGCGGTTTCGACATCTAGTTGATTTTCCGTCAAAGGCTGAATTCCATTTGACCACGCCGCTAAAAACACGGGCTCCATAACAAAGTACGTAAGGAAGAGGGCCAAGCTAACAATTAGCATATTGGGCGGCGACTGCTGCAAGCCAATGCCCTGCCTTAGAATAGAAAAAACCGTCACTAAAAACGGGAAACAAGTCACCATTATCGCGATACCTGGCGCAACACTCAGCACAGTCAGCAGAAGAAAAAGCTGAATAGTTCGCGCAGAGATCGATCCATCATCGCCAAGTGAAAATGCGATGTCCTGCGCGGCAACTGGTGCCGCGTGGGCAAAGAATGCAACTGCACTAAGCAAGCAAACAATTTGAATGCGTGTCATATAACCGATTGCATATCAACGACTTCGATCAGCCGAACGGTAAGCTGGTCCGATGTTTCACCTTCTTGCTCTTCAAGAACGCCCCTCGCGATGAGCTTGTCGCCGACATACAATTCGACCGGATCGTCGACCCGACGATCCAATGTCAAGACGGCATTTTCACCAAGTGAAACAAGATCCCTCACAAAGGGCCGTGCTTTCCCGACGCATACAAAGACTTCGATCGGTACGGATGTGAAGGGATTGGACGGATCCGACGCGGCTTGGGAGGTAGAGGTCGAGTTATCCATAGGAGACCTCCGAACCGGACTGGTCGACGAAGGCCGATAATGTTTGAGAGATGCGCGCGCACATGTCATCGATGTCGATATGGCGTTCCAGCCCGCTTGACCTCAGATCGGCTTGCCTTGCACCCAAATTCTGATTCTCTTTTATGATAAACGGATGGTCCTTTTGATTGCTAGCAATGTCTTGAATCGCGGCTAAACTCTCCGGCGCAACATTGATTTCAATAGAGTCATCGGTGGATTGAGCCAGCACTTCACCAATTTGTTCTATCAAATTGGAACGTAACGCTTCTCGGGAAACACCTGGCAGCAGCTTTTCTAACATCGCTGCCGCAATCGGGCGAAGACTGACCAAAAGCTTACTTCGCGCCTCGTGATACGTGAACTGCATATCTTGGAAATTTTGCGACAATTCAGTCAGTATTTTCTCTTGCTCAGCCCCGTGTGCCGATGTGGCATCTTGCCAGCCGGATTGATAACCGTTCTCAAAGGCTTGTAGGTTTTCCTCGGCTGAGGTGGCCGACTGGGGGGAGTTCATGCCATCCGTTTCAATATCTTCTTGAAACTCATCATATAGATGCGCGAGCGTCATTGCACTTTCTCCTCTTTTTCTTCGAGCCAGGTTCGCAGAATCTCCACCGTCTCCTCCTGCTTGTCCCCAATCATATTTCGAAGTCGGTCAACTGGGTTATCTTGAGCCGGGTTTCCACTTGATTGCTGAAGCGCGCCGCCAAAATTATTGTCGACTTCACCATCAAGTCCGGGAAGCTCGAATGTGGGTAGATTCTGCGCCATCTCACCCGGGAATGGAGGGCCTCCCCCGTCTGATTGGCCATTCGCCCCCATCGGAAGTAACGCAGGTGGCCCGGCAGAGCCGGCTGCATCGGGTGCCTTGCTTAGCAAGGGTCGTACAACGAAGAGGCCCAAAATTATCGTGACAAGGCCAAGAACAGCCATTTGGATGGCGGAAACTAGGTCAAGATTTAGCCGATCCACCAAGGTTGTACTTGCCTGAGTTCCCGCTGGCGTAATCGATTGGAGAGCCATTGACTTGATCGTAATGATGTCGCCGCGATCCTCAACATAGCCCACCGCTGATGAAACAAGTTCCCTTAGGGTTTCCAGCTCAACTTCACTGCGCGGTTGCGCAACTTGTTCACCGTTTTCATTGGTCAAGGATTCTTGGTTTACCAAGACAGCAACAGTCAAACGCTTGATGGCACCGGGTGCACGCAGGATTTCTCGCTCAGTCTCCGAAACCTCATAGTTAACGCGCTCACGTGTTTCGGAATTTGAGAGTGATGAGCCACCGCCACCGCCCGCGCCATTCTCATCAGGCAGATTACTTGCCACTGTTACTGCGCCATTACCGCCACCGGAGGAACTGTTATTGCGCTCTTCTGTCTCGGTGCTGATGGCCACCCTTCCGTCGGGGTCAAACCTGCGCTCCCGCACCGATTCGCTTTCGGTAACCGTTTCCACACTCACTTCGACGATTGCGTTTCCGGGGCCTACACGCGCTTCCAAAAGGCGTTCAACCTTATCCCGCAGGACGGCCGCCTTGTCATCGCCCTGAATAGCCGGTGCAGGATCATCACCGGACCCGACCAAACTGCCATTCGCATCGATAACCGACACGTCGTCCGGCTCCAGCCCTGCAACGGCCGAAGCGACAAGATAACGGACCGCCTTGGCCTGTGCCGTTGATATTTGCCCGCCATTGGGTGTCAGGGATACAGATGCTTTTGGTGTTACACTTCTTTGAAACGGATTCGAGCCCGTGCCTGCAATATGAACTCTCGCCTGCGAGATTTGCGGACTCGCAACGATGGTCCTTGCAAGCTCGCCCTCCTTGGCGCGCCAATATGCTGCGTCGAACATTTGCGATGTCGTGCCAAACCCCGTGAGATTATCCAGCAGCTCATATCCGCTGTTTCCGTTGGCTGGCAGGCCTTCACTGGCAAGGGTCAAACGCAACTCGTCCCGCATACTGGAATCGACAAATATCGCGCCCCCTCGAACATCAAAGACGACGCCCTGCTGCTCTATGGCACGCACGACATCCCCCGCGGCACCACTATCCAGACCCGAATAAAGCAGCGTCATGTTGGGGGAAGTCACAATTTTCGACATCAGCATTATGCCGAAAAACATCGAAACTGTTGCGCCCACGATCGTGATTTGCTTCCCTAACGTGAGGTTCATCCAGATGTTCAGTAATTGCTGCACAGTATCTCCATCTCCCCAAACATTCTGCTCGGTACTTGAAGTACAAATGGACCAACTGGCTTAATAATCGGTTAGTGCAATCATGGTTATACAGCTTTCAACAAGAAAGCGGACAACTATGACCCAGACCGATTCCGAAGAAGCCGAAGCAGAGCCAAAAAAATCGAAACTCCCCCTGATCTTAAGCGTGGTTCTCGCGCTTGTAGGAGGGGGAGCCGGTTTTTACCTAAGCTGGAGCGGAACCATTTTGGCGGCGGCCCAAGACGATTCGGCTGAAGCTGAGGAAGACGCCGCTTCGCCTATTGATGATGTCGCTTATATTCCAATCGAACCGCTGGTCATCTCGCTACGCAAACCCGCGAAATCCAAGCACCTACGATTCCGCGCCCAATTGGAAGTGCCGTCTCGTTACCAAGCAGATGTAGAGAAGCTGATTCCGCGCGTCACAGATGTTCTGAATACCTACTTGCGCGCCGTAAGGGTCGAAGATTTCGACGATCCGGCCATCCTCGTTAGGTTGAGAACGCAAATGCTGTACCGGGTTGAAATGGTCCTGGGTGAAGAGCGCGTAAATAGATTGCTTGTTATGGAATTTGTTTTCACATGAGGGGGCCGCAATGGGACTAATTGCTGATATTTTGCTCGCTGCTGGCGCATTGGGGGCGGCATTCTATTGCTTCGTCCTTAGCAAACGCTTGAAGCATTTCAATAGCTTGGAACAAGGCGTAGGCGGCGCGGTTGCCGTTCTTTCATCGCGTGTCGATGACCTAACGAAAACCTTAACCTCAGCCCAAGAAACCGCGGCAAGTTCAGCGACCACCCTATTGGAATTAACAGATAAAGCCGAGGAAAGCTCGAGACGTATGGAATTGAGAATGGCATCGCTGCACGACATTCCGGCAATCGAAACTGCGGAAGCAAATGCTCCTAAGCAGCCCAAAAACGGCATCGCCAAAGAAATTCAACAAGAGCCGATGTTCATGCGTCATTCCAAAATGAAAGAAGAGCAATGAAACTTTATAATTACACCATAAAGTTTCGCGACGTGAGCTCCCTCACGCTCATCATTGCCCTTTTTATCGGATCTGCGACGCTTCGGTTAACGTTTAGTGCAGGCTCTGCATTCGCGCAGTCGGCCGATAATGATGTCCCGCCTGCACCTGAACCAACGCGCCTAGAAGCCCAGAACGAACAGGGCGCACCCACAGCGGTTCAGCGGGATCGACTTGGTACGCTTCTTAAGACCCTGCAAGAGAAACAAGCACAGCTAAGCGCACGCGAAGAAGCCCAAGAGAATAGACAACGGGCGCTCGATGACGCGGCGCAAAGAATTGATGATCGGCTTGCTCAGATAGCAGCGGCCGAACAACAACTGCGCGAAACTCTCGCGTTGTCCAACAACGCTGCCGAAGACGACCTCGCGCGTCTCACAACTGTCTACGAGAATATGAAACCCAAAGACGCCGCCGCGCTTTTCGAGGCGATGAAACCTGAATTTGCCGCCGGTTTTTTGGGTCGAATGCGCCCCGATGCGGCCGCAAATATAATGGCCGGTCTTAAACCAGATTTCGCATACACGATCAGTGTCATACTGGCCGGTCGCAACGCCAATGCAAAGAAATCGGGATGAGCAACAGTTGATCTCGGCTTCGCCCTACCTGAAAAATTAGCAGTGAGTATAACATGATCGGCATAGTTGGTATTATTACGATTTTTGTGATGGTTTTCGGCGGCTATTTGGCTGCGGGCGGAAAGATGGGAATTATCCTAAAATCCCTTCCTTTCGAATTTACCATGATCGGCGGAGCAGCAGCAGGGGCCTTCTTGATCAGTAATGACCTTCCCGCAGTCAAGCATACCCTAAAGGACGTCGGGAAAGTCTTTAAGGGGCCGAAATGGAAGCATGAGGACTATCGTGACCTACTGTGTCTGCTTTTCGAACTGGTCCGGCTGGCGCGCCAAAACCCTATTGAGATTGAGGCGCATATCGAGGCACCGGACGAATCTGCGATATTCCAGAAATATCCTAAGATTTTAACGGATGGAGAGGCGGTGGCGCTCATCTGTGACACGATGCGATCGGCTTCGATGAACTACGACGACCCTCATCAGGTTGAGGAAGTCTTGGAAAAACGGATGGACGCCAATCTGGAGCATTCACTTCATTCCAGCCACGCTCTTCAAACGGTTGCCGACGGCCTTCCCGCACTTGGTATCGTCGCTGCCGTTCTAGGGGTCATCAAAACAATGGCGTCGATCGACCAGCCGCCTGAAATTCTAGGTAAATTGATTGGGGGTGCCTTGGTCGGGACATTTCTTGGCGTGTTCTTGGCCTACGGTCTTGTCGGACCCTTCGCCGCAAAGGTCGCGGACGTCACAAAAGAGGACGGGCATTTCTACCTGCTGATCAAAGAAGTATTGGTCGCAAACCTACACAATCATGCAACAAACATCTGCATCGAGGTCGGGCGCCAAAATACACCATCCCATTGCCGCCCCTCGTTCACCGAACTGGAAGAGGCACTAAAAGAGCTAAAACAGGTCGCCGCATGAGGCAACTCTTCCTCCTTTTTCTCACCAGCGTGCTTGGCTCAAGCGTCCTTGCGCAACCTATGCTCGTCCGCTCGGGCGAACATGTCGGGTTCACGCGCATTGTCATCGACGCCGGGCCCAAAGCGAAATGGTCGGCAAAGCATTCAGGCAAGCTCGTCGAACTCAACGTCGAGGGGGCCGAAAGCTCTTTCGACCTCGCCCAAGTTTATAAGCGCATCAAACAGGACAGGGTCCAGTCCATCGCTCAGTCCGGCGGCACCCTGCTATTGGAATTGACCTGCGACTGTAGCGTCTCGGTCTTCGACTCCGCTCCTGGAATGATCGTCGCAGACATTGCATCACCTGATACTGCGCTCGACACGCCCATCATCGCGCCAGAACCCATCGCTACAGAACCACCTCAACCCAGTGAGACCAAGAAGTTCACAAAGGCGACGCCGGTAAACAATGACATCCTAGCAGGGCTCAGCCGAAGATCGGAAAGCACAGCAATGTTTCAAGCCGCAATCGCTCAGGATATCGGCAGCTTGGGAACCCAAGGCATATTGCAAAAGAGCAAACCCATTGGACCAACGATCGGCGTGGAAAAAGCACCGCCACCCACCCTCAAGTTGGGCAAAAACCTGCTGTCCGAGTTTAGAAATGTAAAAATCGGCACCTCTCTAGAAGAGAAGCTTGCCCAACAAAACAGCATCAATCCAGCCGAGTGCAGGGCCTCCAAGGCCTTGGGCAACTTAGGAGACGCAATAGTCTCGGGAGACTTTTCAAAGTATCAAGGATCTAACGCCGTAATTGATGTACAACAGCAAGACGAAACAATTCGAATCCTCAACCTTCTTCACAACGGGCTTGGTGCCGAAGCTGCTCAGCTATTGGCGTATTACGAAGGTAGCGAGACGGAAATATCGTTTCTGCAGTTTATATCCGACCTATTCGAATATGGTCGGTCCGATAGCCTGGATCAAATATCATCACACCTAAACTGTACGCCAAACCTAAAGATTTGGGCACTGGCCACATACAATAGTGATGGATCAGACCTGAAGCCAGAGGATGTAAAAGAGGGCTTACTTTCGTTCTCGGAATTTCCACGGCACCTGAGAAATATTGTTCATCCACTTCTCGAAGAAGTAATTATTCGTGCGGGATTTGAAAATAGCACAATCGGCACGTCAAATGAAATCGCGGCTTCCTTACCAGATCTTTTGCAGAACTTAAGTATGGGCGCAGAGAAGTCGGATTTCACGGATATTTTTGCGAATGACTTACAACAGAAGGAAGATTCAACACCCTCCATTCACAAAACCACCAAGTCGTTGGCATTGGCTGTCGAAAATACAATCGAAAGGGGCCAACCTGCCACGCTTCAAGATATGAAAATCATTGATATGGAGGCTTTTGATGCAGTTGGCACTGACGATGAGGGCCGTTTAACCGAGTTAAAGCTCAGCGCACTTCTTTCGAGGGGCGCATTTTATGACGCTTATGATCTGTTAGCCCGGCAAAAAAAAGCCGACTATATACTGTTTCAACGGATGGCGAACACCATGTTCGACAACCTAGCTACGAACGCATCAGATGTTGAACTTCTCGAGCTCAGCATGCCAGTCGAGAAGAGGTTTAGTGACCTGCTGAACCCGTCAGTAATCATCAAGATACAGGCTAGACAGAATAATATTATGGCATCAATCGGCGATGCTAAGGCACCAAGACTTGAAATTTTGAGCGACAATGAAACCGTCGATCAGGAGAGGAGCCTCGCATCCCCGCAATTTCAAGCTGGACCCTACGCGGAGCTTGCATCGCAAAGCGCCCCAGCCAATGGGAATGTCAGCGCACCCTCGCCAGAGGAAACCTTGAACGCAGGAGAAGAGTTCAGGGATTCTTTAGAGGACCTGATCAGAGAAAATTAACCACGCTGATGATATGCAGGTTAAGAGTTATAGCTCCTCAACCGCCTGAACTCACGCGCGTGACTAGATATCTCAAGCCTTATTACACACACGTAGTAACAAAATATTCTGACGCCCAATGCAAATCGCAGCAAGGATAACTTCATTGAACAGGTCGGCAGAGAAAACCGCTCTCTTCAATCCTACAGTGCTTCTGGCAATGGCATTAATGGCAATCATTATCATGATGATCCTACCAATGCCTTCGTGGGTGCTCGACGCTGGATTGGCATTATCTTTCGCATTGGCAATTCTCATTTTTTCCACCACCCTTTTCATTGACCGCCCATTAGATTTCTCCTCTTTCCCGACAATTCTTCTCGCATCTCTTATGTTGCGGCTATCTTTAAACGTCTCGTCTACTAAACTTATCATTGGACAAGGTCATACCGGAACGGACGCCGCTGGAGATGTCATTCAAGGCTTCTCGCAATTTGTCATGGGAGGGTCGGTATTCCTTGGCCTGGTCGTGTTTACCGTTCTTTTGATCGTCAATTTCATGGTAATCAATAAGGGCGCGACCCGAATGGCCGAGGTGGGCGCACGGTTTGCGTTGGATGGCATGCCAGGCCGGCAAATGGCAATCGACAGCGATATGTCGGCCGGTGCCATCACCCACGAGGAAGCACGTCAGCGTCGTGAGCAAGAGCAACTGGAAACGACGTTTTTTGGATCGCTTGATGGGGCGTCCAAATTCGTCAAAGGGGATGCGATTGCTGGCTTGCTCATCACATTGCTAAACCTGATCGCCGGTTTGGTTATGGGGGCAATTGTCCATGGCATGCCAATTGGAAAAGCGTTTGAAACCTATGCGATTTTGACAGTTGGCGACGGTTTGGTCACGCAAATACCAGCCGTAATCATCTCCGTTTCGTCGGCCTTGCTGCTAGCCAGAGGCGGGACAATCGGCGCGACCGACGTCGCCATGCTTAGCCAGCTTGGAAAGTTTCCGGCGGCACTCGGGACGGTCGCCGCACTTATGTTGATTTTTGCGGCAATCCCGGGTCTGCCGTTTCTGCCATTTGTGTCCGGCGCTGTCGTTTTGGCCTTGGCCGCATTCATAAGTCATAGAAATGCAAAAAGACCGGCCTCTATTGATATCCTTGATGAGGATGAACCCATCGTCGCAAAGCCACAGCAAATCGGCGATATTCTGGAATTGGATGATATTCACGTCCAGTTTGCGCCGGATCTGATCAATATGGTGCTGGACCCCGGCACCGGGCTGGATGCGCGCATTGGGAACATGCGCACCCATATCGCGTCGGTTTATGGCGTCATCTTGCCTGAAATACGGATCACGGATCAGCCAAACCTAGAAGTGGGCACATATGTCATAAGAATTCAGGGGGTTGAGCAAGCCCGCTCTCAGCTCAATGCAGACCAAGTGCTTGCCTTGGCACCGGATGACAAAAATATCCTACCGGCTGGCCAAGACACGCAAGAACCAGTGTATGGGGCCCCTGCCCGGTGGATTAATAGCCGCGATCAAGAGGAAGCCGCACTTGCCGGTATCACGCTGGTGACGCCAACCGAAATTCTGGCGACCCATTTGCTGGAAGTCGTCAAACAGAATTTTAGTAGGCTTCTGACACTCAAATCCCTGCGTAGGCTCTTAACTGAAATGGTCAGCCTGTCTAACCAGGCCCGATCGGATGCTAACAGAAAGCTGTTGGACGAGCTGATCCCCGACAAGGTCCCCATCGATGTTCTCCACAACGTCTTGCGACTATTGCTGGATGAGCAGGTCTCCGTCCGCAATCTACCATTAATACTAGAGGCGATTGCCGAAGCACGGGCGAGCAACTCCCAAATACAAGCGATTTGCGAACATGTTCGTCAAAAGCTTGGCTTCCAACTTGTTGCAGAGTTGCGGCGCCCGGATGGAACATTGCCGCTAATCCAGCTTGATCCGGAATGGGAACAGAGGTTCGACGAATATCAAATTGGGTCCGAGAGAAGTCTGGACATCGCCTTGCCCCCCGATATCTTTAACAATCTTGCCGATGGCGTTGCAGAAAGCTTGGCCGAGGCCAACCGTAACGGTATTTTCGCAGCAGTTGTGACCAATACAAAACGGCGCCGTTTCCTGAAAACCGTCATGCAGTCTAGGGGTGTCTCAAACCCTGTTATGTCTTTCGAAGAAATTGGCCCCGATGCACGCCCTGCATTGGTTGGCGTCGTCAAAGCATGATTGCTGAATTGGGGCCTTTGTACACGCTCATCAGCGATGGCTTTTGGCACGGCTTTATCATTTTTTTAAGGGTTGGTGCCGTCGTTTCGCTCATGCCTGCCTTTGGTGAGGCTATTATACCGACGCGGATAAAGATCATCATCGCTATTTCCTTCACCTTGATCGTTGCACCCGCAATTTCCTTCACATCAAATCCAAACGATCTTGGCACCTTCGTTGCTCAAGCACTGGCTGAAACGTTCAATGGACTAATGCTTGGGATCGGGTTGCGATTGTTTATCCTTGCCCTTCAAACAGCGGGGTCAATTGCAGCCCAGTCAACATCTCTGTCGCAGATTTTGGGCGGCGCGGCATCAGAACCGGTTCCTGCCATGGGCTATATCTTGGTTTTTGCCGCTTTCGCACTGGCAGTAACGACCGGCCTTCATGTCAGAGCCGCGCAATTGATGATATTTTCATATCAAATGCTCCCTATTGGAACCTTCCCCAACGCCGCTGACCTGTCGATGTGGGGGGTGCGTCAGATCAGCTTGGCCTTTTCACTCGCTTTTACGCTTTCGGCCCCGTTTGTGGTGCTTTCGTTGCTGTATAACCTCGCACTTGGCGTGATCAACAAAGCGATGCCCCAACTGATGGTCGCCTTTGTCGGGGCACCGCTCATCACAGCGGGTGGTTTGTTTATCCTGTGCATTGCAACGCCGGTCTTGCTTCAAACTTGGCTAGAGGCGCTGAACATATTCATCCTTAACCCGTTCCATCTACGGCCATGAGCGATCAAGACGACGATCAAGAGAAGTCCTTTGACGCCACGGCTGAAAAACTTGCCGAGGCCCGCAGGAAAGGGGACGTCCCCAAATCAACAGACTTGTTTACAGCGGCCGCTTATGCCGGGTTGTTCATATCTATCAGCTTTGTCGGCCAGAACACTGTGGAATACTTGGCTACAGCGTTGGTTTCCTTACAAAAGCAAGCTCCAAATCTCATACAAGTATTCTTTGAGGGGTCTGCATTCAGCATATCGGGCGGGCTGTTAGGGGTCATTTTTCTTGCGATGCTGCCCATCTTTGGGTTGCCTGCCGTTTTCGTCATCGCGGCGATATTTGCCCAAAAGGCGCTGGTATTTGCACCATCAAAGCTCGTGCCAAAGCTGTCTCGGATTTCTGTCATCTCGAATGCGAAAAACAAGTTCGGTCGAAACGGGTTGTTTGAGTTCGCCAAGAGCTTTGTAAAGCTTTGTATATATTCAGCATGCTTGGCCACATTCATTACCCTACGCATGGCCGATATTATCGCGGTCTTGCGAACCGATCACCAAACAGCCATCGCGCTTATGGTCAAACTTAGCCTAGATTTTTTGTTAATCGCGGTCTTGGTGTCGGCAGGCATCGGGGCCGTGGATGCCCTTTGGCAGTATTTTGAACATCTGAGAAAAAACAGGATGTCGCGCAAAGAAATCCAGGATGAGCAGAAAAGCTCGGAAGGTGATCCACATCTAAAGCAGGAACGCCGACAAAGAGCCATGTTGATATCACAAAGCCAAATGATGGCCGATATTCCAACAGCAGATGTTATCATCGTTAACCCCACGCATTATGCTGTTGCTTTAACCTGGAGCAGGCTGCCGGGTGAGGCCCCGGTTTGTGTTGCGAAAGGTGTAGATGAGATTGCCAAAGCCATACGTTTAGCCGCCGCCGAAGCGCATGTTCCGATCCACAGTGATCCACCGACGGCGCGGGCATTGTATGCGACGACAGATATCGGCGACATGATCACGCCCGACCATTTTCCGGCTGTCGCCGCTGCGATCCGCTTCGCCGAAGCGATGCGCAAGCAAGCACGGGGGCGGGCATGAAACTTAACAGGCAACTTCTAGACATCGAAAAAATATTTGAAGTTCAATACGAGAAAAATCAAAAAGAGTTTCGCAAATTAACTTTGCAAGAAACCCGACTACGGGCTGAGATCGCAAAGTTGGACAGCCGGCATCAGGAAAGTTGTGAGATAGGGAATGCGCGTTTCGAAATGCGGTCTATCGGTGCAGATGTAGCATGGAATGCATGGGTGGGCCGGAAAAAAGCGCAATTGAATCTGGAGCTTGCTCAAGTTCTGTCTGTTAAGGACCGACACCTCAAGCAGGTTAGAGAAGCGTTTGGTAAGCTTTCAGTAACCCGCGACCTAAGCCAAAAAATGCGCCTTAAACATACTAAGCTGCTTCGAGAGAAAGCACTCCTTCAGGCGATTGAAAGCTCGACCAGAACACATCGCAGCTGAGGCCGCAAAACCGGGCGACAAGGCCAGATTAGTAATCCTGACGGGCGATCTCTAAAATCAGAACGTCGTAAACCGCTTCTTTCCCAACATCACGTTGCGCAACCTCAAGAAGCAGACGTCGCAGGCTGTTGAGCTTATCGACTCTGGTGAACTCTCCATTGAACCCCCCCAAATTTGCATGGGTGAACAGCACCTGCAAAAAGGAATCCCGTAACTTTGGCTCCTTGCGCAAGACATCGTCTTTCTTCGCATCGGTTGTCTCAATGCTAAGCGACATCACGATCAGGGAAGCCACACGTTCATCTACAACGATTGGGACCACGAACTGATTATTAAGCTTAACATACTCAATAATCTCATCGGGATCCCTTGGCGGTTGATCCGGCGATCTGGTGGGCACGGGCTTTTCCGTTTCGCTTTCATCCAGCGGCACCTCCGCCACCTCTTTCTCGGGCTCCGGTTGCAAAAATTTGCCCGCACCAACGCCGATAGCAGCAAATATAATAAACACGATTATGGGTAGAAGCTTTTTCATAGCGGCTTTCTCTAGAATGGAAGAACGGCCTCAAGGATTTGTTGACCTAGTCGGGGCTGTTGCATGTCGCTGATCTGGCCGCGGCCACCATAAGACACACGCGCGGACGCAATTTTGTCGTAGGTAATCTCGTTTTGGCGCGAGATATCTTCGGGCCGGACAAATCCTGTTACCAAAAGCTCCCGCAGTTCAAAGTTCACCCGCAGTTCTTGCGTCCCCTCGATCGACAGGACACCATTTGGCAAAACGTCCACAACTGTCGCCGCGACCCTAAGCGTAAGTTTTTCGTTCCGTTTTACCGACCCATCGCCAGAAGAGCTGCTGTTAGAACTGAGGCTTACCAAATCAGCAGAAGTTGCCCCGTCGGGCAGTTTTTCATCCAAACGCTGCGGAATCCCGAAAAGCCCCGGCACAGAAAGAGTTTCGGACCCGGTACGAGAACGGTCACTTTGATTAGAAATTTCGGCATTTTCATTGATCTCAACAACAACGGTCATGATATCGCCACGCTGCATTGCCCGCCGATCCCCAAGCAATGAGTTCCGCCCACCGGACCAAAGCGACGATTCATCCACCAAACGCACCGGCGTAAGGCGCATAGGAAGCGAATCGTAGACCATCGCGCTGTGTTCGGGCCCTTGCAGTGCCTCGCTAAAGCTTGGCGCGCGACCCACATGATCAAACCGTGCACAGGCAGTCAGACCGGCAAAAATAATGAAAAACAGAATGATCTTTTTCATACGCAATTCTCAATTTCTTATTTGAATTGACCCGTCCGGCAAAACCTGACCAAAAATCGTCGCGCGCGAGGCAAGGTTCATCACCCGAATGTAATCACCCACGCCACCTCGCTCTAATGCACGCACCTCAGTCGCAATTCGCAAACCCTTGCCCCTGAAAAACGCGCCAACAATCTGATTTCGATTGATAATTGCGGGCGGGCCAATTTCGTCGAAACGGATGGGCCGCCCAGCATAAAGTGCAACACGCGCTTCTTGCCCGATCACATGGCTCAGGCGGTCAAACACATCCGCTTTTTGACCTCTGTGCAACGCCACATCGTTTTCACGAATAATCGCGTCAGCCCGAATGGTGCGCGTCGGCACTACGATCTCCGCCAAGACAGATGACGAAAAAACCAAAGCTACTATGAAATACAGATACTTAATCATCGGATCTGAGTCGTCGCACCCATCATTTGATCAGCTGCGGAGATAACCTTGGCATTCATTTCATAGCCACGCTGCGCTTCAATCAGCTCGGTAATTTCGCGAACCGCATCAACTGAACTGTCCTCAAGATAACCCTGCCGCAAGGTTCCCAAACCATTCAGCCCAGGGGTGGATGCAAGTGCCGGCCCCGATGCTTCTGTTTCGATAAACAAGTTACCGCCCAAAGCCTCCAAGCCCTTGGCATTGCTAAAGCCGGACATGGTAAATTGCCCCAACAACTGACCGGCGGTATCACCGTCGAAATACGCAAAAACTTCGCCGCCCGAATTGATCGAAATGCTGCGGGCATCCTCGGGTATGACGATTTCAGGTGAAACCGGGAAGCCGTCAGACGTAACGATCAATCCCTCACCGGTCCTTTTAAGACCACCGTCACGGGTGAAAGCCACCTGCCCCGAAGGGAGGGTGACCTCGAAATACCCCTTCCCTTCGATAGCGACATCCAGATCGCCGCCCGTGGCAGACAGCGCACCCTGCGCCAGCTGCATTGAAACCGCCGCCGGCCGAACCCCCAAGCCAAGTTGGACGCCCGTGGGCAGTACCGTTCCGTCCGACGCGTTGATTGACCCGGCCCGAGCAAGCTGTTGATAGTGCAAATCTGAAAATTCGGCACGACGCGCATTATAGCCGGTCGTGCTCATATTCGCGAGGTTGTTCGAAATGGTTTCAACCCGCATTTGCTGCGCGCTCATCCCGGTGGCGGCTATTTTTAAGGCTCGCATGTGGCTACTCCGATTTCTTCGTTTCAAGTCATTGAGACAGTGATTTCAACGCCGTACGCATGCGTTCGTCTTCACTTTCAAGAAAGCTCTGACCCATCTCATAGGCGCGCTGGACTTCGATCAGCCGCGCCAGTTGCCCCACCGAATTGACGTTCGACCCTTCGGTAAAGCCATGAGCAACACGTGCATCCTGCGCCTGTTCAAAACCTGCATCTGCGCGAAACATCACCCCATCCTCGCGCACCAAATCGAGCGGTGCATTCGGTTGTACAATGCCCAACTGGGCGATCGGGGCCCCGTTAACACTTAGCGTTCCATCCGCGGAAACTGATAACGGCCCCGCGTCAGAGGGGACAAATATCGGGGCTCCGCCCGCATCAAGCACGCGGAATCCGTCATGTGTAACCAGCTCGCCTTGCGCATTCGCTGAAAACGAGCCCGCGCGGGTTAACCGCTCTCCGCGTGGGGTCTCGATTAAGAAATACCCGTCACCTTCGATTCCGAAATCAAGACTGCCGCCCGTCTGTGTCAGAACGCCCTGCGCAAAACTGGTGTTATGTACGTTTCCCATACCCATGGACAAAGATTCCCCATTGGTAACGCCCTGAATATATTCGGAAAAGATAACACCTTCAGACCGGAAGCCGGTGGTGGCCAAGTTCGCGATATTATTTGCGACGACCCGCAACTCTCGGGCAAGACCGGACTGGCGCGTCAAGATAGTGTAGCTTGAGTTGTCCATTCAGCCTCCAATAATCAGCGGGACGATACGGTCGTGAAAGAACGAAACGAGCGCTTCGGTCATGAAGCTCATCGATATCCAAAAAACCGCACCAATCGCGGCAAGTTTTGGGACGAAAGTAAGGGTCATTTCCTGAATCGATGTCAGGGCTTGGACCAAGCCGATTGCCACACCTGTGATCAACGCGACGGTTAAAATTGGGACCGAAATCGTTAAGGCAACCCATAAACCCTGCCGCATTGTGTCGTAGAAAACGACTTCGTTCAGCATTACACAGGCATCCTTAAAATTTCCTGATAAGCTTCAACCACCTTGTTCCGCACAGCGACGGCGGTTTCGACGACCAGCTCGGTCTGCGCCAACGCCTGAACCAGCGCGTGGGGATCAGCGTCGCCGATCATGGCGTCCTTGGCCGCAGTCTCGCTTTTGGCGAGAACCTGAGCGAAATCAGAAGCCATACCTTGTATGAGTGAAGAGGAATTTTCATCCGCAAGGACAGCCGGTTTGGCTGCAGAGTATTTTTGTGCTGCGGAAATTGCTTTGATATCCATTCTGGATCTCCTTTGGTTTTAGGTTAACGGCGCAATAGATCCATCAGCCCTGCTGACATCTTGCGCGTCTGTTCGAACATCTTCAGATTCGCCTCGTAACTGCGCTGCGCTTCTTTGGCGTCAGTCAGCTCGATAAGAAGGTTCACATTTGAACCTTCATACTCACCCAATTCATTCGCGAGCGGGTGTGAGGGGTCATAGACGGTTTCCAATACAGTTTGGTCCAAGCGAACCGGCCCGGTTTCGACTGTGGCGGTGGTATTGCCAGACCCGAATGCCGTTTCAAACGACACCAGTTTTCTACGGTACCCGGGCGTGTCGGCGTTTGAGATGTTTTCTGACAAATGGCGCAGCCGATTTGCCTGAGCACGCAAACCGCTGGATGATACCTCAAGAGATTTGGAAAAATCGTTCATTTATAGACCCCTATTTGCTAACTGCAGTGCGCAGAACGCTAAGAGCGGACTTATAAATCGCCAAAGCACGGTCATGTTGCCGCTTTGCCTCGACCGATTTCAGCATTTCTAACTCAAGAGAAACAGCGTTTCCATTTGGGGCCGCTTCCTCCCCAGCTTCAAAGGCTTCAACCTGCCGCGAGCCGGCCACCGACCCGTGCAAGTGACCAGCCCGCGTGGCCCGCTGCGACAGTGACATTGGATCAGTGCGATAGGTCGCCCGAAAATCCGGGATATCTTTCGCGACATAGTTCGGCGTGTCTGCGTTCGCCACATTCTGTGAAATAACCGCTTGGCGCTGGCCGGCATGGACCGCCATCGCAGAGGACATACTGAACACTTCTAACTGCTCAAACATCAAAGGATTCTCCTTCGTTGGATTTCAACCAAGGCTTAACCCTGATTCCTTTAGAAACAGTTTGCACAGGGAAGAGATTTTATGACCGAAGCCAAAGATGTTCAGGCCGTTATCCAACAAATTCGAAATATCAAGGCGGCCACTCCGATAGGGCGTGTGACACGTGTCGAATCTGGCGTCGTGCATGCCTCGGGCTTGGGTGGTAGTGCCCGAATTGGCGATTGGGCAAAGATTTATCTGCAGACTGGCGATATTCTGTCGGGCGAGATCGTCCAGCTCATCGACAAAAATGTAATCATTTTGCCCGATGACACGTTGGATGGCATTGCGTTAAATGACCGGATCGCATTGGGGGAACCTGGGCAAATATTCCCTTCAAATCATTGGATTGGAAGGATAATTGACGCAAACGGCCAACCCTTGGATGGCAGACCGTTAAGCTTTGGCAGCGAGGTTCAGAACCTACGCGCGCATCCGCCAAAGGCAGCAACGCGAAAACCGCTTGGCGACCGGCTTGAAACAGGACTAGCGATCACCAACACCCTTTTACCAATTGCGCAAGGACAGCGCGTGGGGCTTTTTGCCGGGTCAGGCGTCGGTAAATCCACCTTGCTGGGCACGCTCGCAACGCAGATGAAATCCGACGTCGTGGTAATCGCGATGATAGGAGAGAGAGGAAGAGAACTGAGGCATTTTGTCGATAATGTTCTTGGTGAATACGGTTTGAAACGTGCCGTTATTGTTGCCGCAACTTCAGATCAATCACCCCTTTTGCGACGCCGATGTGCATGGACCGCGATGGCTGTCGCCGAGTATTTCCGAGACCAGGGAAAATCCGTTCTTTTCTTGGCAGATTCCATTACCCGCTTTGCCGAAGCACATCGAGAGGTCGCAGTGGCAGCTGGCGAAGCACCTGTCTTGCGGGGGCATCCGCCATCAACCGCGCACCTTATTATGCAATTATGCGAACGGGCCGGGCCCGGCCAATATGACCAAGGTGCCATTACCGCGATCATTAGCGTTCTTGTCGCTGGCTCTGACATGGAAGAACCCATCGCTGATATTCTTCGGGGGGTGTTGGACGGGCACATTGTTTTGGAAAGGGAAATAGCGGAGCGGGGGAGATTTCCCGCGATCGATTTGTTGCGATCAGTCTCGCGATGCCTACCTGCCGCGGCGACCGAAGCACAAAATAAAACCATACAGGAGGTGCGCAGGATCACATCAACTTATGAGCATAATGCGACCATGATCCAAGCAGGGTTGTACTCTCCAGGATCAGATCAGGATATTGACCTCGCAATTGCCCTTTGGCCCGCGCTTGAGGCTTTTTTGGGAAGTCATGACAGCGGAGAAATTTCGCAGTCTTTTAACCAGCTAGAGCTTCTCCTTCGTCGGACAAAGACCGCAGCCAAGCTGAGCGGCCCTGCTAAATCAGCAATCTAGCGTTGCAACAAGGTTAAGGCGATAGAGCCAGATGACAGGCTGGAATTGAAATTGCTGAGCTGTTCACGGACGATGAATGTTGTGATCAAGTCGTCGAGTTTATCCGGGTCTGAAAAAACTGAAACATCATCCGTACCAAATTGTTTTTTAGCCCTTTCTTTGAAAACGCTTAATTGCTGATCGATGTCGATTTGACCAAACGCCTCAGGTAGGTTGAGAGCATTCTCAAACACGCTCCGCAAAGGTGGGTCCCCCATAATGGTAAACCACTTCGTGTCGATAGACCCGTCGGATGTCGCCAGCTCGCTCATCTCGCGCTGCGCATAAAGGGCGATCCGCATTGTGGTGTCTTGTTCGCCGGCAGCCACCTCGAAACTATTCGCTTGATACAATTCAATCATCTTGGTTGAAAAGTCAGAGTTTACAGTTTGTAGAACCTCACCCGGTCCAAAACCGAAAGCCTTAGAAAATTCGGCGTATTTCGGGTCCGCAAACCGGTTCGCAAGAGAATCCTCATTCGACGTCCCCTCTTCCAGGATTTTTTGAATGAAATACCGGTTATCAATATCATCCTGCAGCCCGTAAGCGCCAAGCGCGACACTCAGCAGCCGCCTGTCTTTTACCAGATCCTCGGCTGTCTCAATGCTTGCGATCTTCTCTTGGAAATACTCCGCGTCCCGCTTCAACTCCACGGATTTGGAGAATGTCTCAAACTGGCGGTCGTATGTATTCTGGAGAAAACGCCAGCCTGTTAAGCCTGAAAATGGGAGGACAGGTTGGAACATTACGGTGCCCCCACAGCCATCAAACGATCCTCGCGCGGGAACAATGATTTCAAGGCCTTCATCGCGCGGTAATGCTGTGTTGCGATGATAGCTGTACTGGCTTCCGTCAATACAGCCCGACTGTCGCCATCTGTAAATACTTGGCTCAGCTCCTCGATCTGACGAAGAAGCGATAGGTATACGTCGTCCGGATCGCTATCCCCGGAAAGCACCAGTTGCAGTGCGTAGCAAACCCGCCTTACCGGCGTTTTGGCTTCTTCAGGGTGGATTGCATCACGAAGCCGCAAAATATGCGCATCTGGCGTCATAATCGCCAGTCGGCTGCGGCGATCACCGTTCTCAATGACGGCACCGTTTATGAGAACCCGCTCTTTGGGGCTAAGCTTAAGAACAAGGCCGGTCATGACGCTGATCCTTCAGTTCTAAGGCCGCGCAAAATCGCGGTATTCACCTCGAGCAATGGTACAGCAGACGCGGTTTTCCTTATCACCTTGGTCGTATGCTGGTTCGTGAATTCCGAGAGATAAAAAATGCGTGCGCGCAGATCTTCGGGAAGCAAATTTTCCGGGTCGGCGACGTTCACCGCCAACATGCGCCAAAGCTTTCTGTTTTCGTGAAGCGCATCAAGCAATGGGCCTAACTCATCCGCTTCAATAGCTTTCTTTAGCCGGTAAGTGATCTTTGCGATCACATCATATTCCATGCTTCTATTGGACTTTGTAGGTGCCGTCGTGGGCGCATACGCGCGCTGAGCCAAATTCATTGCGTTCACTGGGAAGCCTTTCCTGTATTATGAAGTTCCGCTGCGAATGTCCCGGGCGCGATCAAACGCGCCCGGGACTGTTCGCTTACCGGAAGAGCGACAGGATTGTCTGCGGTGCCTGGTTCGCAATGGAGAGCGATTGCACGCCCAGCTGCTGCTGAGTTTGCAGCGCTTGAAGCCGCGCGGACGCCGCTTCCATATCAGCGTCAACCAGAGAGCCGATACCGGATGTCACAGCATCGCTTAGTTTGCTCATGAATTCCCCTTGGTCGGAGATCCGTTGAGCAGACGCACCAAGTGCCGCGGCGCCATCAATTGCAACGATCAAGAAGCTTTCGATGTCAGCAAACGCAGTTGCAGCCGTTATCGAATCCGTGATCGGTGTGATGGTTGTGGCATCTAGGTTTGTGGTAAAGTCCGCTGTGGCAACGTCAATCGTGGTTACCGTAGGTGCACCTGAACCAACGCGGTCCAGCGATGAAACCACTGTCAGGCTGGTACTGGCGTTTCCGTCAATATCATCCTTAAGAAGGTTTACGCCGTTGAACTGGGATCCTTCTGTGATCGCAGTAATCTGGGCGATCTTTTCCTGCATATCCGCATCGATTTTTGCGAAATCAGCAGTTTCAGATTGGCCAGCGACAGAGAGCGCCTTCATTTCTTTCAGCGTTTCAACGATCTGTTCTGCACCAGCAGAGGCAACCGCAACCGTGGATTCACCCACCGCGAGGGAATCCTGAACCGCTTCAAAACCAGCAACATCAGACTCCATAACCTTGGAAATCGCCCAGATTGCAGAGTTGTCTTTCGCTGTGTTGATGTCTTTACCTGTCGAAATAGCGCTTTGTGTCGCAGACAGGTCCTTGTTGATGGAACGAAGAGTTTGAAGCGCAACCATTGCGCCGTTGTTTGTGTTAATGCTCGACATGAACATGTTCCTTTAGTCAATGACGCTTTGCGTCCGTTTGCGGCCCTCCCCCCTGGGGCTGGACCAAAATGCCATTCTGACCTGTGCACACATTCAACTACAAAATGGTGCGCCATCCGACCTCGGATGCACGACCACCATGTTCTTGTTTCGCTTAACAGCTCCCTAATATAGCCCGCCCCAATGACCAGCATTTGATTCAAAATCAGGCGCGACGCTCGACCGAGGATTTGGGCGCGACCTCTACAACACATTTGTCGCCATTTTTATCGTAGGTCTCGAGGGATGCCTGTACCCGCCGAAAGGCCGCCATCCGGCGCGTAACCTTGCGAATACCATCAAGCGCGTTATTCAAAAGCGCTTGGTTCCGTTTCACCTTTACATCCAACAGCTTAAGCGGCGCATCATCATCCACCTTTGCGCTGTTTAGGGCCTCAATTAGCGCTTCTTTCTGGTCCGCCATGTTCGTAAGCAGCTCTAGCTTTCCCTTGATCAACGCAGACCGCTCGGCCTCTAAAACATCGTCAAGTGACTCAATTAATGTATCAATTTGTTTGGTCATCGGTTCTGTCTCTCAATGCTTGAAATAGGGTTTCCGTGAGGCCGATGCCGCCGGCCTTAACAATTTGCATCGCCTGCTGTTGCAGCAGAAATGACCCAAACTGCTCTTCTCCTGCACCCCCTCCAAAACTGTCTCGGGCTTCTCCGAGCCCTGCAGATTTTAGCATTTCAGCCAAAAACGTGGCTTCAAGTTCTTGCGCAGTTTCATAAAGACGCTTCTGCTGGCCACCCACGTGACCCGAGCCGCCCCGTATCGCCGGGATATCCATGTCATTATTCCTTAAATTGCACGTACTTTGCTGATCATGCTCAGAAAGCGGTAAACAACCGGTAACTATCTCTCGTCATAGTCATCACGAACCGAAATGCCCTTTTGGAGTAGATAGATGCAGTTGTCAGATACGCTCGGTCCAGTGATCGGAAATGGCGCAAAAGCAAATCACCGATCGACCGAATTGGGCAGCGACTCTCAGAATCAGTCGCGGGCGACAGGCGCAAACAACACGACATTTTCGGCGATATTCTCGGGGCTATCTCAAGCTGGCGAACCGCGCGAAAGTGACGATATCTCGGGCAGGCATCCAAGCGCAGCCGACAACGAAGCCGATGAAACGCATCCTCAAACGGTTGCTGAATCCGATGTCGATGCAGACCCTGAACAGCTGGAAAAGCCGGTTCAGGGTGCGCTTGAAAACGAAGAAATCATGATGGTTGACGAGGCCCCTATCGAAGTGGCTAATCAGCGCTGGAAGAAAGAGCCGGTCGCGGGAAAGGGCATTGCCGGGGAACGTTCGTTTCAAAGCCTTGCAGAGGTATCACTTTGGCCTAACGCGAGCCAAACTCAGAGGAATGTTGCGGCCACAGCCAGCTCCCGCGACCACTTGAGCGGAACAACTGCTGCGCAAGTGCGCCCCGTGGTTTCCGCAACATCCGCAACCGAAACCAGGCCGCAACCCGCGCCGGAAATGACTGCCGTGCGGGCGGGTATGCCCATTGCGGCTTTGCGCCCGCAGGGGTCGCAGGAGCAGTCACAGGCTGACGGTCCTCAAACGCCTGCGGCACTCACATCAAAACGCCCTGAAAGCGTCCAAGCAATCAAGCCAGCGGGCAGTCACGACGTGCTTCATCCCTCAGCTGCAGTGCAAAATCATAGCCCTGAAGCACCGAACAGGCCCTTGGGGGTACAACCCGCAGTGCCCACTGGTGCCGATTCCTTGAATCTCGCCAACGCCGGCTCCGCCAAAGAAGTGGAGCATTTCAGTATCGAGGCCTTAAGGCAGGATTCAAAAGCCTCTGGCGCAGCCGAAGGGCAAAAACTGGGGGCTTCATTGGACCCGTCTGGTGCAAAGAAACCGTCACCCACGGATTCTGCCCCCCCTCCTAGGGCCACGCTCACTCCGCCGAGAGAGCTGCCAAGCACATCAAATGCAACGCAGAATCGCAGCCATACGACAGTTCAGCCTGAGTTTTCTCAATCTTCGCAGACCGGGCTTACCGCAACACCGGCCGGTGCGGGCCATAGTTCACCGGCGGCCCCGCAGGGTACGTTAGTGCCCAACCAGTCAGCAGAGATGCCGAAAACAAAAACCGAACGCGCAGCACGAGATAACACACAAGCTACGAATGGCGCGGGTGCTGAAAACATCACTACGGATAAACCTCGAAGTACATTGACTGCTCTAACGCGCGTGGCGAATACGCAAAACTTAACGGTGCAGCCGCCTCAACCAAGTGGTGCAGCAGATGATTTTCGCCTTTCCCTTAGCCTATCCGGTGAAGAATCAGAAGGTGAATTGATACAAACCCAACTGACCGAGCAATCCCGCAGCGTCTCTCAGACACCGACGCAATTTGCGGCAAAGGCGGGCATCCCGCAACATATCCCCCGGCAATTGGCAGAGATCATCCACACAAGTGGCGGAAAATCTGTGGACGTCGCTCTCAGCCCAGAAGAGCTTGGCCGCGTCCGGCTGTCGATCAGCCAAGCCGAAGGTGGGCTGGTTGTGAGCGTTCAGGCTGAACGCCCTGAAACCCTCGATATGTTGCGGCGGAACATTGATCAGCTTGACCAAGAATTAAGGCTGCTCGGGTATACGGACCCAGGTTTTTCTTTCAGCCATGAGGGTAACGATACGGGCGAGCAGCCCGACACCCTAAGCCGCGAAAACTCGATTGCAGAGGAGCAACCTGCCGGACCCGTCGCGGGCGCGGTTTCTGAAAGCCAGCCAACGTCGCTCGGCAACGCCGGTCTTGATATCCGTTTATAGGAAGAAATTTACATGACAGTCACCGAACCGAATTTTTCCGCTGCGACAACACAGCCCCCCGCAACTGCCGTAAAACCCAAAAGCGTCATTTCATCCGATTTTGAAACATTTCTACAAATGCTGACCACGCAGGCGCGCTATCAAGATCCGCTGGAACCTATTGATAGCTCCGAATACTCTGCGCAGTTGGCGCAGTTTTCGATGGTTGAACAGCAGGTGCTCTCAAATGATCTGCTTACCGCCTTGTCAGCGCAGCTTAGCGGCGGCGGCATCAGCCAAATCGCAAGTTGGATCGGGATGGAGGCACGCACATCTGCCCCCGCCGAATTCAACGGCACCCCCATCACTGTGCTGCCGACCCCGGCTGCGGGGGCAGATCGTGCTGAACTGGTCACCTACAACGCGCAAGGCGCAGAAGTGCAGCGAGGCCTTATTCCCGTATCTGACGAGCCTGTACAATGGGCCGGCCTTTCGTCAACCGGCGCGGCCTTTCCGAGCGGGAATTACAGTTTCAAGGTAGAAAGCTTTAAGGCCGGGGAATTGATCAATGAGACAGAAGCCGCAACATATTCACGCATCACAGAAGCGAGGATCGAAGAAGGTTCCACACATCTGATTCTTGCGGGCGGGAGCAAGATTTCAACGACCGATGTCACCGCATTGCGAGAGGCCGATTAAATACCAAAACCTTGGCGACCGATGGAAACATAGGCATTAAACCCAGCATTTTCGGCATCTTTGGGGGTATAGATATTGCGCAAATCTGCCATGACGGGCGTCGACATGCGGTCTGCCATCCGCTTCAAATCCAGCGCCCTGAATTCATTCCACTCGGTCAAGATCACCAATGCATCTGCGTCTTGAGCAGCAAGATACGCATCGTCGAGCCAGGAAACGCCCGGCAATAGGGCCTCGCCCTCGTGCTTGCCTTGAGGGTCCACCACACGCACCTTTGCACCGTTTCCGACAAGCGCGGGCACGATTGTAAGGCTGGGCGCATCGCGCATATCGTCCGTGTTGGGTTTGAACGTAACGCCAAGAACAGCAATTGTTTTGCCATTTACCGATCCACCACAGATATCGACCACCTTATCGACCATCCTGCGTTTCACCTCGTCGTTCACCTTGATAACCGTTTCGGTCAACTGCATCGGGACAGAGTGATCTTGGCCCATACGTGCAAGTGCCTGCGTATCTTTGGGAAAACAGCTTCCGCCATAACCGGGGCCCGCATGCAAAAACTTTGAGCCGATCCGATTATCAAGGCCCATCCCCTTGGAAACCATTTTAACATCTGCGCCGGTACGCTCGCAAAGCGACGCGATCTCGTTGATGAATGTGATCTTCATCGCAAGAAATGCGTTGGCCGCGTATTTGATCATTTCGGCGCTTTCCAAATCGGTAAACATGATTGGAAATTCACGGAGTGATAGTGGGCGGTAAATCGCGCCCATCACTTCAGCGGCACGCGCATCTTCAACGCCAACAACAACACGGTCCGGGCGCATGAAATCATCGATCGCGGCCCCTTCGCGCAGAAACTCGGGGTTTGACGCAATATCAAATTCGGCTTTGGGGTTCGCTTTGGAAATGACCTCTTGTACCTGCCGGTTCGTACCGACGGGAACGGTCGATTTCGTCACGATCACCGCATAGCCGGTCAAGGCATCCGCAATCTCGGTCGCGGCGGCCATGACATAGGTCAGATCAGCATGCCCGTCGCCCCGACGGGTCGGCGTTCCAACCGCGATAAACACAGCATCAGCACCATCGACTGCCGCTTGCAAATCTATGGAAAAGGACAGCCGGCCAGCGTTAACATTTTTCGCCATCAGATCATCAAGACCGGGCTCGAAAATCGGAACAATCCCTTTCTCAAGCAGAGCAATTTTATTTGGGTCTTTGTCGACGCAAACAACGTCATGACCAAAATCAGAAAAACAAACACCGGAAACCAAACCGACGTAACCTGTGCCAATCATCGCAATCTTCATAGGTCGACCCCCTCAAATTCTATTGATATCAATTAGTACGACGCATGTTCGGAAACATGCGCTATCGATCAGCGAGCCCATACCACAGATAGGCAAACGGCAACAACGCCCGCCGGAATCCACCAAACTCGAATTGGGATAGGGGCGTTTTGACTGCCACCGGGAAGGGGAGCGTATCGGTTTCTTCCAATATGGCGCTGGCCGCAAGCGCGCCACAATAGGTTCCCATCGCAACGCCGTTTCCATGGTAACAAAGGCTTGCATACATACCTTTGTTATCAGGCACTTCCCCTACGAATGGCATGTGGTCGCGGGCCAGACAGACCATGCCGGACCAGCCATAGGGCGTCTCGACATGTCTCCAGGCTGGAAAGAACTGTTCGAACTCCCGCCGGACGTTAGCAATTGCGCGTGCTTCGGCCGCCGGGCCCGTCATTAACGCGCCACGCATCCCAAAAAGCATCCGGCGGTCAGGCATCAACCTGAAATAATGCAAAAGGTACCTACTGTCATAGACCATTTGATTGCTAAACCAGCCGGCCGCGTTGATCTCATCGTCGGTCAGCGGACGGGTTACAATCACGCTGGATTGCGCGGGCATATATCGGCCCGCCAGCCAATCTGGCATATCTTCCGAGGAATATCCGTTCGTCGCGACAAGCAGGTTCTTCGCTTTGACAGATCCGATTTTTGTCTGAACTTGGTACCCGCTGGATGTCTTGACGATGTTTTGCGCCGTTGTGTTGTGGTAAATAACCGCGCCTGCCTGTTCGGCCGCAGCGGCGAGGCCCGTCACATATTTCCGTGGGTTCAAGGCAAAACCGGCAGGGATGGTCAGCGCACCGTGGAAATCGCCGCTCAGCCCGTGCGCTGCAAGCTCCCGCTTTTCGATCAGCGTCGCATCAAGGCCGTAGTTTTCCTTGATTTCCGGAACACGCGCACGCAAAGCCGCCATTTCCTTGGGGCGATGTGCCAGCTCGGTCTCGCCTTCGGAATGGCGATCAATCTCGATATTATGTTCTGTCGCTAGGGTTTCGACCATTTTGACCGCAGCCAATTCTGCTTGCCGAAAGGCAATCCGGCTGTCGCGGCCGAACTTCCGATCAAGCGCTTGGTCGCTTAGGCGACCGCCACCAAGACAGCAAAACCCGCCGTTGCGCCCCGAAGCACCCCAGCCGACATAACGGTTTTCTAGGACGATGACCTTTACGCCCGCCTGCGCCAGACGCAAGGCCGCTGACAGCCCCGTGAAGCCGCCACCGATGATTACAACATCACAGGTTTCGTCCCGGTCCAAAGACGGCCGGGCTACATCCTCACAGGTTTCATCCCACCAGCAATAAGCCCGCGGTGTATCGCTGTAAGCGAAGTCATCGAAAATACGCTTCAAGTTGCCCCACGTTCCGCTGCTTGCATCTCCTGTTGTGCTTTGACCGCATTACGCTTGGAAATCAACGAAGCACTAATCACACCCACTGTAACGATACCGATCATGATCGTCGACAATGCGTTGATCTCGGGCGACACGCCCAAACGCACCGCGCTCCAGATCTTGATCGGGAGGGTGGTGGAAGAAGGGCCAGTGGTAAACGATGCAATCACCAAGTCATCCAGCGACAAGGTGAACGCAAGCAACCAGCCCGAAATCACAGCCGGTGCAATGATGGGCAATGTAACAAGCCGGAACGCATCAAAGGGCGAGCACCCCAGATCAAGGGCTGCTTCCTCAAGCGAGCGGTCAAACGACACCAAGCGCGATGATACAACGACCGACACGTAACACATCGAAAACGTAGTATGCGCCAAGACGATGGTAAGCACGCCACGGTCCAACCCCAATCCGATGAACAACAGCAATAGCGACAGACCCGTGATCACTTCGGGCATCACGAGCGGCGCATAGATCATGCCCGAGAACAACGTACGCCCCAAGAACCGCCCGCCCCGCACCAGCACATAGGCCGCCATTGTGCCCAGTATAGTGGCCAGAGTTGATGACGCCACGGCCACCTTTAGCGTGACCAGCGCAGCATCCAAAAATGCCTCGTTCTGGACCAGCTCGCCATACCATTTGGTCGAAAACCCTGCCCAGACTGTCACCAGTTTCGAACTGTTAAAGCTGTAGATAACCAGCAAAACCATCGGCAGGTACAAGAACGCAAACCCAAGGGTCAGCGATGTGACGTTGAACCAGCTTGTACGTCTCATGTATCGGCCTCCGCTTGGCGCTGCTGGTTGCGCTGGAACAGAATGATCGGCACGATCAGGATCAGCAACAAGATCACAGCAACGGCGCTGGCCACAGGCCAATCGCGGTTGTTAAAGAATTCCTCGAACAGAACCTTGCCGATCATCAATGTGCCGGAACCGCCCAAAAGCGATGGAATGACAAATTCACCTAGCGCGGGGATAAAGACCAGAAAACAACCCGCGACAATACCGTTACGAGACAGCGGAATTGTCACCAGCCAGAATGCCTTGATGCGCGAACATCCCAAATCTTCGGCGGCTTCGATCAGGGATTCATCCAATCGGTCAAGTGCTGCGTAAATCGGCAGGATCATGAAAGGGAGATACGTATAGACGATCCCGATATAGACGGCCGTGGTCGTGTTCATAATGGTCAGCGGGGTCGAAATCAGACCGGTCCACAGCAAAAACTGGTTCAGGAACCCCTCGTTGCTTAGGATGCCGACCCACGCATAGACGCGGATCAGAAAGCTGGTCCAGAACGGCAGGATCACCAACATCATCAAGGTTGGCCGCCATTCCTCGGGCGCACGGGCCATACCGTAGGCCATCGGATACCCGACCAGCAGCGCCAGAACCGTCGAAATCAACGCGATCTTAAGGCTGCTAAGATAGGCCTTCCAATAGAGATCGTCTGTCGTCAGAAAAACAAAGTTCTCAAAATCAAAGGCTTTGATCATCTGGCCAAAGCCGTCTTTCATCGTCGGCGTATAGGGCGGAATAGACAGTGCCAAATCAGACAGCGATATCTTGAACACGATAAAGAACGGGATCAGAAACAGCGCCAATAGCCAGCCATACGGCACCGCGATCAGGAAAAAGCGCCGCATATTCATTCCGCTAACAGCACGCCAGCTGTCGCGTTCCACGAGATCCAGACTTTATCCTCCCAGGTGATACTCCGCCGGGAGAGACGACGGGTGTTTGCCGTCTGCGCCTTGATGATTTGCCCGCCCGCCAGCTGAACATAATAGGTGCTGAGGTTGCCCAGATAGGCAATATCCAACACGCTGCCCTGCACGGCATTCTTGGCTTCTTCGGGTTTTTCGGTGGTGATCAAGATTTTTTCCGGTCGAATGGCAAGATGCGCGTTTTGCCCGTCGCTGAACGGCACATCCGAGGTCGCCAAAAACGGCGGCTCATTCTCGGCCCAAGCGAGCGAGTACATACCATCCCCCGCAGGTTTCACCGTTCCTTCGATAATGTTCACGTCCCCGATGAAATCAGCGACATAAACGGAATTGGGGGCCTCATATATACCATCGGGCGTTGCCACCTGAATGATACGCCCTTCGTCCATCACCGCGACCCGGCTTGCGACGGTCATCGCTTCTTCTTGGTCGTGGGTCACAATGACAAATGTCGTACCCGTGCTTTCTTGGATATCCATCAGCTCGAACTGGGTATCTTGCCGCAGCTTCTTGTCCAAAGCGCCAAGCGGTTCATCCAACAGCAGCAGCTTTGGTGCCTTGGCCAAGGACCGCGCAAGGGCAACCCGCTGACGCTGGCCGCCTGAAATCTGATGCGGTTTTCGGCCTGCAAACTTGCTCAGTCGCGTCAGCTTAAGCATCTCTTCGACACGGGTGGCAATGGCGCGTTTGTCCATGTCGCCGCGCTTAAGGCCAAAGGCGATATTTTCCCAAACACTTAGATGCGGAAACAACGCATAGGATTGGAACATCATGTTCACCGCCCGCTTGTTGGGCGGAATACCGGCGATGTTCTTGCCCGCCAGTTCCATCTTGCCCGAGGTCGGATTTTCAAAACCGGCCAGCATACGCATCATCGTGGTCTTGCCGCAGCCCGACGGCCCCAGCAGCGCAAAAAATTCTTTCTCGTAGATGTTCAGTGTCAGATCGTCGATCGCAGTGAAATCACCAAACTGCTTGGTGACATTCTCAAACCGGATCAGCGGCTTTTCATTCGGGTTATCCCAAGGGGCGAAAATTTTCTGGCTCACTTAGGGGGCATTCCTTTGCACAGTCCGACAGGCGGCGGGGGCGGAAAAGGGGCAAGGCCGGGTGACCTTGCCCTGTCAGAACCAGCTTAGGTGCCGGATTTAACCTTGGTCCAAAGACGCGTCACAACACGTTGAACCTTGGGCGCATAAGGCGACGTTGTATAGAGGTTTTCCAGTGTCGCCGCGTCTGGGTAAATCGCGGTATCCCCGATCACGTCTTCGACCAGAAACTCCTGGCTCGCCTTGTTGCCATTCGCATAGTAAACATAGTTCGACGCTGCGGCCATGTTCTGCGCATCCATGATGAAGTTCAGGAATTTATGCGCGGCGTCCGGATTGGGCGCGTCCACAGGGATCGCCATGTTGTCGAACCACATCAAAGCACCCTCTTTCGGTGCATAATATTCGATCTCTACGCCGTTATCCGCCTCAGCTGCGCGGTCACGTGCCTGCAGAATATCGCCCGACCACCCAAAGGCCACGCAGATATCGCCGTTGGCCAAGGCGTTGATGTATTCAGAGCTGTGGAATTTCTGAACGAACGGTGCAATTGCGGCCAGCACGGGCTCAGCTTTGGCGATGATTTCAGGGTCTTGCGCATCAGGGTCTTCGCCCAGGAATTTCAGCGCAGCAGGGATCATCTCTGCCGGGGCATCCAGGAATTGAACACCACATTCAGCTAGCTTTTCCATGTTCGCCGGGTCCAAAACCAACGCCAGCGAATCTATAGGCGCGTCATCACCCAGGACTTCTTTGACCTTGTTGATGTTCACGCCCAGACCGGTGGTGCCCCACATATAGTTGATCGCATATTCGTTGCCGGGGTCATATTTCGACACGCGGTCGTCAATGACGTCCCACATGTTATCGATATTCGTCAGCTTAGATTTATCCAGCTTTTGAAAGGCACCGGCCGAGATCTGACGCTGCAAGAACGTGCCCGATGGCACAACGACATCATAGCCGGACCCGCCAGCCAACATTTTGGTTTCAAGCACTTCGTTGCTGTCAAAGACATCATAGATCAGATCAATGCCGGTTTCGGTTTCGAATTTCTCAAGCAAGGATTCGTCGATGTAGTCGGACCAGTTATAAACCCGGACTTCCTCGCCCAGCGCGCTTGTGGCGATCATTGCGGTGGCGGCAACGCCCCCTAGAATACGATATTTCATTCTTTGCTCCCGTTAGATAGGCTTGGTTGATCCAGACCTTTGGTCAATTTGATCAAGTTTTGCGTCTTACGACAAGATAATTTATGATTTCACGCAGGCGCCGATAGCGCAAGCAACACGAACTGAACAGTTTTTGGGCATATTGAATGATCCGTTCTGACGTACAAACATCCCCCACGCCGATCCAAGCGGCAGGCGCACGAATTCCCGCTCATCAGCACGTCTATCAGCAACTGCGCAGCCAGATACTGTTTGGCGATCTGGCACCCGGACAGCCGGTGACAATTCAAGGGTTAATCACGGCGCTGGGCGCGGGCATGACACCCGTCCGCGAAGCATTACGCCGCCTCATTGCCGAAGGCGCGTTGATACATCAGGGGAACCGCCGCGTTTCAGTGCCGGTCCTGTCACCTGAAGGCGTTGAAGAGCTCGGTTTTATGCGAAAAACGCTGGAGGCAGAGCTTGCGCGACGTGCGACAATGCGCATGACCAAGGACACTTTGGAGACCCTCAAACAGATTGACGACGCGCTGAACGAGGCCATCTTGCGTGGCGATATTGGCGAATACCTGACGCAAAACTATCTGTTCCATTCCAAGATTTACCGCTGTGCCGATGCACCGATCATGGCCGAAACCGTTGACCGCTTGTGGCTCCGCTTTGGGCCATCGCTAAGGGTCGTATGCGGCCGCTTTGGCACATCGAATTTGCCCGACAAACACGCCGACCTATTAGACGCATTTCGCGCGAACAACCCTGATGCAGCAGCCCAAGCAATGGCCGAGGATGTCAGCCAAGGCATCCGCCAGATTCAGGCCTCTGTCTAATCCAACGTGGATTTGATCTGATTCGATTGACTCCGCATAATTTGATCATATTCTGCGCGTAACCGTCTCCCACACTTCTGAGGTGCATAAACATGTCCTACATTACCAATCACTTACCCACGGCTGAATTGCAGGCGCTGGACGCCGCGCATCATATGCACCCGTTTACCACAAATGATGAATTGGCCGCCAAAGGCGCGCGCATCATCACCAAGGCCAAAGGCGTTTACCTGACCGACAGCGAGGGCAATGAAATCCTTGATGGGATGGCGGGCCTTTGGTGCGTGAACATTGGCTATGGCCGTCAGGAAATGGCCGACGTCGCAGCGCGCCAGATGCTTGAACTGAACTATTACAACACGTTCTTCATGACATCCCATGTACCGGCAATCGCCTTGGCCACAGAAATCGCAAAGCTCGCGCCCGGTGATCTGAACCACGTGTTCTTTGCCGGTTCCGGCTCCGAGGCGAACGATACCAACATCCGCATGGTGCGCACCTATTGGGCGATGAAGGGTAAACCGGAAAAATCCCACATCATCAGTCGCAAGAACGCCTATCACGGGTCGTCGATGGGGTCGGGGTCGCTGGGCGGTATGACCTATATGCACGAACAAGGCGGCATGCCGATCCCGGGCATCCACCATATCAACCAACCCGATTGGTGGGCCGAAGGCGGCGATCAAACACCCGAGGCATTCGGCCTTGCCCGCGCCCAAGAGCTTGAGGCGAAAATCCTTGAGCTGGGTGCAGACAATGTCGCGGCCTTTATCGGTGAACCCGTCCAAGGCGCGGGCGGCGTTATCGTGCCGCCCAGCACCTACTGGCCGGAAATCCAACGCATTTGCGATAAATACAATGTTCTGATCATCGCAGACGAGGTGATCTGTGGATTTGGCCGCACCGGTAATTGGTTCGGCTCGCAAACCATGGGGATCAAACCGCACATCATGACGATCGCCAAAGGCCTCAGCTCTGGTTACCAGCCCATCGGTGGGTCCATTGTCTGTGATGAAATCGCCGAAGTGATCGGTTCAGGCGAATTCAACCACGGCTACACTTACTCCGGTCATCCGGTCTGTTCCGCCGTGGCGTTGGAAAACCTGCGCATCATGCAAGATGAAAACATCCTGGACCACGTCAACAACGTGGCGGCACCTGCCCTTCAGGAAGGGTTGGATAAACTGGCCGAACACCCGCTTGTGGGGGGCGTCAACGTATCGGGCCTGATGGCATCCCTGCCCCTAAGCCCGCGCAAGGAAACGCGGTCAAAATTCGCGGGGGCCACAGGCACCGTCGGCTATATGTGCCGCGAACGCTGTTTTGCCAACAATCTGGTTATGCGTCACGTGGGCGATCGGATGATCATCTCCCCGCCGCTGGTGATCACGCCCGAGGAAATCGACATCTTTATGACCCGCGCGACGAAAGCGCTGGATGAAACCTATACCGCGCTCAAGGACGACGATCTGCTGCACGCGGCCGAAGACCACATTCACGACGCCGACTCGCCTTTGGGCTAAATCTCTTTCGGGGCGCGAGGTATCCTTGCGCCCCTACACCAACCTCTGACCAAGACGTTCCAACATACCAAGGCAGCTTTCGAGCTGATCAAGGCTGACGAATTCATCGGGCTTATGCGCCTGCGCAATGGACCCCGGCCCGCAAACGACCACGTCCATGCCCATCTGCTGAAACAGGCCTGCCTCGGTGCCAAAGGGGACAACGTCAGCCCCGTTCGCGCCCACCAAACCCGCCACAAGATCACGCGCTGCGTTTTCGCTCATCGGCTCAAGGCCCACGACCTCGCCCAATGTCTCGGTCGAGATATCGGCCTGCGGGTACACCGCTCGCATTTGCGGCAGCAAATCCTGTTCGACAAACGCCTCCATCGTCTCTTTGACGAACCGAAAATCACGCGTTTGCACCGGGCGGAACTCCCAATCGACCTCAGCCTTGCCGACGATCACATTATGCGCATGTCCGCCACGAATTCCGCCAATATTGATTGTGGTATAGGGTGGATCAAATCGGCTGCCCTCGGGGACACGGGCGCGCAAATCCTCGCGCAGCGCCATCAACCTTGTGACATAGCGCACGGCATATTCAGCGGCATTCACACCCAGATCGGGGGAGGACCCGTGCCCCTCAAGCCCCTCAAACCGCGTGGTATATTCACAGCAGCCTTTATGCCCCTCGATCACGCGCATCTCGGTCGGTTCGCCGATGATGGCGATGTCAGGCTTGATGCCAAGACGGTTCAGCTCGGGTATCAATGCCTGCGCGCCCAGACATCCGGTTTCTTCGTCATAGGTAAACGCAAAATGGACCGGGCGTTTTAGCGGCAAGGCGGCATAGTGTTCCGCCATCACAACAGTTGCCGCTATAAACCCCTTCATATCGCAGGTGCCGCGGCCGTAAAGCCGCCCATCGGCCTGACGCATCTGGAACGGGTCGCTTGACCAATCCTGATCGGTCACCGGCACGACATCGGAATGCCCCGACAGCAACACGCCGCCCGGCGCATCCGGCCCCAATGACCCGAACAACGTGGCCTTGGACCCGGTTTCATCGCCAAAGATATGGGTCCGTGCGCCCAGCGATTGCAGCCTGCCGGACAGGTCGATGATCAGTTCAAGATTGCTATCGGTTGAAACGGTCGGGTACGCGATCAGCCGGTCCAGCAGATCAACGGTGGCTTGCAGCGTCATTTTACGAACATCTGCCGGGGTCTGTTGCAGAACGTCTCGGCAGCGCCATCTTCGCGGATACGGATGCTTTCGGTGATCTCGATCCCCCAATCCTTCATCCAAAGACCGGGCATGAAATGGAAGGTCATGTTCGGCTCAAGCACGGTCTCATCCTCGGCGCGCAGCGATATCGTGCGTTCGCCCCAATCCGGTGGATAGCTCAGGCCGATGGGATAACCGCAGCGCGCGCCGCGTTCGATCCCCGCCTTTTCCAGCGGCGCTGCCAGCGCATTTGCAACATCGCAGGCGCGGTTTCCAGCGCGGGCTTTTTTCAAACCGGCTTCCAACCCTTCGACCAATGCCGCCTCGGCGCGCTTCAGGAAATCGGGCGGCGTGCCTAGGAACAGCGTCCGGCAGAACGGTGCGTGATATCGGCGATAGCACCCTGAGATTTCAAAGAATGTCGCCTCGCCCGTCGCAAAGGGTCTGCCATCCCATGTCAAATGCGGCGCGGCGGCGTCTGACCCTGATGGCAGCAAAGGAACGATCGCAGGGTAATCCCCCCACGCCCCGTCAACGCCGCGAATTGCGTCGCGATAAATCTCGGCAACGATTTCATTCTTCGGCACGCCCGGTTCAACCCGTTCAAGCAGCCCATCAACGATTTTTTCGGAAATCAACGCTGCTTTGCGCATAAACGCCAGTTCCGGTTCGGATTTAACCGTGCGCTTCCAATTCACCAACGCCGTGGCATCAACCACCTGCGCCTTGGGCAGGCTTTCACACAGCGATGCATGCGCCTTGGCGGAATAATAGTAGTTGTCCATTTCGACGCCGATGCGCCCCGCCTCTACCCCCGCCGCTGCCAGATGAACCGCGAGGTCTTGCATCGGGTGCCGTTCGGTAGATTGTACAAAGCCATCCGCGTAACCCCGCACAGAATCGGGGCCCATCCACACCGTTCGCAACGCGCCATTGGTGTCTTGGTTGCGGCCCCACCAGATCGGATCGGCGTCCGGCAAAACAATTACGCCTTGATGCACATAAAATGACCATCCGTCGTATCCGGTTAGCCACGCCTGGTTGCTGGGGTCCGTCACAAACAAGGCGTCCAAGCCCCGCGCCGCCATTTCGCTGCGCACCAGCTCTAGGCGGCGGCTATATTCTATTGGGGAAAATGGAAGGTCGATGGCCGGCATTATTGATATCCTTAAACAACGTATCAAAGACCAGCTTGGGCCAGCTTTTCGACAGCAGCAATGAAATAACGAAACCAAACCTGCCTAATCTGCAGTCAGATCAACTGAATTTGCTAAATTTGCGGGAATTTGTCCTGCAATTGCACGGTTTTCCATCAAACCCGTGATAATTGGTTGCAAACTACAACCCGGACGGTTTTAACTTTCTGTCAACAAGGGCGCATGAACGTCAAAATAAACGGGGAGCCAGCTTTTGGCAGATACTTCAGCAACAAATGCGTTTGTCGAATTCGAACGCGTGCAGAAAAGCTATGACGGTGAAAATCTTGTCGTCAAAGACCTGAACCTGTCGATGCCAAAGGGCGAATTTCTGACAATGCTAGGGCCATCGGGGTCGGGCAAGACGACTTGCCTCATGATGCTCGCAGGGTTTGAAACAGCCACCCACGGCGATATTCGCCTTGATGGGAAATCAATCAACAACATCCCACCACACAAACGCGGCATTGGCATGGTGTTCCAAAACTATGCCTTGTTCCCGCATATGACAGTTGCCGAAAACCTGTCCTTCCCGTTGGAAGTCCGCAAGATGGGCAAGTCCGACCGTGAAGAAAAAGTAAAGATCGCGCTGGATCGCGTGCAGATGGGTGACTTTGGCGGTCGCCGTCCTGCGCAGCTTTCTGGTGGTCAACAGCAGCGTGTGGCTTTGGCCCGTGCCTTGGTGTTTGAACCCGAACTGGTCCTGATGGATGAACCGCTTGGTGCCTTGGACAAACAACTGCGTGAAACCTTGCAGTTTGAAATCACGCATCTTGCGCATGAACTGGGCATCACCGTGGTTTACGTGACCCACGACCAAACCGAAGCGCTGACAATGTCAGACCGTGTTGCGGTTTTCGAAAACGGTCGCATCCAGCAACTGGCACCGCCAGATTTGTTGTATGAAGAGCCCGAGAACAGCTTCGTCGCGCAATTCATCGGCGAAAACAACACGCTGGAAGGCGTTGTAAAAGAGATTAAAGGCGGCACCTGTCTGGTGCAACTGGACGGTGGCGGCCTGATCGAGGCCAAACCGATCAACGTGACTCAAGCAGGCGAACGCACCCGCGTATCGATCCGCCCGGAACGCGTTGAGTTTAACAAAGATCGCATGCCAGAAGGCGCGCACACCCTGAAAGCCGAAGTGCTGGAATTCGTCTATATGGGCGACATTTTCCGCACCCGCCTGCGTGTCGCTGGCACCGACAACTTTATTATCAAAACCCGCAACGCACCCGATCAGGTGCGCTTGAAGCCGGGCCAACAAATCGAAATCGGTTGGCTGGCAGAGGATTGCCGTGCGCTTGACGCTTAACGTCGAGAGACGGACTGCGGCCCTGATTTAGGGTCGCACACCAAGAGGCTGTGGTTAAGCCCGTTATCACATCCTCAAGAACTAAACGGGCAATAGTTGGGAGACTATCTAATGAAATTTACAACAACGCTACTCGCTTCTTCTGCGATTGTTGGCGCTGGTACATTGGCCTTTGCCGATGCACACGGCAACATGGCCAAAGAGATGACACTTGTTTCCTGGGGTGGCGCATACCAAGCCAGCCAAGATAAAGCATATGTTCAGCCCTATCTGGAAATGCACCCCGACGTGACAGCCGTTTGGGACGAAAGCTCGGCTGAAGCCGTGGCCAAACTGCGCGCCATGAACGAAGCTGGCAACGTAACATGGGATCTGGTCGACGTCGTAGCGGCTGATGCCATTCGTCTGTGCGACGAAGGCCTTGCCATGGAAATCGATGCCGACGAAGTGCTGGCCGCAGCACCCGATGGCACATCCGCATCCGACGACTTTGGCGATCTGCTGGTCAGCGACTGCTTTATCCCGCAAATCGTATACTCGACCACATTCGGTTACCGCACAGACATGGTAGGCGACACGCCTCCTTCGAAAATCTGTGACGTTTTCGATCTGGAAGCGTACCCAGGCAAGCGTTCCTTGGAAAAGCGTCCAATCAACAACATGGAATGGGCCCTGCTTTGTGACGGCGTAGACAAGGCCGACGTATATGACGTTCTGGCCACACCAGAAGGTCAGGAAAAGGCACTGGCCAAACTGGACACCATCAAAGACGACGTTATCTGGTGGTCCGCTGGCGCTGACACGCCTCAGCTGTTGGCCGATGGCGAAATCGTTATGGGTTCCACATATAACGGTCGCCTGTTCAGCGTGATCGAAGAGCAAAAGCAACCCGTTGCAATGCTTTGGGATGCTCAGGTGTTTGACCTTGACGGTTGGATCATTCCAGCAGGCCTGCCAGATGACCGTCTGGCCCGCGTCATGGACTTTGTAAAATACGCGACAGACACACAGCGTCTGGCCGATCAGTCCAAATACATCAGCTACGGTCCTGCACGTTTGTCCTCCGCTCCTTTGGTGGGTCAGCACGCAGACATGGGCATCGACATGGCACCGCACATGCCAACCGATCCAGCGAATGCTCAAAACACGTTCCTGTATAACTACGAGTTCTGGGCCGACTACCGCGACGATATCGACGCGAAGTTCCAGGCATGGTTGGCGCAATAAGCGTCTAGACCTATCGGAGAGGGCCAGCTTGGCCCTCTCCACCCCAAAACGTTTATACCTTTTCCGATTTTCACGACGATCCAACCCTATGGGGCCGATATGAGCGATGTAAACAACGCGACCACAGCACCAAATTCTGCCCTCGAGGCAGAACGCGCCGAAGAAGAATACACCGGCCCAATGCTTGCCGCCGATGGCACACCGCTCAAGCGCAGCCTGAACCGCGCATTACGCCGCCAAAAGATCAGCGCGCTTTTACTCATCGCGCCTTTGCTGATCTTTGTGTTGGTCACGTTCATTGCACCAATCGCAGATATGTTGTTTCGATCGGTCGAAAACCAGATCGTCCAAGAGACCCTCCCCCGCACCACAACCGAGTTGAAAAACTGGGACAGTGAAGGCGGCGAATTACCCGATCAAACAGTCTATAAATCGCTCTACCAAGACATCTATGTCGCCCAGGAACGCAAATTGCACACGCGTCTGGGGTCTCGTCTTAACTATGAACTGACCGGCGCGTCGTCCTTGTTCCGTAAATCGGGCCGCGGCGTTGATGACATCGGCGAAGTCTACCAAGACCAGTTCGAAGACCTGAACGCCTTTTGGAAAAAGGGCGAAAACTGGAATGATGTTCTAGCGTCTGACGCGTGGCTTGCCGCCATGAAAGACTGGAAGAAAGCCTCAGGCGACGCGCAGCCACTTTTTGAAATGCGCGACGGTATCGCCGATATCCTGCCGGAAACAGCCAGCTACTATCTGCTCTTTGCCGATTTCGTCCAGAACGAGGACGAAGACAACCTGTACAAAGAAGATCCATGGCCGCTGATCTATTCCGCCTTCTATGATGACCTGAACGGGCCAACAGCTGCACAAATCGCCAGCTACGCGGGGCCCGGTGCCACCGAACTGGCCCAAGCCGCCACAGCCGCGCCAAGCTTTGCCACAGTCGATTACATGCAAGCCTTTTCCGATATCGACAAAGACTGGGGAGAGTTGCCGATCTGGCAAACCATTTCGACCTACAGCCCGAAATTTACAAACGGGTATTTCCTGAACGCGGTGGACATGCAGAAAACCCCTGATGGCCCTGCACTGCGCCCCGAAGATGAACGCATCTACTGGACCCTGTTCAAGCGGACGCTGTTCATGTCAGTCTGCATTACACTTAGCTGTATTTTGCTGGGCTACCCTATCGGCTGGATCTTGGCCAACCTGCCCGCACGCACCGCAAACCTGCTGATGATCCTTGTGCTCTTGCCATTCTGGACATCGCTCCTCGTGCGCACCTCCGCTTGGAAGGTCATGTTGCAACAACAAGGGGTCATAAATGATACGCTGGTCTGGCTGGGTGTTGTCGCCGATGACAGCCGATTGGCATTGATCAACAACCAAACCGGCACGATTATTGCGATGACGCATATCTTGCTGCCCTTTATGATCTTGCCTTTGTATTCGGTGATGAAAACCGTACCACCCAGCTATTTGCGTGCTGCGAAATCCCTGGGGGCCACCAACTGGACAGCCTTCTGGCGGGTCTACTTCCCGCAATCTGTACCGGGCATCGGGGCCGGGTCGATCCTCGTTTTCATCCTGTCGATCGGCTATTACATCACACCCGAGATCGTCGGCGGCAGAACCGGTACCTTTATCTCGAACCGCATCGCCTACCACATCTCCAGCTCTCTGAACTGGGGTCTCGCGGCGGCGTTGGGTGCCATCCTGCTCGCGGTCGTTCTGGGCCTCTACTATGCCTATGACAAAATCGTCGGCATCGATAACGTGAAACTGGGGGGCTAAGGACATGGTCGCACTCACACCAATCTCTCGCAAACCCGTTTCATTCTATGTGCCAGTGGTCGCAGCCGCAGGGGCCATCGCCGGTCTCTTTGTTGGTACCGCCAACGGCAGTGGTTTTCTGGGCGTTATCGTCGGGGCCATCCTCGCCGGCGCGCTGGCCTTTGTGCTCACGCAGATCGTTAAACACGAAAAACTTGGTCGCTGGGCCACTACGATTATCGTCGCAATTGTCGGCTATTTCATGGCGGGTATCCCGGGCCTCGTTATCGGTGCTGCTTTTGGGTGGTTCTTTGGCTGGTTCAGTTTCTGGCTATTCGAGGGACGCTACCGCGCCAAAGTCGCCCCCTATCTGACCCCCGGTCAGGTGTTGTGGCACTTTGCATTTCGGGTGATCTGCGGGGCGATCTTTATCTTCCTCATCACACCAATTCTGGTCGTGATGCCCCTCAGCTTCAACGCCGAGAATTTCTTTACCTTCACCCCGGAAATGCTCAGCTTTGATCCGGCTGGTTACTCGCTCAAACACTACCGCGATTTCTTTAACAGCTCCGACTGGCAAGGTGCCGTGATGAACTCGATCAAGATCGCACCGGCAGCGACACTCCTCTCGGTCTCCTTCGGCACGCTTGCCGCAATCGGCCTTAGTCAGCCACACGTGCCGTTCCGCCGTGCGATCATGGCAATCCTGATCTCGCCAATGATTGTACCGCTGATCATTTCCGCCGCTGGCATGTACTTCTTCTACAGCCGCGTTGGCCTGCAAGGCACCTACCTCGGCGTGGTTCTCGCCCACGCGGCCTTGGGCATCCCCTTTGTCATCATCACCGTCACGGCAACACTGGTGGGCTTTGACCGCTCGCTTACCCGCGCGGCTGCAAACATGGGCGCGAATCCCGTCACGACCTTCTTCCGCGTGCAAATGCCACTGATCTTGCCGGGTGTAATCTCGGGTGGTCTCTTCGCCTTCATCACCTCATTCGACGAAGTCGTCGTGGTGCTCTTCGTTGGCTCCGCAGGCCAGAAAACCCTGCCATGGCAAATGTTCACCGGCTTGCGTGAACAAATCAGCCCAACCATCTTGGCGGTTGCAACCATTCTGGTGGGCATCTCGATCTGCTTGCTGACAGTGGTTGAATTGCTCCGCCGCCGTTCGGAACGTCTGCGCGGGATGTCCCCCGCCTAAACTCTTCCAAATGGACTAAAATCCTCGCCGAAGGCATGCCCAAAACCCGCAGGGGTTTTGGGTTTTTCTTTTCTACCGTGCCGCCCGAACACGCTCCAACAGCCGCAGCGACGCATAGCCATCCGGCAATAGCCCCTGCGCTGTTTGGAAATTCCGCACCGCATTGATCGTCAACGGGCCAATTTTGGCGTCAATCTTTACCGTATCGAACCCAAGCGCGGTGAGCTGCGTTTGCAGCTCAATCCGCTCGTCATAGGTCAGCGCCCGATCTTGCAGCGGCCAACTATGCGCAATCGGTGCACCCCCGGCGATCCTGTCGCTTAGATGGCCAACACCGATCACATAGGCATCCGCGGTATTATACCGCTCGATCACCTCGAAATTCGAAAAGATCATGAATGCCGCACCCTCAGCACCACCCGGCAGCAAAATGGACGCAGGGCCATGATCGGGAACGGTGCCGCCGCGGGTATTCGTGACACCAATCGCCGCCCATTCTGCGGGCGTTTTCAGAATTTTGCGGTCCGCCAGCAGATAGTCGAACCCGTCAGGCAGCGTCACCTCAACACCCCAAGGCTGCCCAAAGGTCCAACCGAAATGTTTTAGATAGGCCGCCGTCGATGCCAGCGCATCACGGGGGTCATCGCCCCAGATGTCACGCTTGCCATCTTTGGTGAAATCCACGGCGTAGCGCTGAAAGGACGATGGCATAAATTGCGTATGCCCCATCGCGCCAGCCCAACTGCCGGTCATCTTGGCAGGGCTGGTATCGCCCGCCTGCAGGATTTTCAAAGCCTCCAAAAGCTCGGCTTCAAAGAACGCCTGCCGCCGCCCGTCATAGGCCAAAGACGCAAGCGAACCGATCACGCCATCCCTGCCTCGAAACGTCCCGTAAGCGCTTTCCAGCCCCCAAATGGCGACAACCACTTCTTTATCTACACCGTATTGCGCTTCGATTTCCGCAAGCGCAGCGCCCTGACGTTCAAGCGCCGCTTTGCCGTTTGCGATCCTTAAATCCGAGGTCGCGGTTTCCAGATAATCCCAGATGGTTTTGGTAAATTCGGATTGGTTGCGGTCACGGCGAATGACGTTTTCGTCATATGTGACGCCTTTGATCGCCGCATCGAACACTGCAGCATCGATCCCAGCTGCCAATGCACGTGGGCGAAAATCAACCAACCAGAGTTGGAGGCCCGCATCATCCCCTGCCACACTCTGATCTGCAACTGTTTGCGCCACGACAGGACCAACCCCGGCCCCCAAGGCGAACAACGCGGCCAATACCCAAACCCGAACACTCATTATCAGTTTCCTACCCTGCTTCTGACCTCAAGCGTATCGGCAAACTGACGCCCCAGAAAGCCCCGCCAAGGTCATGCGCAGACTACCGCCGTGTCCGTTTCACCTTGCGTTTGACCTTGTCGGCCTTCCGCTTGGCTTTGACACCTTTGCGCTTCGGGTTGGTTCGCCCGGCTGGCCCGCGCCCACCACGCCCGCCTTGTGGCAGCGCCTTGCCGTCCAGTGTCAGCAGCTCAAGCGCGATACCGCCTGTGACAGGTACAGCTTCGGTCAAACGCACGGTTACACGCTGGCCAATGCCGATCAAAATCCCGGTATCAGACCCCATCAGGGTGTTCGCCTCGGGGTCGAAATGGAAATATTCCCGACCCAAGGACCGCATCGGCAGCAGACCATCCGCACCGGTTTCATCCAGCTTCACAAAGGCCCCGAACCGCGCGATACCGCTGATCCGGCCCGAGAACTCATTGCCCACACGTTCAGACAGATACGCGGCAAGATAGCGGTCGGTCGTGTCCCGCTCAGCCGTCATTGAACGACGTTCGGTGTCCGAGATATGTGCGCCGGTTTGTTCAATTTCTTCAATGTCTTGGGGCGACAGGCCATCCTTGCCCCAGCCATGCGCAGTGATCAGAGCACGGTGAACAATCAGATCGGAATAACGCCGGATAGGCGAGGTGAAATGCGCATAAGACCGCAGCGCCAGACCAAAATGCCCGATATGCGCGGGGCCGTAATAGGCTTGGGTCATCGACCGTAGGGTCGACAGGTTAATCAACTCGGCATCGTCCGAACCCGCCGCATCGTTCAGCAACTTGTTCAGATGGCGCGTATGCAAAACCTGACCCTTGCCCAGCGTGTATCCCGCCGCCTGCGCCGTTTCACGCAAGGCATCCAGCTTGGCCAAAGTCGGTTCTTCGTGAATGCGGAACAGCAGCGGTGTTTTCTTTGCCACCAAGGTTTCGGCGGCGGCGACATTTGCCAACACCATGAATTCCTCGATCAGACGATGTGCATCCAACCGATCCTTGAAATTCACCGATTTAACGGTCCCGTCCGGGTCCAGCTCAATCCGCCGCTCTGGCAGGTCCAGATCAAGGGGCTCGCGCTCGGCTCTAGCCGTTTTCAGCGCGGCATAGGCGGCATAAATCGGCTTTAGAACAGGCTCTAGCAAAGGCCCTGTGCGGTCATTTGGTCGGCCTTCGATGGCCTCCTGCACTTCCTCATAATGCAGCGACGCGGGGGATCGCATCAAACCACGGTGAAAGCTGTGGCTGACCTTTTGACCCTTGGCATCCAGCACCATACGCACAGCGATACAGGCACGCGGCACGCCCTCGTGCAGGGAACACAGATCGCCCGACAAACGGTCGGGCAACATCGGCACCACACGGTCGGGGAAATAGGTGGAATTGCCGCGCTTACGCGCCTCGCGGTCCAGCGCCGATCCGGGTGTGACATAGGCCGACACATCCGCAATCGCGACCCAAACCACATGGCCGCCCTCGTTCTTGGGGTCCTCATCCGCATGGGCATAGCACGCATCATCATGATCCCGCGCATCGGACGGATCGATCGTAATCAGCGGCATATCACGCAGGTCTTCGCGACCTTTCAAGCCTACGGGCTTGGCCGCGTCAGCCTCGGCGATCACATCATCCGGGAAGGCATCTGGGATACCGTGCTGGTGAATGGCGATCAGCGATACGGCCTTGGGCGCAGACGGGTCGCCTAAACGGTCGACGATCCGCGCGCGCGGCAGGCCCATACGGCCCTTGGGGCCAGCTTGTTCGGCCTCGACCAACTCGCCATCTTTGGCCCCGTAAGTCGCGTCGGATGCAACGGTCCATTCCTTGTCGCCACCTTTGTCGATGGGAACAATCCGGCCGCCTTCGGTTGTCTTGCGAAAGATGCCCAGCACCTTTTGCGGGTTAGCCCCGATCCGGCGGATCAATCGTGCCTCGTAATGGTAATCCTCGCCCGTGACCAAGGTCAGGCGCGCCAGAATGCGGTCGCCCGCCCCCAATGCGGGGTCGGATGCACGGGGAATGACCAGCACAACGGGTTCCACCCCTTCGCCTGCCCATTCCATCGGCTTGGCAAACAGATCGCCGTCATTGTCGGGGCCAATGATCTGCAACACAGACACCGGCGGCAGGCGATCAGGGTCGCTATAGCTACGTTTGCGCTTTTCAAGATGGCCGTCGGCTTCCAGCTCTTTCAGCACACGTTTAAGATCGATACGCGCAGCACCTTTGATCCCGAACGCCTTTGCGATGTCACGCTTGGCGGTCAGGGTTGGATTGGCGGCGATCCAATCAAGGATCTCGGGCTTGGATGGTATTTTGCTCATGCTTTAGCAGGTAGCACGCGTACCCCGGTTCGTCATGGGCAAATCGTCGATTGTATCTACGTCTTGCAAGGTCGTGATTATTGCAATGCGGTGATCTGGCAAGGTCGCGATGGTATCGGCCAGCGCATATTCCGACGACCAGCGCACGCCATCAAACAAACCCGGCGGCACAGCGCGGGTGCGTTTCAGCCCGATCAGCCAGTACCCGCCATCCGGCGCAGGCCCGAAAACGGCATCATGCCCGCCCAACGCCTGAAACGCCTTGGCAATTTCAGCGCGGGTAATGCCGGGAATATCCGCACCGATCACACAGACAGGCCCCGCCGGTGCCCCCCGCAACATCCGCGCCATTCGGTCGCCCAGATTGCCGTGGCCCTGCGGCACCCGCGCGATATGGTCGGGCCAAACGCGACTGGTTAGGCCCGCGCGATCAGGCGTCACAGCAAGCACCACGTTCCAGCGCGGGTCTTGGATGGTACGGATCAAGCGGCGGGTTTGATGGCGAAACCACCACGCGGCGGCGGTCATCCCCAGATCACGACCCAAGCGCGTTTTCACCCGACCGGGACGCGGTTCCTTGACCATGATAACCAGTGTGCCCTTTCTCAAAGCGACAGCACCATTTCGCGGTGATCGATCCCTGCATCATCAAAGATCGGCCCCTGCGCGACAAAGCCCAGTTTTTCATAAAAACCCAACGCATGAACCTGCGCGCCCAGTTTGACTGTTTTCACGCTTGAATGTTCACGTGCCACGTCAATCGCGGCGTGGATCAGGGCGGCCCCCAGCCCCGTCCCGCGATGTGATTTCAAGACACAAACACGGCCGATTTTGGCGACATCGCCCTTGATATGAAGGCGGGCCGTGCCAATCGGAATTGCGTTTTCCGTCGCCAAGATGTGAATACCATCAGCATCAAGATCATCCATTTCATCAGCTTCTGAAACGCCCTGTTCTTCGATGAACACGATCCGGCGCAGCAGATGACAACTGGCCAGATCATCGCTGACTGCAATCTCGATACTCATGCGAAATAATCCGTCAGAATCCGTGTGTAGATCGCCTTGAGCTGGTGAATTTGCGCGACTTCGACGTTTTCATCCACGGCATGCATGGATTGCCCGACAAGGCCAAATTCAACGACGGGACAGTGGTTTTTCACAAACCGCGCGTCAGATGTGCCGCCCGTCGTCGATAGTTCGGGCGTCACGCCAGTTTCGGCAGCAACCGCCTTGGACACCAGATCAGACAGAGCGCCCGGAGGTGTGATAAAGCTTTCGCCGGAAATTTTCACTTTCAATTCAATCACCACACCGAAAGCGTCGCGGATGGTGGCAACCTGATCTTCCAGCCACTTGGTCAGGCTTGCGCCGGAATGCGTGTCGTTGAACCGGATATTGACGGTCGCGCGGCACTCGGCAGGAATTACATTGGTGGCCGGATTTCCGGTATCAACCGTGACCACCGCCAGCGTGGACGGGTCAAAATGATCGGTCCCTTCATCAAGGGTGTGCGACGCAAGCTGATCCATCAAACGCATCATCGCAGGCAGCGGGTTATTGGCGCGGTGCGGATAGGCGGAATGGCCCTGCTTGCCTACGATACGGAAATGCGCGTTCAGCGATCCACGGCGGCCAATCTTGATCATCTCGCCCATTTTATTGGGGCATGTGGGTTCGCCCACCAGACAAACATCCATCCGCTCGCCAGCCTGCGCCATATAATCCAGCAAGGCACTGGTGCCATCAATGCCCTCAGCTTCCTCATCTCCGGTGATGGCCAGCACGATCGACCCGTCAGGCGGGGTGTCGCGCACGAAATCCACCGCAGCGGCAGCAAAGGCTGCAACGCCGGATTTCATATCCGTCGTGCCGCGCCCGTACATGACCCCGTCTTTGATTTCTGCGCCAAAGGGCGGATAGGTCCAATCCGTCTCATTCCCAATGGGCACCACATCCGTATGCCCGTTGAACCCGAAGCAGCGCGTGTTGCCCTTGTTGCCCCAGCGGGCGAACAGATTGCGAATACCGCCGCGATCCGCCCACGTACATTCAAACCCAGCGTCGCTTAGCAAATCATGCAGAATGTCCTGGGCCCCTGCATCCGCAGGCGTCACCGAAGGGCATTTCACCAGCTTTGCGGTAAGATCGACGGGGTCAATATGCGTCATTGTGGGATCCTTTAGGTATGATTTCTATTGGTTTCCCTACACTTGTGGCGAAAAAGGCGCGGTGCCAAGGGGGATGACACCGAAAATGATAACAGTCGGCCAATTTCCATGCTACCTTGGCCACAATAATATTACCCGAGGCAGGGCATCAGCAGGCGTGACACCGGAAAACCGGGTCATCCATCAAAACTAAATCTGGCCATTTGCGGGGGCAAACCCTGTGGGTCATGCTGATATCTGTCGCCTCATCTACGCGTTAAGGTGACAGGCATGATGGCAGCGTCAAAACATCCCAGAACAGCGATCCAACGGTATCGTACTGCCGCAGCACCAGTGTTTTGTTCTCTGACATCGTGGCCTGACCGATGACGTGGATCGCGCTGGCACATAACGAAGATCGACGGTTTTCGCCCCTAGGCCTAGGCACCGACAAACGTGACGCCCCCGTCTGCGGCACCGGTCAAGACGACATGCTCACGCGCGGCAGCATCATGTTCGAGACGCAGCAATCGCCCGACGGCAAACCACGGCTGTTACTTGGGTATAAATCAACCTTTCCATGGCTGCGCAGTCTGGCATTTCAGGCCATTCCGGGGGGCGGTGTCGCCTTGGTTCAGGTGCAGGGCGAAGACATCACCCATGCCGCGATCCAACACAAGGACAGCGGCCGCAACGACGTCATGCGCATTACCTATTCGTGGGACAGCACCGCGAAATGGGGCCGCCTCGCGATGGAGGATCCCGAAAGCAGCCACATCGTAACGGTTCCCGTTGCCAACCCAAAACCGATCTTGGTCGATGACCTGCGCAATATGGTGTTGGGCCGGGGCGATCAGGCAATTTCATCCGACGTGATTTTTGCGGCAGTTTCCGACCAGATTGAACCCATTGGCCCGATGCCGTCGCTTTTGCCGTCGACCCCGCTTGCCACGCCGTGGGGGTTCAAACCGCTGTCCACCCTCAAACGCGGCGACACTGTCACCACACAGGATTCAGGTGTCGTGCCAGTGTTGCAAACCGTCTCAAGAACCGTGCCGGCCTGCGGCAGCTTTGCCCCGATCCGGCTGCGCGCGCCGTATTTTGGGCTGCAACAAGACATTATCGTCGCCCCGGATCAACGGTTGGTCATCGATGGGCCCGAGGTCGAATATCTTTTCAGCAAAGAGGCGGTGCTGATCCCTGCACGCCATCTGGTCAACGGCTTTGCCGCCATGCAAGAAACCTGCGGACCGACGATCACCTATGCGCAGATTCTACTGCCCTCTCATGAAACGATGATCGCGGCAGGCACACCAGCAGAAAGCCTGTATATCGGTCGCATACGCCGCCAAGCTGATCAGATGGCCAGCAGTATTCTAGCCGGGTTCGACCGGAGCATGCTGCCCGAACATCATCAGCCTGCTCATACTGTGTTGAAACGGTTCGAAGCGATCACACTGGCCAGTCGCCGCGCGGCGTGATCAGTCGAAAAACGGCGTGATATGCGCAACGATGACCGAATTTTCGTCCAGCGCCCGCGCCATCAAAGCACGTTCATCCTCGTCAATCTCGTGACCTTCGGCCTCGCGTTCAGCCAAGGTGCCATATCCGGTCACATCCAGCGGGTTCGTATCCGCCTGCTTTAGGATCGCCACGGTTTCACGCACGGCCTCAGCCTCGTCTATGCCGGAGGCAAAGCACATCAACGCGGCACCTGTTGCCTTGTCGGGCAGCCCGTCACCGTCTTTGCGCCCGATCTCGACCAGCAAGGTATAGACCTGCTGGCGTGATGGTTTTTTGGGTTTTTTCTGGTCAGACATAAAAAGGGCCACCGCATAAAGATGCGGCAGCCCTAGCGTGTTCTGAAGCCTGTGAAAAGGGTCAGCTGCGCCCGCGCAGGGCACGCCAGGCCCAAATCACCAGACATGCACCGACCAAACCAACGAAAAGCTGGGTCAACCACGCATCAGCGGCATAGATATCCAGCAAACCAAGAATGAAGTTCAGCACAACAGCACCGATGATCCCCAAACCGATATTCGCCAGTATTCCGGTGTTCGCCTTCATGATCATGCTCGCGATCCAGCCCGCCATGCCACCGACGAAGATCGAGCCAATAAAACCTAAACCCATAACAGCACTCCTTTGTCATATGCCCTTGGCGATTGACCCGCCAAAGGCATCGTTTCGTTCCACCTTAGTCGCGCAGCAGTTCGTTGATCGACGTTTTCGAACGGGTCTTTTCATCGACGCGCTTGACGATCACGGCGCAATACAAGTTCACACCGTTTTTCGAAGGCATAGAACCCGCGACGACAACAGAACCTGCTGGTACTTCACCATACATGACTTCGCCGGTGTCACGGTCAAGAATTTTGGTGGACTGACCGATGAACACGCCCATGCCCAAAACGGACCCTTCGCGCACGATACAGCCTTCAACCACCTCAGAACGCGCGCCGATAAAGCAGTTGTCTTCGATGATTGTCGGACCCGCCTGCATGGGTTCCAGCACGCCGCCGATGCCGACACCGCCGGACAAGTGCACATTTTTACCGATCTGCGCGCAGGACCCGACTGTGGCCCACGTATCAACCATCGTGCCGCTGTCGACATAAGCGCCAATGTTCACAAAGGACGGCATCAAAACAACGCCCGGCGCGATATAGGCCGATTTGCGCACAACGCAGTTAGGAACGGCACGGAAACCGGCGGTTTTCCATTCGTCATCGCCCCAGCCTTTAAACTTGCTGTCGACCTTGTCCCACCAGCCTGCGCCTTGCGGGCCGCCGGTTTGGTGTTCCATGTCCTTGATACGAAAGCCCAACAAAACGGCCTTTTTCGCCCACTGGTTCACATGCCAATCACCATTTTCCTGCTTTTCAGCGACGCGCAGTTTGCCGCTATCCAGCGCGGCCAATGTGGCTTCGATCGCATCGCGCTGTTCGCCTTTGGTGGCAGACGTAATCGTGTCGCGGGCATCCCACGCAGCTTCGATTGCGGTTTCAAGTTGGGCGTTAGACATAAGGTTGGCTCCGGAATATGGGGTCAGGTGTTGCGCATGGCTATACCCCCGTCACGTTGTGCACGCAATCATAACGGCTGGCGTGGTCATTTACACCGAACGCAGGCATGCTATCTGCAACGATCAAACCGGAGAATTTGATGACCGACCACACACGCCACCCTTTGCGCGACGCCGTTGCAGACAGCGCCAAAGCAAAGGAAGTCCCCGACACGCCGCAAACCCGCGCACCCGCGTATCGCCTTGCCTTTACCGATCAGGAGTTCATGGGCCATGACGCGCTGCGCCCCGTCAGGTTGCAGCTAGAGCTGCTGAAGCCCGAGATGGGGCTAGACGCCCATGGCGTCACGTCGACAATTGTATTGTTTGGCGGCGCACGCATTCCCAGACCTGCCGACAAAGACAAGGCGCGCACCAAAACGCTGGCCGATCTTTCGCATTTCTATGAAGAAGCACGCGAATTTTCGCGGCTGATGACCCTGAAATCGATGGAGAGCGGGAACCAAGAGAACGTTATCGTCACAGGCGGCGGCCCCGGCGTGATGGAGGCAGGCAATCGCGGTGCATCAGAGGCAGGCGGGCAATCCATCGGGTTGAACATCGTGCTGCCGTTTGAACAGGCCCCGAACGCATATGTCACGCCAGAGCTGTGCTTTAACTTTCACTACTTCGCGATCCGCAAAATGCATTTCCTCATGCGGGCGCGGGCGATTTGCGTTTTTCCGGGGGGCTTTGGCACCATGGACGAAACATTCGAGGCGCTGACCCTTATTCAAACCGGCCGCATGTCGCGGGTGCCGTTTTTGCTGTTTGGTCGCGCCTTCTGGGAAAAGATCATTAACTGGGAAGCACTGGCCGATGCCGGCACCATCTCGGCCGAGGATCTTGACCTGTTCAGGTTTGTTGAAACCGCAGATGAGGCGATGCACGTGATTGATAATTGGGAACCCGCACCCGCGCGGGATGCGTTGCCCGGCAGGTAGTGCGCGGCGCGTCGATCAGGCGCACAGCTCGGGTGGTAAGGTACATACCTTTACGTGATGCGGAAGGGTCTCAAGGATGTGACCATTTTCCGTATCACGTACGTGGTACCCGAACCCTGCCAACCGATGCTTCCACTCGCGAAACGACAGTGCACGCTCGCGTTCACGCATGATCAACGCCATCACTTCGGCGGTGATGAAGGCGTCATTTTGAATGATAATAGCCATTACTGATTGCTCCCGGTTGTGAGGTTGATGGAAGCAATATCTTTGGGGCGATGTTTTAATGTCCCCTAAACGGCGGGGGCGCAATGTTGGGTTAAGGGCAGATGCACCGAAATTAATATCGCCGAATTTAGCAAACTTTCACCACGCAACAGCATTCGCTGCCGCCGCATGGCTGGGCAAACAAGATGTCATCAGCTTTGCAGGCTTACAAACCTGCGTCTGCCTCGATCTGCTTGCGTGATTTGCGGGCGCGCTCGGTCGCTGATTTCAACTGACCGCAAGCCGCCATAATATCCTCGCCCCGTGGTTTGCGAACGGGGGATGCATAGCCTGCCTTATAAACAATCTCGGAAAACGCACGAATCCGGTTATTCGACGACCGCTTGTAAGGCGCGCCGGGCCATTCGTTAAATGGGATCAGGTTGATTTTCGCAGGTATCCCACGGATCAATTCAATCAAGCGATACGCATCCGCGTCGCTGTCATTCACCCCGTCCAGCATCACATATTCAAAGGTGATCCGCTCAGAATTGCTTACCTTTGGGTACACCCGCAACGCCTCGATCAGTTCAGCGATATTCCAACGTTTGTTGATCGGCACCAATGTGTTGCGCACCTCGTCCGTGGTGGCGTGGAATGACACCGCCAACTGGCAGCCGATTTCCTCAGCCGTTCGGGCAATTTCCGGCACCACACCTGACGTCGACAATGTAATCCGGCGCCGCGACAGCTGGATACCTTCGGGGTCCATCGCGATCTTCATCGCGTCGCGCACGTTCTCAAAGTTATAAAGCGGCTCGCCCATGCCCATCAGAACGATATTGGACAGTAAACGGGGCGCTTCGGTAATCGTACCGGGAACAGGCCATTCGCCCAGATCATCGCGTGCCACCATGACCTGGCCGATAATCTCGGCTGCGGTCAGATTGCGCACCAGCTTCTGCGTACCTGTGTGGCAGAACGAACAGGTCAATGTGCACCCAACCTGAGAGCTGACACACAATGTACCGCGCCCTTCCTCGGGGATATACACCACCTCGACCTCGTGCCCGCCTGCAATGCGCACCAGATATTTGCGTGTGCCATCTTCTGACACCTGCTTGGTCACAACCTCAGGCACCGCGATCACGAATTGTTCGGCCAGTTCAGCGCGAAACGCCTTGGACAGGTTGGTCATGTCCGCAAAATCGCGCGTGCCCCATTGGTAAATCCACTGCCAAATCTGACCGACCCGCATCTTGGCCTGCTTTTCTGGCGTACCGTGCGCGATCAAAACCTCACGCATCGCGTCACGTGTCAAACCGACAAGGTTAATCGGCCCGTCCGGCAATTTGCGCGGAATGGTCATAACATCTTGGGTGATCGGCGCGGTCGCAGACATGGGGATTCTCCGGGATGGGTTTCAGCGCTCTATATAGGCATTCGCGCCCAGATCAAAAGGAAAGGCACCTTTCGGCGGCCCTTGGCCGAGCGCGAGCCGACGATTCCGCCCTTAAAACGTGAAAAAGGCCCCGCTGGCGGCGAGGCCCCTTTCATAATCCCCTAAGGTCTTAGCCGCCGCAGCGCTTCGCCGCGTCCTCGACAGCCGCCGTAAAGCCAAGCAGCGAAAATGTATCTTTGGTTTGCGTGCCACGGCCGGAACGCGCGGTCATGATTGCAGTGGCACCGCGCTTCATCGCTGTAATGATTTTCTGGTCATCATCCGCGGTCGCTGGCCACGCCCATTCACCTTCGGTGAACAGCTCGAATGTGGTGCCGCTGATATCCATATTCACAGTTGAACCGGATGCGAACGGATACCCGCCGGTAAACGCAACCTGCCCCTTGGCCCCAGCGCTTGGGCGGTAAAAGACCATCAACAACGTCTGCCCACGGTTCACAGCAACCACACGTCCATCGCGCGAATTCACCATTTCCTTGGGCGTTGAAACGCCCCAGCATTCGGTCGGATTATCCTCGACGAACACGCTCCAGTCGGTTTCCGCGGCAACACGGTTTGTGCTTTGCGACTGCGCCAATACGCCCGTTCCGGCGAGCCCTGCCAACGCCAAGGCAAAGCCAATCGTTCTCAATGTCATCATTTACCTAGGCCTCCAGCCGCCATAATCCTCAACATTTCACCAACTCCACCGGCAGCCCTTCAGAAGGCGCTCTTTAAAGGAACTGTATTTATCTCGACAACAAGCATAATAACGTCAAACAGGCGACCGGCGAAACCCTGATTGGCAGGAATTCGCCCAAGAAAAGGACGAAACATGACCCAACCAGCCCCCTTTGCCGAGATTTGGCGCGGTGCCTTCCTTGAAAGCGTGCATTCCGGCCATGCGGTTGTGTGTGATGACAGCGGTCAAATCGTCCACGCATGGGGCAACCCCGAGGCGGTTATTCTCCCGCGTTCCTCGGCCAAGATGATCCAAGCATTGCCACTTATCCGTTCTGGTGCGGCAGATGCGATGGGGCTGGGCACGCAACATCTGGCCCTTGCCTGCGCGTCACATCAGGCGGCCGATTTGCACACCGGGATCATAGGCAAATGGCTGGATACAATGGGCCTTTCCGACAGCGATTTCCGCTGCGGGGCCGCGGTTCCCGGCGATATCGATGCGCGTGACGCCCTGATCCGCGCGTATGAACAACCCTGCCAAATCCACCACGAATGCTCCGGCAAACATGCGGGCTTTCTGACCGTGAACAAACACTTGGGCGGCGGTGCGGATTACGAAAAACCCGATCACCCCGTTCAACAGGCCTGCCTCGAAGCCTTCGAGGAAGTCACAGACCGCAGCACATTCGGCTATGGCATCGACGGATGTTCCGTGCCTAATTTTTCAACAACTCTGCATGGTATGGCCCGTGCGATGGCGCATTTTGCTGCCGCACCCGACGGCTCAGCCGAGGCACGCCTGCATCAGGCGATGCGCTTGCACCCTGAATTGGTGGCCGGCGAAACCCGTTCCTGCACCGATCTGATGCGCGCCATGGATGGAAAGGTCGCGATCAAAACCGGTGCCGAAGGGTTCTTTATCGCGATCCTGCCGGACCAAAAATTAGGCGTCGCCCTCAAAGCATCCTGTGGCACCCCCCGCGCCGCCGCCTGCGCCATCGCGTCCATTCTGGTGAAACTCGGGGCCCTTGACCCCAACCACCCCGAAGCACTGAAATACCGCAATGCCCCCATCATAAACCGGCGCGGCATTGTCACAGGCAGCCTGAAACCAGCGCCCACATTCGCCTAAAAGGCGCATTGCCCCATTCCAAATGGTCTAAAATCCCGGGGTATGGGGCAGCGCCCCATGCACCTATCGATTATGCGATAAATTCGTCTTTGGCATAGCCTTGCACATATAAAAGCGCCGTCAGATCGCCAAAGTTAATCCGCACATCGCATTCCGCCGCCACAGCGGGTTTGGCATGCAAGGCAACGCCCATGCCCGCACGGTGCAACATACCCAGATCATTCGCGCCATCCCCTACGGCCAGCACGTCGGCCTCGGCCAAACCCAGTTGCGCGGTGATCCCTTCCAACGCATCTACCTTGGCCTGCTTGCCCAAAATCGGATCACGCACATGTCCGGTCAGCTTACCACCTTCAACCAACAGCGTATTCGCCCGGTTTTCATCAAAGCCTAGCGCCTGCGCGACTGAGGCTGTGAATGCCGTAAATCCGCCCGACACCAGTGCGGCATAGGCCCCGTTCGCCTTCATCGTCGCCAGCAGCGTTTTGCCGCCCGGCATATAGGTAATTCGCTGCTCCAGAACCTGTCCGATAACAGCTTCGTCCAAGCCCGCAAGCAGCCCCACGCGTTCCCGCAGCGCCCCTTCAAAATCCAGCTCACCGTTCATCGCCCGCGCTGTGATGTCCTTGACCCGGTCACCAACGCCCGCTTCGTCGGCCAGCTCATCAATGCATTCCTGCTGGATCATCGTGCTGTCCATATCGGCCAGCAGCATTTTCTTGCGCCGCCCTTCGGCGGGCACGATGATCAAATCAACGCCCATCCCCTGACACTCGGCCCAGATATCCCAGCGGTTTGCGGGCATGCGCAACATATCAAAGCTAGCCGCCTCATCCGGGGCCAGCCAAACGGCATCACCACCCCCCCATGCATTGCGCAAACTATCAACCAAAGCGGCATCCAGCCTTGGTTGATCAGGGGAGGTTAACAAAGTCACACTATGCATCGTCGAGTTTCCGATCCGCGTCAGAGCTGTCGTAAAAAGCCAATCAAGCGGCGTTCTAGCGGCATTTTCACGCTTGTGCCAGACCGCGCGCCCCTCTAGACGCAGCGGTGGGACACCCTTCCCCAACGAAGGGCGCTTATCTGAAAGGGTAGCTAAATGGCTATTAAGACTCCGACCTCGCGGCCGATGAATCCGCGTTTCTCCTCTGGCCCGTGTGCCAAACCCCCCGCATATGATCTGACCAAGCTTGCAAGCGCGCCTTTGGGCCGCAGCCACCGCGCTGCACCGGGCAAAGCCAAATTGCTTGAGGCGATCGAAACCACCCGTGAAATTCTGGGTGTACCGGCTGATTATAAAATCGGCATCGTGCCCGCCTCCGATACCGGTGCCTACGAGATGGCCATGTGGACCATGCTGGGCGAACGCCCCGCTGAAATGGTCGCGTGGGAATCGTTCGGCGCGGGCTGGGTCACGGACGCAGTCAAACAGCTGAAAATCGAACATTCTGTCCACACCGCTGATTACGGTCAGATCGTGGATATGGCGTCGCTCAACTATGACAACGATGTTTGCTTTACCTGGAACGGCACCACATCCGGCGTGCGCATGCCCTCAGGTGACGTGATCCCGGCAGACCGCAAGGGCCTGACCCTGTGCGATGCAACATCCGCCGCCTTCGCGATGGATCTGCCGTGGGACAAGCTGGATGTCACCACCTTTAGCTGGCAGAAAGTGCTCGGCGGCGAAGCGGCGCATGGTATGCTGATCCTCAGCCCACGCGCAGTGGAACGCCTCGAAAACTATACTCCCGCATGGCCCCTGCCCAAGATTTTCCGCCTCACCAAAGGTGGCAAACTGATCGACGGCATCTTTAAGGGTGAAACCATCAACACGCCTTCCATGCTCTGCGTAGAAGACTACTTGCTGGCGCTGGACTGGGCGAAATCCGTTGGTGGCTTGCAAGGATTGATCGGCCGCGCCGATGCCAACACCGCAGCAATTGCCAAATTCGTGGAAGACCACGATTGGATCGACTTCCTTGCTACCGATCCGGCGACACGGTCCAACACATCTGTCTGCCTCAAGTTCACGGATGACCGCATTACAGACGGTGCCGCATTCGCCAAAGCCGTTGCAAAACGTCTGGCCGACGAAGATGTGGCGCTTGACGTGGGTGCCTACCGCGATGCCCCTCCGGGCCTGCGCATCTGGTGCGGCGGCACGGTTGAAACCTCGGATATCGAGGCGATGCTGCCGTGGCTTGCTTGGGCGTTTGAGTCCGAAATCAACGCATAATTCCGGGTTCTCCACCCTGCGCAAAACGTAGGGTGGGTGCCAACCCAAACCCCCATTCTATCTTATAAAGGAGCGCCAAACATGGCCCCCAAAGTTCTCATTTCCGACAAGCTCTCGGACGCCGCCGTTCAAATCTTCAAAGACCGCGGCATTGACGTCGATTTCCAACCCGATCTGGGCAAGGACAAAGAAAAACTCGCCGCCGTCATTGGCAATTACGACGGTCTTGCCATCCGCTCGGCGACCAAAGTGACCGAAACGATCCTCGCGAACGCGACCAACCTCAAGGTCATCGCCCGCGCCGGTATCGGCACCGACAATATCGACAAAGACGCCGCATCGAAAAAAGGTGTGATCGTCATGAACACGCCTTTCGGCAACATGATCACCACCGCCGAACATGCCATCGCGATGATGTTCGCTGTCGCGCGCCAAATCCCCGAAGCATCCGCATCGACCCACGCGGGAAAATGGGAAAAATCCAAGTTTATGGGTGTGGAGCTGACAGGCAAAACCCTTGGCGTGATCGGCGCGGGTAACATCGGCGGTATCGTTTGCGATCGCGCACGCGGCCTGAAGATGAAAGTCGTGGCCTATGACCCCTTCCTAAGCGAAGAAAAGGCCCAGAAAATTGGCGTCGAAAAGGTCGAGCTTGACGAACTGCTGGCCCGCGCCGATTTCATCACGCTGCACGTGCCCTATACTGACCAAACCGCCAACATCCTGTCCAAGGAAGCCTTGGCCAAGACCAAGAAAGGCGTTCGCATCATCAACTGTGCCCGTGGTGGTCTGGTGGACGAGGAAGCCTTGGCCGAAGCGTTGAAATCCGGCCATGTCGCCGGCGCGGCATTCGATGTGTTCAAGGAAGAGCCCGCAACCGAAAACCCGTTGTTCGGCCTGCCAAACGTGGTCTGCACCCCGCACCTAGGCGCTGCGACGACGGAAGCACAAGAAAACGTGGCCCTGCAAGTCGCCGAACAAATGTCCGACTATCTGCTGACCGGCGCGGTTTCCAACGCGTTGAACATGCCATCGGTTACGGCTGAAGAAGCCAAAGTTATGGGCCCATGGATCACATTGACCGGCCACCTTGGTGCGTTCATCGGCCAGATGACGGACGAGCCGATCAAGGCGATCAACATCCTGTACGATGGCCAAGTGTCCGAAATGAACCTGAACGCACTGAACTGCGCCGTGGTTGCCGGCATCATGAAACGCGCCAATCCTGACGTGAACATGGTCAGCGCGCCCGTGGTTGCCCGTGAAAAAGGCATCCAGATCAGCACAACGAACCAAGATAAATCCGGCGTGTTCGACGGCTATGTCAAAGTAACGGTGGTGACCGAAAAGCGTGAACGCTCAATCGCGGGCACGGTATTCTCGGATGGCAAACCCCGCTTCATCCAGATCAAAGGCATCAACATCGACGCTGAAATCGGTGCGCATATGCTCTATACCACCAACGAAGATGTCCCCGGTATCATCGGGACATTGGGCCAGACGCTTGGCGCAAACGGTGTGAACATCGCGAACTTTACCCTGGGCCGCTCGGTCGCCAAGGGCGAAGCGATTGCCCTGCTCTATATCGACGATGTGGTTCCCCCAGCGACAATCAAAGCGTTGCAAGACACAGGGCTCTTCACCCAAGTCAAAGAGCTTGAATTCGACGTCGCCTAAACCTTGGCTGACGACTAAAAAATCAAAGCGCCCCCTCAAGGGGCGCTTCTTTGTTTTCATCTATTGGCATCCAGATTGTCGCTCGGGCCAAGGCGTGCGTTCTACACTCCTGTAAACGCCTAAAGGTGCCCCGTTTCTTGCTGCAAAAACGCTGGCTCGGCTTTCCCTTTCCAGGCGGATCAGGCATCATACCCCCAAGCAAAAAGGAAACGCGTTTATGTCCACGCCCATCTATGCCGTCGGCGATATCCACGGCCAACTCGACGATCTGCACCGCGTGTTGGAACTGATCGAAACTGATGGCGGCACAGACGCTGAAATCGTGTTTCTAGGGGACTACGTTGATCGCGGCCCCGACAGCAAAGGCGTCGTTGATCTGCTGATGAACGGCATCACCGGCGGCCGCAACTGGACTGCGATCCGTGGCAATCATGATCGCTATTTCACCCGTTTTCTGGACGATCAAACGGTGTTTGACCCCGCCACACGGGCCGATCTGTTCTGGATGAACCCACGTTTGGGCGGCGACAAAACCCTGCTGTCCTACGGCGTCGAGGGCGAAGATTACGCACCCGTCGATCCCATCCACCAAGCCGCACTTGAGGCGGTTCCACAAGCACACCGCGATTTCCTAGACAATCTGCCAAACATCCACACGACCGAAAATCTGATTTTCGCCCATGCAGGCCTGCGCCACGGTGTCCCGATCGAGGATCAAATCGAAGACGACCTGATCTGGATTCGCGGCGACTGGCTAACGGAATACCATGACTTCGGCCGCCCGGTCGTGCACGGACATACCGCCGTCGACTACCCCGAACACCACGGTTACCGCATCAACCTTGATGCCGGCGCGGGCTATTTCAAACCGCTTCAGGCCGCCGTCTTTGAAGGGTCAGACGTCCATGTCATATCCGACAAAGGCAGGGTTCCCCTTCACCCGAAAAGCTAATTCCAAATGGACCTAAATCCCGGGGGAGACCCGGCAGCGCCGGGGCGGGGGCTGGCCCCCTAAACCCCGGTCCAGTCCAGAACCACCTTGCCGGACAACCCCGATTTCATCGCCGTAAACCCGGCCTCAAAATCATCCGCACCAAAGCGATGTGTTATGATCTTTGATACGTCCAAGCCGTTTTCCAGCATGGCAATCATCTTATACCAGGTTTCGAAAATCTCGCGGCCATAGACGCCCTTGATGGTAATCGCCTTGAATACGATACGGCTCCAATCGACCGGTGATTTTCCGGGTGGGATGCCTAACATGGCGATGCGACCGCCCATGGTCATCGCCTCGAACATTTGATCCAGCGCCATCTGGTTGCCAGACATCTCCATCCCGACGTCAAAACCTTGCTTCATCTTCAGCTTGGCAATGACATCGCGCAGGTCTTCCTGCGCAACGTTCACCGGGGTCACATCTGCGACCTGCGCGGCCAATTCCAGCCTTGCAGGATTAACGTCCGTGATCGCAACATGCCGCGCGCCAACGTGACGCGCGACGGCAGCGGCCATAATCCCGATGGGGCCTGCACCCGTAATCAACACATCCTCGCCCACCAGATCAAAGCTCAGCGCGGTGTGAACAGCATTGCCAAGCGGATCGAGGATCGCCCCGATGTCATCCGAAATCTCGTCCGGCAGAGGCACCACGTTAAAGGCAGGCAAACGCAAATATTGCGCAAAGGCCCCTTGTTCATTCACACCAATACCGCGTGTCGCAGGATCAAGGTGAAACTTGCCAGACCGCGACTGCCGGGATGTTTTGCCGATCAAATGCCCCTCGCCCGAACAGCGCTGGCCGATACTCAGATCAGTCACATTGCGACCAAGCTCCACAATCTCTCCGGCAAATTCATGGCCCGTAATCAGTGGTACGGGCACCGTGTCTTTGGCCCAATCGTCCCAGTTCCAAATATGAATGTCGGTCCCGCAGATGCCGGTTTTATTAATCTTGATCAGCACATCGTCCGGCCCGATTTCAGGCACCGGGGCGCGGGTCATCCACAACCCTTCGCGCGGCTCTGACTTGCACAGCGCTTTCATCTGGTTGCTCATGTCAAAACACCACAAGCTTTGCCCGCCACCTCGAACGCGACCAACGCGCGGTCTAGTTCATCCTTGGTCAATGCCGCATTCATTTGCGTCCTGATTCGGGCCTGCCCCCGTGGAACAACCGGGAAGAAAAAGCCGCTGACATAGACGCCTTCCTCGAACAACTTGGCCGCCATATCCTGCGCCAATTGGGCCTCGCCCAGCATCACAGGAATGATGGGATGTTCGCCGGGCAGCAGATCAAAACCCAACTCCGTCAACCCTTTACGCCAATAGGCCGCGTTCTCGAATAGCTGCGTGCGCAGGTCATCGCCTTGCTCGACCAGCTCCAACGCTTTGATACCGGCCATCACAATCGACGGCGGCAAAGAGTTCGAGAACAGATAGGGCCGTGCGCGTTGGCGCAGCAGATCAATCACGGGCTGCGGCCCAGCAATATAGCCACCGATCGCCCCACCAAGCGCCTTGCCCAGCGTACCTGTCAGAATATCCACATCAACGCCGAAATGCGCCGGCGTTCCCGCACCTTTCGGCCCCATGAACCCGGTCGAATGGCAATCATCGACCATCACCAGCGCCTCATATTTTTCGGCCAGTCGGGTCACTTCGGGCAGATTGGCCAGATAGCCATCCATGCTGAATACACCATCTGTCGCGATCATAATGAAACGCGCACCTTCGTCGCGGGCCAGCTTCAGCTGCCCCTCCAGGTCGTTCATGTCAGAGTTCGCATAGCGATAGCGCTTGGCCTTGCACAGCCGGATACCATCAATGATCGACGCATGGTTCAGACTATCCGAAACGATTGCATCTTCGGGTCCGAAAAGCGGCTCGAACAGGCCGCCATTTGCATCGAAACAAGCAGCGAACAGAATAGAATCATCCTTATCCAAAAACTTCGCCAGTTTCTGTTCAAGCTCGCGGTGGATGTCTTGGGTGCCACAGATAAAGCGGACGGATGCCATGCCGAAACCTTTGGGTTCCATGGCATCTTGGGCGGCTTTAATCAGGTCAGGATGGTCGGCCAAGCCCAGGTAATTATTGGCACAAAGGTTGATGACCTCGTGCCCCCCGACGGTGATATTGCCCGACTGAGGCGAGGTAATGAGCCGCTCGCGTTTCATCATGCCATCGGCGTCGATCTGGGAAAGCGTGGTCGCAATGTGATCTAGATAGGCTTGGGTCATGGCAAAGCTCCTTTTTCAAAGCTTCTACCATAACGGAATGCGATCCGGGAATAGGGGAAATCCTATATGGCGGAAAAATTCCTATATTATGGAATCAGGCGTCCTGAACGACCAAGAATGCGCGCACCGGCCCATCAATCGCCTTGATCACATGCGGCACATCGGCTGGGTAGCGTGCCGTGTCACCGGTATGGATGACGTTTTCGGCATCTCCACTTTGAACGCCAGCCGTGCCTTGGATAACCGTCAGATGTTCGCGCGCGCCACGAGTATGGGGCTGGCTATCCAGAACGCCGCCCTCGTCGATCAACAGCTCGTAAACCTCATGTTTTCCGGCCTCTTCGGGCGGCGAGAGGATTCGAATATGGCAACCTGATCCCAAATTATGGATCGTCGGGACTTCAGCCGCGCGCAGCACTTCGATCTGGGCCGGGCTTTGCGTGTTGTCCAAAAGGCCGGCAAAATCGACCTGCAAGGCGCGTGTCAGGTTCCAAAGCGTGGCAATGGTCGGGCTGCTTTCGCCCCGCTCAATCTGGCTGACCATCGACCGGGACACGCCCGAAAGCTTGGCCACCGCATCAAGGCTGAGACCTTGGCCGGTGCGGGCCGATTTAAGCCGCGCGGGAAGTTGGGTCAAAATGGCGTCAGATTTATCCGTCATAGTGGATAACTGCACATCAGGCATCACCCCTGTCAATGGGAATGTCTTTTGCGAAGCGCCGGGGGCTTTGCGCCCCCGGACCCCCGCAGGATATTTACAAGCCAGAGAAGAGGGTTAGAAGAACCAGTCCGCAAGTGCTGCAACAGCCAATGCGGCCGTGGCACCAAGGATGGCCGCAACCGCGATCCAGCGTTTAAAGCCGTTTCTGGGCTGCTCTTCCTCTTTCTGTTGGCGGATCAAGGCGGTTTCGACCAGGCTGGGCAAGCGGGGGCCGAAACGTGCCAAAACGCGCGCCGTGTTGGCCAGATCACGGATGACGGCCTTGGGACCGATGGATTTAGAAATGTAATCGGACACAATCGGGCTGGAGACTTGCCAGATGTTGATATGCGGGTTGAGCGAGCGCGCCACCCCTTCGACCACAACCATTGTGCGTTGCAGCAGGATCAGTTCGGTACGGGTTTCCATGCCAAAACGTTCGGTGACTTCAAACAGATAGGTCAGCAATCGGGCCATCGAGATGCGCGTGGCGTCCATCCCGAAAATCGGCTCGCCCACCGCACGCAGGGCGCGGGCGAATTCATCGACGTCTTTGTCGGCGGGCACATAGCCTGCTTCGAAGTGAACCTCGGCCACGCGTTTGTAGTCACGGCGGATGAAGCCGAACAGGATTTCCGCGTAAACACGACGGGTGTATTCATCAATATGGCCCATGATCCCGAAATCATAGGCAATGATATTGCCGTTCGGCGCGACCTTGAGGTTGCCCTGATGCATATCTGCATGGAAATACCCGTCGCGCAGCGCGTGATTCAGGAAGAGTTGCAACACACGATCGCCAAGGGCCACACGGTCGTGGCCCGCCGCGTCAATCGCCGCATTATCGCCCATGGGAACGCCATCGGCCCATTCAAGGGTCATCACCCGGCGGGCAGAAAATTCCCAATTGATCGCAGGCAGCTGAAAGCCTGCGTCGTCTTTGGTGTTCGCAGCAAATTCAGACGCGGCGGAAGATTCAAGCCGCAGGTCAAGTTCGCCGCGCACAACGCCATCGAAATGTTCAATCACCTCAGTCGGGTGCAAACGGCGCGACCCGGGAGAGAAAATTTCGACCATGCGCGCGGCAAGATAAAAGGCGTCGATGTCCCTGCGAAAGGCCTTTTCGATACCGGGGCGCAGAACCTTTACCGCGACGTCCTGTCCGGTTTCGGCCACTGTGGCGCGGTGGACCTGCGCAATTGAGGCAGCGGCAACAGGTTCGCTGAACTCGGAAAAAATCGCATCGACGGGCTGGCCCAGCTCTTTTTCGACCTCGGCCTTGGCCTTTTCAATCGAGAACGGCGGCAGCTTGTCCTGGAGCACGCGCAATTGCACGGCCAGCTCATCACCCACGACATCAGGACGGGTCGACAGAACCTGACCGAATTTGATGTAGGCAGGCCCAAGCGCGGTCAGCGCACGGGTCGCGGGCGGCATCGACGGATCACCGGCATAGCCCAAAAACTTGAACGGTTTGCCAAGCGCCTTGGCAACGAAACGCAGCGCCGGGGTGGCATCAAACGCATCCAGCACGACGTTCATCGCGCCCGTGCGTTCCAGCGTGGCGCCCGTGCGGATCAGCCGCCAAATGTTGTGAGGTCCGCGCATGTTACAGTTTCCAGCCAGAGTGCAGCGCCGCAACGCCCAGTGTCAGATTACGGTATTTTGCCTGCTCGAACCCGGCTGCCTTGACCATGCCCAGGAATGTTTCCTGATCGGGGAAGTTTCGAATGGATTCAACGAGGTATTGATAGCTGTCGCGATCATTCGCAATCAACTGGCCCATGCGGGGGATCACATTAAAGCTGTAGAGATCATAAGCTTTTTGCATCATCGGGTTCGGCAATTGGCTGAACTCAAGCACCATCAAACGGCCACCGGGACGCAGCACGCGGTAAGCTTCGTTCAGGGCCTCTTGGGGGCGGGTCACGTTGCGGATGCCAAAGCTGATTGTATAGACGTCAAAGGTATTGTCTTCGAACGGCAGCGCCATCGCGTCGCCCACGACCCAATCGAGGCTGTCGACCATGGCCGCAGCTTCGGCACGTTTGCGGCCTTCGACCAGCATGGGTTCGGTCAGGTCCAACACCGTCGCATGGCCCGACCCAGCACGTTGAAGGAACTTGAACGACACATCGCCCGTACCGCCAGCCACATCTAACAGCTTTTGACCGGCACGCGGGGCCAACCAATCCATCATCGCCTCTTTCCAGATACGGTGGATTCCAACGCTCATCACGTCGTTCATCACATCATATTTACTGGCGACAGAGTTAAAGACACCCTGCACGCGTCCGGCTTTGTCGCCTTCGGCCACGGTTTCAAAGCCAAAATGGGTGGTTTTGTCGCTATCGTTTGTCATGGGGTCTTGTGGTCCTTTGATCTGCACCTTTGTTATAGGGCGTGCGGGGCCGTGTACAATGCGCCCCTTTTGTCACAGGGAAATGAACCATGCCTGAACTACCCGAGGTCGAAACAGTACGACGCGGTCTGTCCCCCGTGATGGAGGGGCAGGTGATCGCACGTGCCGACATCAATCGCCCCGATCTGCGATGGCCCTTTCCACCCGATATGGCCGCGCGGTTGACCGGCTACAAGGTCGAGCGTTTGCGCAGGCGGTCGAAATACATCCTTGCCGATTTATCATCGGGGGAATCACTGCTTATTCATCTGGGTATGTCGGGGCGGATGCTGATTTCGGGCGATCCGTTGGGGCAATTCGTGCATGACCACCCGTCACCCGAAAAGCATGATCATGTGGTTTTGCACATGGCAAACGGGGCGCGGGTGACATTCAATGACCCACGGCGTTTCGGTGCGATGGACCTGCTGGATACCCAGAATGCGGAAGCCCATAAGTTGCTGTCTTCAATCGGGCCCGAACCCTTGGGCAATGATTTTCACGAGGCGCATTTGGTTGCCGCGTTGAGCGGTCGGAATATGCCGATCAAATCCGCGCTTTTGGATCAACGCATCGTGGCCGGTTTGGGAAATATTTATGTCTGTGAAACGCTTTACCGGGCGGGCATTCACCCTGCGCGCAAAGCCGGGCGTATATCGGCAGCACGTGTGGCGGGGTTGGTGCCCATCATCCGCCAAGTGCTAGAAGAAGCCATTGAGGCGGGGGGATCAACCTTGCGCGACTTTAAACAGGCGGATGGCGAATTGGGGTATTTCCAACACAGCTTTGATGTCTATGGCCGCGAGGGGCAGCCCTGCCGCAGCGAGGGGTGCAGCCACCAGATCAGCAGAATCGTTCAGTCGGGCAGATCGTCCTTCTACTGCGCGCAATGCCAAAGATAACTTGAAACGGGCAGCGCCCGTGATATTCACATGTTTCAAAGTGTAACAAGCGAAAGCATTCTTGATGGCTTATGAAACGATCACGGTCGATGTAGAAAATCACGTAGCATTGGTTACGTTGAACCGGCCGGACGCAATGAATGCCTTGAACGACGTGCTCATGAAAGAGCTTGCTGATGCGCTGAAGGCCGCGCAGGACAACGAAAAAGTGCGCTGCATCGTCATCACAGGATCCGAGAAAGCATTCGCCGCAGGGGCCGATATTGCGATGATGCGCGACAAAAGCTTTGTCGATGTGTTTACCGATGATCTTTTCACGCCGGAAACGGATCAGATTATGCGGGTTCGCAAACCGATTATTGCAGCCGTTTCGGGCTATGCCCTTGGCGGGGGCTGTGAACTGGCGATGATGTGCGATTTTATCATCTGTTCCGAGACCGCCAAATTCGGCCAGCCCGAGATTAACCTGGGCGTCGTTGCCGGTATCGGTGGCACCCAGCGTCTGACCCGCGCAATCGGCAAATCCAAAGCAATGGATATGAACCTGACCGGCCGCTTTATGGACGCCACCGAGGCAGAGCGCGCAGGGCTGGTTTCACGAGTCGTACCTGTGAAAAAGCTGATGGAAGAAGCCATGGGTGCCGCAGCCAAAATCGCCGAGAAGTCGATGATCTCGACCATGGTGGTCAAAGAATCCGTGAACCGCGCATTCGAAGTGCCGCTGCGCGAAGGCCTGCTGTTTGAACGCCGCGTTTTCCATTCGCTTTTCGCGACCGAAGATCAAAAAGAAGGCATGTCCGCATTCCTTGAAAAACGCGAGGCGCAATTCCGCGACAAGTAAAAACATCTTGCGGGTTTGCAAAGCCCGCGATGTTCGACTATAGGCCACCTTAATACATGCGCGTGCAGCCCGCTCTGGCTAGAATCACCTTATCGGATAATGGATCCGGTCGTTGGGTTTGTGTCGCGTATCCGCAATTTGAACAGACCTAAGATGAAGGATGATCCTCATGGCAAATACACCACAGGCAAAGAAACGCGCCCGTCAAAACGAAGCCCGTTTCCAAATCAACAAAGCCCGTCGTTCGCGCATCCGCACGTTCCTGCGCAAAGTTGAAGAAGCAATCGAATCCGGTGACAAGGAAGCTTCCGTAGCGGCACTTCGCGCTGCTCAGCCTGAATTGATGCGCGGTGTTACAAAAGGTGTGTTCCACAAGAACACAGCCTCGCGGAAAATGTCGCGTCTTGCGTCACGCGTAAAAGCACTGGGCTAAATCACAAAAATTTCAGCTAAGTTGTTGAAAGAATAAGGCATCGCTTTGCGGTGCCTTTTTTTGATTCTAGCGACACGCATTACGGGAAGGAGATTCTTTTCGACCAATCACTGAGTCAAGTTTGAAGATGTGTTGAACGAACGCCTTTTACATTGCTAGAAGTGTTGAGCGCGATTCACTTCGCATGGGGGGATAGGCCCGGACGGACCGTTGCATTTGCTAGGATGCAGTTGTTCAGACGGGGATATTTCGGAACGCCTTGCTAGGGGCACCCGAATATCTCGCAGATGTTGCTTACCGCACATTTGCCCTGTCTTTGATACTTCGAACGGTGCGTTCGACAGCAGTGCTGGTTTTTTAGGCCGGCAGCCCTGTCGAAATGAACCTTGTAAAATTTGTCCGAAGGACGTTTGACCGGTTTTCTGATGGGACCGGAATGGTGGTCTGATGCCTTCTGATAAGAGTAACACGTGCGGTCAGCCTTTCCGGTTGTCGCTGACGATTGGGACAGTTGGGTAAATGACGCAAGAGCAGTGGGCAAAAATCAGAAATCGCCTATTAAAGACGGTTGGGCAAAATAACTTTACAACATGGATCGATCCCCTTTCCTTGGGCACCACAGAAGACGGCGTAAGCACGCTGTTCGTCCCGACAAATTTTTTCGGCAACTATGTTAGCCAGAATTTTGCCGACCTCATTTTGCATGAAATGCAGAACGAAGAAGACGGAATCACACGTCTGAAATTCGCAGTGGGCAATTGTGAAAAACCCGCCGCGGCCGAGGTTTCGCAACCCGCCGTCAAACCCGCCCCTGTGCAGGCCGCCAACAATAATACCTTGAATACAGCCCCTTTGGACGCCCGATTTAGCTTTGACAACTTTGTGGTCGGCAAACCGAACGAACTGGCACATGCCGCGGCGCGCCGTGTTGCCGAAGGTGGCCCTGTCACCTTTAACCCGCTGTTTTTGTATGGCGGCGTCGGTCTGGGTAAAACCCACCTGATGCACGCGATTGCCCAGGAATTGCACATCCGTAAACCGGAATTGAACGTGCTGTACCTGTCCGCCGAACAGTTCATGTACCGCTTTGTCCAAGCCTTGCGGGATCGCAAGATGATGGATTTCAAGGAAATTTTCCGCTCCGTCGACGTGTTGATGGTGGATGACGTTCAATTCATCGCGGGCAAAGACAGCACGCAAGAAGAATTCTTTCACACCTTCAACGCGCTGGTCGATCAGAACAAACAGATCATCATTTCCGCTGATCGCGCCCCCGGCGAGATCAAGGATCTTGAGGACCGCGTGAAATCCCGCCTTCAATGCGGTCTGGTCGTCGATCTGCATCCCACCGACTATGAGCTGCGCTTGGGCATTCTGCAAAGCAAGGTGGAAAACCAGCAAAAGAACTATCCCGGCCTTGAGGTCGAAGCCGGCGTTCTTGAATTCCTTGCTCACCGCATCACGACAAACGTGCGCGTTCTCGAGGGTGCCCTGACCCGTCTGTTTGCGTTTGCGTCGCTTGTGGGTCGCGAAATTAACATGGACCTGACCCAAGACTGTCTGGCCGATGTTCTGCGCGCCTCTGAACGCAAAATCAGCATCGAAGAGATCCAGCGCAAGGTTTCCGACCATTACAATATCCGTCTTAGCGATATGGTCGGCCCAAAACGTCTGCGCAGTTATGCCCGCCCCCGTCAGGTGGCCATGTATCTGTCCAAAAAGCTGACCAGCCGGTCATTGCCGGAAATTGGCCGCCGCTTTGGCGGTCGCGATCACACGACAGTCATGCACGGCGTAAAACGCATAGAAGAGCTCAAGCTAAGTGACGGCCAAATCGCTGAAGATCTGGAATTGCTGCGCCGCGCATTAGAGGCGTAAACCCTATATCCTTGGCAGAACTGGAGCGAAGGCCTTGACGGGCCTTTGTTTCGCGCTGAAAAGTCAATAAAACCCTTGTGAATACATTGGTATCGGGTAATTTGCCCTCCCGGACTGCCGGAATGGAGATGGATATGAAATTCAGCATCGAACGCGCCGCGCTGCTTAAAGCTGTGTCACAGGCTCAATCAGTGGTCGAGCGCCGGAATACCATTCCGATCCTTGCCAACGTACTGATCGAAGCGGAAGGCAGCGATGCCTCGTTCCGTGCCACCGATCTGGACATCGAAGTGGTCGATAAAGCCCCCGCTCAGGTCGAGCGTGCAGGTGCCACCACCGTTTCCGCCACAACCTTGCACGAGATTGTGCGCAAGCTGCCAGATGGTGCGTTGATCACATTGACCTCCGACAGCGCCGCTGGCCGCCTGACGGTCGAAGCGGGCCGCTCGAACTTTTCGCTGGCGACATTGCCGCGCGAAGATTTCCCGGTGATGGCCACATCCGAATACCAATCGAATTTCAAGGCACCGGCACCCGTGCTGCGCCGCTTGTTCGACAAATCGAAATTCGCCATCTCGACCGAAGAAACGCGGTATTACCTGAACGGCGTTTACATGCACATTTCCGAAAGCGAAGGCAGCAAAGTTTTGCGCTGCGTCGCCACCGACGGTCACCGTCTGGCCCGGATTGATGCACCAATGCCCGATGGCGCGGCAGACATGCCCGGCGTGATCGTCCCGCGCAAAACCGTCGGCGAATTGCGCAAGCTGCTGGACGATGACGAGATGGAAATCGCGGTATCGGTATCCGAGACCAAGATCCGCTTTGCCACACCCGACATCACACTGACCTCCAAGGTTATCGACGGTACGTTCCCCGATTACACACGCGTTATCCCCCAAGGGAACACGCGCAAAATGGAAGTCGACGCCAGCGATTTCGCCCGCGCGGTTGACCGTGTTGCAACGGTTAGCTCCGAGCGGTCCCGCGCCGTAAAACTGCAACTGGACGAAGACCGTCTGGTTCTATCGGTTAACGCGCCAGACAGCGGTGCCGCCGAAGAAGAACTGGTGGTTGCCTATGCAGACGAGCGGCTGGAGATCGGTTTCAACGCGAAATACCTGCTTGAGATCGCCAGCCAGGTAGACCGCGAAAACGCCGTGTTCCTGTTCAACTCGTCCGGTGATCCGACATTGATGCGCGAAGGCAATGATATGTCTGCCGTTTATGTCGTCATGCCGATGCGTGTGTAAGGCGGCGGAATTTTTCAAAAATTCCGGTCCGTTTTCTTTAAAAGAAAACGGCAATAAACGATGACACAGCTTTTTATCTCAAATTTGTCGCTGTCGCATTTCAGGTCCCATAAACGGGCTGTGATCGAAAGCGATGCGCGTTCCGTTGCTGTTCACGGGCCCAATGGCGCGGGCAAAACCAACATCCTCGAAGCTGTTTCGCTTTTGTCCCCCGGGCGCGGCCTGCGTCGATCCAGCGCCCTCGACATGACCCGGCGACCCGAAGCGCTTGGCTGGAAACTGACAGCTGTGGTGCATTCCTTGGGTCAGGTTCACGAGATCGAGGTTTGGTCCGAAAACGGTGCCGCACGGCAAGTGCGCATCGACGGCAAAGCCACACCCCAAACCGGGCTTGGCCGCATCGCACGCGTGCTATGGCTGATCCCCTCCATGGACCGGCTCTGGATCGAAGGGGCCGACGGGCGGCGGCGTTTCCTGGATCGAATGACGCTCAGCTTTCTGCCGGATCATGCGGAACAGTCCCTTGCCTATGAAAAGGCCATGCGCGAACGCAATCGGTTGCTCAAGGACATGGTGCGCGAGCCGTCTTGGTACATCGCCCTTGAACAGCAGCTTGCCGAAGCCGGGGCTGCGATCCACGCCAATAGGTTGGCCGCGCTCGAAGCTATTACCGAAGCCCAGAATCAGGCCGAAACCGCATTCCCGACCGCAACACTCACGCTGGTCTGCGATATGCCCACATCGGCGGCAGACCTGCGCACAGCACTTGCCGATAACCGAATGCGCGACCTTTCGGCGGGGCGTACATTGATCGGCCCGCACCGCGCGGATCTTGAGGGCGTATATGCCGCCAAAGATGTGCCCGCACGCGACTGTTCTACGGGGGAGCAAAAAGCGCTGCTTGTGTCGCTGATCCTTGCGAATGCCCGTGCGTTGGCAGCCGATTTTGGGGCCCCGCCGCTGCTTTTGCTAGACGAAGTCGCAGCACATCTGGACGCAAACCGCCGCGCGGCGCTTTATGATGAAATCGCCGCCCTTGGCGCGCAGGCGTGGATGACGGGCACCGGGGCCGAGCTGTTTGACACGCTGGGCGACCGCGCGCAAACCCTTGAAGTGACTGAAACCGATGGCATTTCTGACGTGAGGATGCAGCCATGACAATCGCCTTGCCTGACCTGCTGCTTTACTGCGGTGCCTTGATTATCCTGTTCCTGACGCCCGGCCCCGTCTGGCTGGCGATCATGGCGCGCGCATTGTCCGGCGGGTTCAAATCAGCGTGGCCGCTGGCCTTGGGTGTGTCGGTCGGCGACATGGTCTGGCCCTTGGTCGCGGTGCTGGGCATCAGCTGGATCCTATCGGTCTTTGACGTTTTCATGCTTGGCATGCGCTGGATCGCTTGCGGTGTTTTCATCGTCATGGGCGGTCTGTTGATCCGCCATGCTGGCGATAAAATCGACCGCGACAGCCGCCTGACAAAACCCGGTGCCTGGTCCGGCTTTGCTGCCGGTTTGCTGGCGATCCTAGGCAACCCAAAGGCGGTTCTGTTCTACATGGGGGTCTTGCCCGGCTTTTTCGATCTGCGCGTGATCACATGGCCGGACGTTGCCGCGATTATCCTTGTCTCGGTCGCAATTCCGCTGGTCGGCAACCTTGCCATTGCCGGTTTCGTTGGCAAAATGCGCACCCTTATGACCAATCCGGCGACGCTGAAACGTATCAATATCGTGGCTGGCAGCCTGCTTATTCTGGTGGGCATTTTGATCCCCTTCCTTTGACACAAAATCTTGTGGCTAGGACGTGACAGTAGTGGCAAAAACCACTATAAAATGGGCAACAAAAGAAGGTTTCCCAGAATGTCAGACGCAGATCAGATTCCAGAGGAATATGGTGCAGATTCTATCAAAGTTCTCAAAGGGTTAGAAGCTGTCCGCAAGCGTCCCGGTATGTATATCGGTGATACGGATGATGGCTCTGGTCTGCACCATATGGTGTATGAGGTCGTCGATAACGGCATCGACGAGGCATTGGCCGGTCACGCAGATGCTGTGAACGTGACAATCCACGAAGATAACTCCGTTTCAGTCAGCGACAACGGGCGCGGTATTCCTGTTGGCATCCACCAAGAAGAAGGCGTTTCGGCAGCCGAGGTTATCATGACCCAGCTGCACGCTGGCGGTAAGTTCGACAGCAACTCCTACAAGGTGTCCGGCGGTCTGCACGGCGTGGGCGTTTCGGTTGTGAACGCCCTGTCCGACTGGCTGGAACTGCGCATCTGGCGCGAAGGCAAGGAACACGTGGCCCGTTTTGAAGGCGGTTTCACCAAAGAGCACCTGTCCGTGGTCGGCCCAACCGATCGCACCGGTACCGAAGTGCGCTTTATGGCGTCGACCGACACGTTTTCGAACCTCGAATACAACTTTGAAACGCTGGAAAAACGCCTGCGCGAACTGGCATTTCTGAACTCGGGCGTGCGGATCATCCTAACCGATGAACGCCCCGCCGAACCCCTGCGCACCGAACTGTTTTACGAAGGCGGCGTTAAGGAATTTGTTAAATACCTCGACCGTTCGAAATCCGCCGTGATGCCGGAACCGATTTTCATCACCGGAGAGAAAGACGACATCGGAGTAGAAGTCGCCATGTGGTGGAACGACAGCTATCACGAGAATGTCCTGCCCTTTACCAACAACATCCCCCAACGCGATGGCGGCACCCATATGGCCGGTTTCCGCGGGGCGTTGACCCGTACGATCAACAACTATGCTCAATCGTCTGGCATCGCGAAAAAGGAAAAAGTCACCTTTACCGGCGACGATGCCCGTGAGGGGCTGACCTGCGTGTTGTCTGTCAAAGTACCGGACCCCAAGTTCAGCTCGCAAACCAAAGACAAGCTGGTCAGCTCCGAAGTGCGCCCCGCTGTTGAAGGTCTGGTGAACGAAAAGCTGGCCGAATGGTTCGAAGAGAACCCACAAGTCGCGAAAATGGTGGTTAGCAAGATCATCGAGGCCGCCCACGCCCGCGAAGCGGCCCGTAAGGCCCGCGATCTGACCCGCCGCAAAACCGCGATGGACGTGAATTTCTTGGCTGGCAAGCTCAAGGATTGCTCGGAAAAAGACCCGTCAAAGACCGAACTCTTCCTAGTGGAGGGTGATTCCGCTGGAGGATCAGCTCAAACCGGACGTGACCGCCAGACGCAGGCAATTCTGCCCCTGAAAGGTAAAATTCTGAACGTCGAACGCGCGCGTTTTGACCGGATGCTTGGAAGCCAAGAAATCGGCAACCTTGTGATGGCTCTTGGCACCGGTATTGGCCGCGACGAATTCAATATCGACAAGCTGCGCTATCATAAAATCGTCATCATGACCGATGCTGACGTCGACGGCGCACACATCCGTACATTGTTGCTGACATTCTTCTACCGTCAAATGCCGCAACTTATTGAAAACGGTCACCTTTATATCGCCCAACCGCCACTTTACAAAGTGTCACGCGGCAAGTCCGAAGTGTACCTGAAAGACCAGGCCGCCATGGAGGATTACCTAATTCAGCAAGGCATTGATGGTGCGATGCTGCGGCAAGGCAATGGCGAGGAAATCACCGGTCAGGATCTGGCCCGCGTTGTCGATCTGGCACGTCAAATGCGTCGGGTGCTTGAGGCATTTCCGACCCATTACCCCCGTCACATTCTGGAACAAGCCGCGATTGCGGGCGCTTTCGTGCCCGGTGCGGTGGATGCAGATTTGCAGGGAGTCGCCGACAAGGTCGCTGAACGTTTGAACCTGATCGCGCTGGAATGGGAACGTGGCTGGCAAGGTCGCATTACCCAAGATCACGGCGTACGTCTAGCCCGCATTCTGCGCGGCGTCGAAGAGGTACGTACCCTTGATGGCAGATTGCTCCGCTCCGGCGAGGCAAAGCGGTCAGGCGGCTTCACCCAGCACCTGCAAGACGTCTATAACCTACCCGCAAAGCTGGTCCGCAAAGACCGCTCCCAGATGATCTACGGCCCGATGGACCTCCTCGAAGCGATCCTTGCGGAGGGCGAGAAAGGCCTGTCCCTGCAGCGTTACAAAGGATTGGGAGAGATGAACCCCGACCAGCTGTGGGAAACAACGCTGGACCCCGACGCGCGCACCTTGCTGCAAGTCCGCGTGGAAGACATGGCCGAAGCCGACGACCTGTTTACCAAACTCATGGGCGACGTCGTCGAACCCCGCCGCGAATTCATCCAGCAGAACGCGCTGAACGTCGAAAACCTCGATTTTTAGAGGTGTTGTAGGGAAGCACATAAAATTGCGTGGCGCGCATAAACTTGCGCGTCGTGCCTATTCCCGCTCAGCGGCCGCCCCTTCGGTCTCTGGCGACAGCGGCAAACGCCTGCGGTCCCATGTGACCCCGCTGCGCATCACGCGCGCGGGGGTGCCCACGGCAAGCGAGTTGGCCGGGATCGCACCGCACACCATTGCGCGGCTTCCGATAATGCTATCCTGACCGATTTGCGCACCCTTCATGACCCGCACCCCATGCGCCAGCCAAACGTGATCGCCGATCAAGATATCACGTGGCGGGTTTAGCCTCCTGCCAGTTTCGACGTCTAAAATCGAATGCATGTCGCTGACATCCATCGTGATATCGCCCGACAACATGCAGTCATCCCCAAGCGTGATATGACCCGCCTCGTGCAGCGATATATGCGCCATCATCATGGTCGTATTGCAGCCAATCCGGATATGACTTTGCCCAGCGCGGCACCGGATACTGCCATTTATCAAACAATTCTCACCAACCGTGATCGAGCAGGCGTTGTTTCTAAGCTCGATCATACCGTTGCCCAGAACCGTATGCGCCCCGATGACGAGGTGATTATCGCGGCCCTTGATGTGGATTTGAAACCCGTCGGCCCGCTTTACCGACGCGTCGATATCAACCTGATTGTTCAGACCACTGTCGGTAATGTTTGGGCCGCTCATGACAGCACAGGCGGCCCAAACGGTGCCCCTGCGCCTTGTGGAAATGCCGCTACTTGCACTTTTAACCTCACCTTAAGCACGCGCGTGCTGATCTGAAATTCAATCTAAAGAACTTAGAATCGAAAAGACTGATTTTGTATAAACAGCTCGCCGCTCTTTTTGCCCGCTACACCACTGCGCATCTTAAGGCGCGGGGAAAGCCGCACGCCTTTTACGCAGCCGATGGGCAAATCATTGGTGCCGTCGATCTGGTTTCACTGGCCGATGGGCATCTTCGGGTGGCGGGGTGGGCTTGCGCGAACGAGGTTGTTTTACACATGAACGGGATCACAGCCAGCGCTTGGCCCGCTCTGCGCAGGGATGATGTTGCCAAGGCATATGGGCTGGGTGCCAAGTTGGGTTTTGACATTTCTGTGCCGCTCGGCCCGCTAAGGCTGGCAGAAATCGCCCGCTTTGGGATCGAACTTCAGGGCGCTGACCCGGCCCAACCCACGATTGGCCGGCCCCTGCCCTTGCACCATCTTCGTTGGGTCCAACTGTGCATCTTCGTTCGCTTTATATGGGCAATGCTTGGTCAACTGCCGTCAACAATCGGCTGGATCGCCACCCGCAACCCGAAATACCGCGCGCGGATCAAGCAAGGCCTGAATCTTACCACGCTGCCGCAATCGGCCGAACTTGACCCCGCGCTATTTAGCGATATGCGCAGCCCCACACCGTTCACAGCAGACGACAGCATTACGATTATAATGCCTGTTTTCAACGCCTTCGACCTTCTGCAAGAGGCGCTGACCCGGGTTCAGGAACATACCGATCTGCCGTGGCGTCTGATCCTGGTCGAAGATGCGTCGACAGACAGCTGCGTACGTCCCTTTCTGAGGGAATGGAAAACCAAAAACCCAGATCAAGTTATCTTGCTTGAGAACAAGGAAAACCTCGGCTTTATCCGCAGTGTAAACCGTGCTTTCGATCAGGCGCTTTTGTGGTCCGATCCAGTGGTTTTGCTGAACTCTGACGCGTTGGTTCCTGCCGGTTGGGCGTCCCGACTGATCGCACCCATAAAGCTGCGTAAAAACGTTGCAACTGTCACCCCCATGTCCAACAACGCCGAGGTTTTTTCGGTCCCGTTGATCTGCCACCCCCAAGATTTAACCACCGGACAAGCAGACATTATCGACCGGACGGCGGCATCCCTAAACCAGTCAGCTGGGCAGGCCGACATGCCCACGGGCGTCGGCTTTTGCATGGCGATCAACTTTGCGTATCTTGTCAAAAACCCAAGCTTTGACACCGCATATGGGCGTGGCTACGGCGAAGAAGTTGATTGGTGTCAGCGGGTTAAAGCAATAGGCGGTCAACATCTAAGCGCAGGCAACCTTTTCGTCGAACACCGCGGCGGTGAAAGCTTTGGTAGCAAGGAAAAGCAGCAGCTTATCGCGGAGAACAACCAAAGGGTCCGGCAGAGATTTCCACGTTTTGACAGTGATGTTCAACGCTTTGTTCAGTCTGATCCGCTGCGTTCGACCCGACTGGCGCTTGGCCTCGCGTGGCTTGGGGCGCAGGATGTGTATCCGGTATCCATCTATCTTGCCCACAGTATGGGCGGCGGTGCCGATGCGTATCTTGCCAATCGGATTGCCACGAAGCACCACGCCTTGGGGCGGTCAGCCGTGGTGCTGCGGGTCGGCGGTAAACAACGCTGGCAGCTGGAACTGGTGACACCCGACGGCACAATTTCGGGCCACACAAACAGCCTTGATTACGTGCTGCAAATGTTGGCCCCGATCGCGCGCCGGCGCATCATTTATTCCTGCGGCGTTGGTGACCATGATCCCGCCACCCTGCCCGACGCGTTGTTCAAAATCAGCAATAATGGCCGACACACGATCGAGGTTTTGCTGCATGATTACTTCATCATATCCCCGTCCTATACGTTGTTGGATGACGCCGGGATTTATCACGGCGTTCCCACGCCTCAGCACGGCCAAGCCCTTTTAAATTCTCAGCAAATACCGCTGCAAGACTGGCAAGAGTCTTGGTCCACCCTGCTGGATCACGCGAAAGATATCGTTGCATTCTCGTCCAGCAGCGCAGAGATTTTGACAACGGCCTATCCCGCGATTGCAGGCAGGGTTTCAATCAAGCCGCATCGGCTTTTGCACCCTGTTCCCCTGATCCCGCCACGCCCTGACGGGGCACAGCGTGTGGTCGGCGTGCTTGGGGATATCGGCCTTCAGAAAGGTGCGGGGCTGATCCAGGACCTCGCGCTGAGCCTTGAGCAAAACAACATCGGCCTCGCCATTATTGGTAACTTCGACACGTCGCATCCGATCCCGTCCCGAATCCCGATACATGGGGGATACCGGATTGAGAATCTTCACCATATTTGCGACCGATACGGCATCACAGACTGGCTTGTCCCGTCGATCTGGCCGGAAACATTTTCGTTCACCACCCACGAGGCATTGGCAACGGGCCTGCCGGTTCACGCCTTTAACGTCGGTGCGCAAGGCCAGGCCGTAACCGACGCCGACAACGGTTTCCCGATCCCTTTTACCAAAGGTGAATGGCAAGGCGCGAATCTCAGGGATCATTTTGCCAAAATACCCTATTCGATAGAAAGCGCCGCGTGATGGCACAGATATCCATACCAATCAAAAAGCTGCACGCAGCCGGAATAGAGGTTTTGAACCGGAGTGGCCCGAATGTAAGCCTCCCCGAGCACTGCATCATCGAAACGCCGGCCAGCTTGAAATGGACCCAATACGAGCATTCCATCGAATTAGGGGCATTTTCCTATCAAGTTTCGGGATACTGTTTCGCAGCGCGCATTGGGCGATATTGTTCATTTGGCGAAGGCGTTCAAATTGGCCGACAAAACCACCCGACCCATTGGGCATCGACCAGCCCCGCCTTTTATCTGGGTGACAAACTGTTTGATCTGGGCGACGGGTTTGACGCCGCTGAACATTATCACAACTATAAATTTACCTTCAAAGGCCCGCCAACCAAGTTAAAAATCACGAAAATCGGGAATGATGTCTGGATTGGCCACGGGGCCTATGTTGCCGCTGGGGTTTCAATTGGTGACGGTGCCATAATCGGTGCCCATGCTGTTGTAACGCGCGATGTTCCGGCCTTTGCGGTCGTCGCCGGGAATCCCGCAACCATTAAGAAAATGCGACTGCCGCCCACGCTAATCACTCCGATGCTGCGCAGCCAATGGTGGCAGTTCGCCCCCTGGCAAATGGATCATCTTGACCCGTCAGAACCAGCCGATTTTTGCAAAGGTATCCACCAGATGCAGGGGGATACGGCCCCCTACCAGCCAGAGAGAATTGACCTTAGAAAAGGCATGCCCGCGTGAAGAAAATCATCTTTCTTCATATCCCCAAAACCGCCGGCCAAACCGTCCATTCAGAGCTGGTCCGCGTGATCGGAGAGGGTTGCACATCGCCGATCAGGGTGCACACTCAAGCCGCCGATGACGGGCAATTTCCGCCGGGCTATACGCTGTATTCCGGACATCTGGATTGGGTGGACTTGGGTCAATTCAACACAGATCGCTTTGCCTTTACTATCCTGCGCGACCCGCTTGAAAGGATTGCGTCATTCTATTTCTATCTGCTTGAAAAATCGCAGGGTTTAGATGTCGATGCCCTGAACACCCCTGCGAATGCGGGGCTAAAAAAGATCAAGGAAAACACCGCCGACGACTACTTCTTTGGGGGGGATGCGGGTTGGCAACAATTCATTCGCGATCACTATGACAACTTTTACTGCTCGTATTTCGTGACGCACAAGATTCGCGGTGCCGCGCAGATCGCGGATATCCCGACAAACGCGCTGATACCATTGGCGCAAAAGGGCGCGGCGCAACTTGACCGCATCTATTCGATCGAAGGCCTTGCGGCCCTTGAACAGGATATTGCCGAGCTTACCGGCCAACAGATTTCAATTGTCGAAAAACGGATAAATCCGGGGCCGAAACTTCAAGGTACCAAACGATGGCCCCAACTTTTGGAACGGATAGAAAGCGACGCGAACAAACAAAAGCTTGCAGATTTCACCGCCCATGATGCCAAACTGATGCAGCAGCTTCGCATTCAAGGCGCGCTGTCATGAGCCGCGCTTTACAGCTTGCCCAGCCGTGCAAGAACCCGCAGAGCAAAATCACCCCCCAGTGTTTGACGATAAACGCCAATCGATTGTGGGGCCGCCCGCCAATCCGACGCCGGTTGCGCGCGCCAGTCGATAAAGTCGAACAAAACACGACGGCTTTGCCCGGTCAAAACCGGCGACAAATCGGACAGAACGCGCAGATTTCGGTCAATCCAGCCTGCAAATACGGCGCGCAACAAAATCGCGGCACGATGCCCGGCATGGGTCCGGTTGGACCCGAGCAGATTATTGTCGTGCTGACGATACAAAACCCCGGGCTTGGCATCATGGATGACATCGAACCCGGCGCCGGTCACCGTTTGGTACACCCACCAATCATGGAAAGGGATGCCAGCATCCAACGCGAAAGGCAGGGTATCAGCCAAAAATTCGGTCACATCAGGGGGCAACACAATCGTATTGCCACGCAGGATATTCTGCACCAACGCATTTCCAAACCCGAAGGGGCGCTGATAATCCGGCGACATGCCAATCGGGTTCAGGGCTGCATCTGTATAGATGCTTCGGCTGGCATAAATTTGCGCCCCCGTCCCGCGCCAAATCATATCGACGGCACGCGCCAATTTATGGGGCATCCACACGTCATCCTGATCGGCGAATGCAACCCACGCCCGCGTCAGTTCAGGGCGTGCCAGCAGCGTCATGAAATTTTGCGCACACCCCTGACCCGGCCCCGTTACCAACCGAATATCGCGATCCGGATGCGCGACGATAAACCGGTTCACACAAGCCAACGTATCATCCGTCGAGCCGTCATCGCTGATCCACAGGGTCCAGTCGCGATGGGTTTGGGCATGAATGGATTGCAGCTGCGCCCGAATATAGGACCCGCCATTTTTGGTGCACAGCAAGATATGAATATGTGGCAAATGCAAAACCCCGAACCCCTCACCGCGACAGATTACGTGCCCCCAGAAAGCACAGATCGCTTAACAATCGGTGATCGGGTTTAGCGAATGACGCGCACGCATCCCCAAACCGCTGAACGGGCCCGAAACCTTCCTCATGATGTGCGCAAGGCGTTAAAAGTGCGCGAGCGTAAGGCAGCATTGGCCCGCATAGAGGAGCAACGCGGTATCAAAAAGGCCGCGATTGCTGCGAAGGGTCAGCAGCTTAATGTCGTAAGGCCCGACGGAAACCTACCCGCGGTCCCCCGGCAGCCGGATTTGGTTGCGTCCCCGGTGCGTGCCGCCCGGATTAAACCGCGCCATCGGGTCATTTTTCTAAGCTTTGTGATCTGCGTGTTGGGCACGAACCTGATTGCCGCGTGGTACCTATGGGAACGCGCGGCGGATCGCTTTGTCTCTGTCGCGGGGTTTTCAGTCCGGACGGAGGATTCGAGTTCAGCGATCGAACTGCTTGGCGGTATGGCAGAGCTGTCTGGATCAGGGTCGCCGGACGAAGATATTCTATACGAATTTATTCAAAGTCAGGATTTGGTGAAAACCGTCGATGACGCGCTTGATTTGCGCCGCCTATGGTCAAAGGCAGACCCGAAAATCGACCCCGTGTTCAGCTATCACCCCCCGGGATCAATCGAAGATCTAACGGATTACTGGCTGCGCATGGTCAACGTCTATCACGACAGCAGCACCGGGTTGATCGAGCTTGAGGTACAGGCATTCACGCCGCAAGACGCCCAAAACATCGCGCGCTTCATCTATGATGAGAGCAGCCGGATGATCAACCGATTGTCCGATATCGCCCGTGAAGACGCGACGCGCCTCGCCCGGGAAGAGCTTGAGACCGCGGTTCAGCGGCTCAAAACCGCTCGGTCCGAGATGAGCAAATTTCGCAATCTGAACCAAGTGGTATCCCCCGCATCGACGCTTTCGATCCAGACGGGGCTGCTGTCATCGCTTGAGATGCAATTGGCCGAAACCCTTATCAATCTGGACATGCTTGGCCAGATCAGCACCCCGACAGACCCCCGCGTTAAACAGGCGATACGACGTCAGGGCGTAATCGAACAGCGCCTGAAACAGGAACGCGCAAAGCTGGGAATCGGTAGTGAAAACGGCAAGGCGAACAATGCCTTGGTCGATCAGGTGGGCGAGTTTGAAAGCCTTATGGTGGATCGCGAATTCGCCGAACAATCCTATGCCGCAGCCCTTGTCGCATATGATGTCGCCGTCGTGGAATCGCGCCGCCAAAGCCGGTATTTGGCGGCCCATATCAAACCAACCCTTGCGGAAACATCGATTTACCCGGACCGGCTGCTGACCATGGCGCTTATCGCATTATTCAGCCTACTGATCTGGGCAATTTTCGTGATGGTTGGCTATTCATTAAGGGATCGGCGCTAGAAATAAGGCGATGATCCAGCTGCATAGCCTATCGAAATCCTATTATCTGAACGGCAATCGAAAGGTGGTCGCAGATCGGATCAACGCGACCTTTCCCAGCCGGGTTTCCGTCGGGTTGCTGGGGCGGAACGGCGCGGGAAAATCAACCTTGTTGCGTATCATCGCGGGCACGGCCGACCCGACATCGGGCGAGGTATTGAGCGATGGAAATGTGTCATTTCCCGTTGGCTTTGCCGGGTCATTTCACCCCGATATGACCGGCGCGCAAAATACCCGTTTCGTCGCGCGTATCTATGGCGCGAACAGTGACGCGCTTATGGATTATGTCGCCGATTTCGCCGAGCTGGGGCGTCAATTCCACGCGCCAATCCGGTCATATTCATCAGGCATGCGGTCACGTCTGGCCTTTGGTGTGTCGATGGGCCTGACCTTTGACACCTACCTGATTGACGAAATAACCGCCGTAGGCGACGCAGCGTTCAAGCGCAAAAGCAAAAGCGTCTTTGCCGACCGGATGTCGCGGGCCGGGTCTATTTTTGTAAGCCATTCCATGGGGTTAATGCGTGAAATGTGCGACGCAGGGGCCGTTCTTGAGAATGGCAAGCTGATTTACTTTGACGATATTAACGAAGCGATAGAACTGCACAGCTACAACATGAAACCCTGACCTCATGCTTTTGGACACGGTGCCATTTATGCCCAACCCCGCCTTTCCACCAACGGCCACAATGGTATTTTGCATTGGCGCGCAAAAGGCCGGAACGACGTGGCTGTATGATGCGTTGCGGCGCAGCGATCAGGTGCATTTTTCCCGCAACAAGGAACTGCATTATTTCGACGTCATCGCCGGCAAGGCGCAGCAGGTATTTAACATGCGCGTGCAGGCGACCTCGATCCTGGCCAAGCGGCTGATCCCGCAACTTGGTGAACGCAATCGTGCAAATCTGCGCCAATTGCGCGACCTTACCGATCTGTTGGAAATCTACACATCCGAGGCGGGCGATCATTCCGCCTATCTTAGCTATCTGCTTGAGGGATACAAAAACCAGCCTGTGGTCTGCGACATCACACCGGCCTATGCGATCTTGGATCGCGAAACCTTTGCGCAAATGGGGCAAATCGGATCAGCTAAGTTCATTTTCATTCTGCGTGATCCAATTGATCGGATGTGGTCGCAAATCAGGATGGCGATTAAGGCCGCGCCCCCGCCTCACACCTCGTTTCAAGAGGCTTGTATCGCCCGTGCGCAACAGCTGATCGACACCGGCCGCTTGCCAAAAGTTGAGCGGGCCGATTACCGGGGTACAATGACCGAGCTTGAGGCAGCAGTACCCCCAGAGCGTATCAAATACCTATTTTATGAAGACATGTTTAACCCTGAAAGCATGAATGACCTCTGCGATTTTCTGGGGATTGAACCGATTGCCGTAGATCCTGAATCCCACAGCAACCGGGGTGCCACGGCAACCATGCCCGCTGATATTCGCGCGGGTTTTTGCGAGGCCTTTTCCCCGCAATATGCGTTCATCCACGAACGGTTTCGCGGGCGGGTTCCCGATGGCTGGGCCGCGGAATTCCGGCCGGATGTTGACGTGAACCGATCTGCCTGATGTCCGCCAGACCCACCACCACGCCATTACGTCGCATCAACCGCCCGCAACATTTCATGGCGGCGCGCACAATCAGCGCCCTGATACTGCGCGAAATGACAACCAGCTATGGCCGGTCTCCGGGTGGCTATCTTTGGGCATTGGCAGAACCCGCATTGGGGGTCGCGCTTTTGTCAGCGATCTTTTCAATCGGCTTTCGCAACCCGATGCTGGGCACAAATTTTGCGATGTTTTATGCAACCGGCCTGCTGCCATTTTTAATGTTTAACGATCTCAGTACAAAAACAGCACAGGCCATTAACTATTCAAAACAACTGCTCGCCTACCCTCGTGTGACCTTCATCGACGCCATCGCAGGCCGGTTCATTCTGAATTTTCTCACTCAAATCCTTGTCTGCTTTATCGTGTTTTCTGGCATCACGCTGTGCTTTGAAACCCGCACCACCCTTGTATGGGAAACGCTCATGTCGGCGCTGGCGATGACGGCCTGTTTTGGTCTGGGAATCGGAACATTCAACTGCTTCCTCATGTCCATGTTTCCCGTCTGGCAGCGCATTTACAGTATTCTCACCCGGCCATTGCTGTTGATTTCCGGCGTGATTTTCACGTTAGAAGCGGTGCCGCAGCCCTATCAAAACTGGCTTTGGTATAATCCGCTTGTCCATATTATCGGGACGGTGCGCGCCGGGTTTTACAACAGCTATGACGCGACATATGCCAACCCGATCTATGTCTATGCGATTTCAATCCTGCTTGGGTTTTTCGGATTGGTCTTTCTGCGCCGCTATCACCGCGATATTATGGAGCTTTGAGCGGGGAATTCTCCACGCTCACATGATCTCAAAATCGTTATCCAGAACATTGATCGAGGTCACATTCAGCAGCTCAAGCGTGTTGCCATTCCCAAAGTCAAACGAAACAAATCCATCGTTATTCAAGCTGGCATATTCGGCCAGTTGCGACAGGCTCCGCGCGCCACCGCCCCACAACATTGCATCCAGAACCAGCGTATCGATTTCGTTCTGAAAATCGACGATCCGGTCTTCGCCGGACCCGAAATGAAACCGGTCAGCGCCGATCCCACCGGACAGGATATCATCGCCATAGCCACCGTCCAAAGTGTCATGACCTGCGTTTCCTTTTAGCAGGTCGTTCCCTGCCCCGCCGGCAAGCAAATCCGACCCATTATCGCCTTGCAAACGGTCATTTCCATCACCGCCATCAAGGGTATCGTTGTTGATACCGCCCGCCAGCAGGTCATCGCCGCTTTCGCCCTGCAATTTGTCGGCACCGGCGTTGCCGTACAGCTTATCCTTGCCATTGCCCCCGAAAAGCTCGTCCGACCCTGCGCTGCCTGACAAGGTATCATTGTCATTGCCCCCCGACAGATAGTCCGAATTCAGCCCGCCGGTCAGTTTGTCATCGCCATCGTCACCAAACAAGCGATCAGCGCCATTATTTCCGGTAATGACATCACTGCCATCCCCCCCGCCGATCACGTCATACCCGTCGCCACCGTATATAAGATCGTCGCCACCATCGCCGCGCATCGTATCCCAACCGATCCCGCCCCATATCTGGTCAACGCCGGTGCCGCCTTCGATCATGTCACTACCGCCATTCCCGTACAGGTCGTCATTGCCGGCATCCCCCTTGATCGTATCATCGCCACCCATGCCATATATCGTATCGTTCGCCGCCAGCCCTTGAATAAGGTCCGACGCGCTATCCCCCTCCAACCGGTCGGTTCCGGCGGTACCCATCAGGTTCAACGCCACAGGATTTGCTGGTGTAACGGGGCTGTCGGGTTCATCGGGCAGCACCATGTTTTGCGGAATATAGGACGTGCCTAATATGATCTGAGGAAGCAAATCCTCGTATGTGATCGGCTTGCCATCCGCGCTTTTCAGGGTCAGGTTTTCGTCCCCCAACGTCAGAACCGCGCCCGTGCTGGTCGACTGGAACGCCGATTCTGGAATGCTGCGCACAAGGGGCCAGCCCGACAGGTCAAGCATGTCCTGCTTTGTATCAAAATCGCTGATGGTATCGGCGGTGCCATCAGCCGTCATAATAAAACGATCCGCCCCGGCACCGCCTGTCAAAAGGTCGGACCCGCTGCCATCCGAAAGAAAATCGTCGCCCACACCGCCTGATATGGTGTCGTTTCCCGCCTTCCCGGTCAGAAAATCATCGCCTGCCGTACCGTTCAGCAATTCCGCAGCACTCGTGCCAAAAACCGGCGTCGCCCGACCGGAAATGTCCAGGGTAAAGGCGCTTAACCCCGCCTCGGCACCGGATGCTGTGACGAGGTGCAGCATATTATTCTGGACGGAAAAGCTTAGCGTCGATGGCGCATCAAGGATCGTATCAACCGCATCAACGATGGTGCTGAGATGCAAAAGCCGCCCGTCTGGCGAAAGCTCAAAAACCGACACACCATCATCGGCCCCCGCTGCCGCGAGATAGGCCCGGTCGTTATGAACCACAGTTTCCAGATGCGTCACATCATCAAACCGCGTGTTCAAGGTATCAAGTAAATGATCCGTCAGCTGCATCGTTCCGTCAGCGCCCAACCGCACCACGGTCAGCGACCCGCTTTCAGAGGACCCCATCACGCCAAAGGACTGATCGCCGATCGCAACGAACGAAACAACACTTGGGCCCGCAATACCCACGCCATCCTCGGCCGAAATACGCGCGACCTCGGTCGGCCGCCCGCCGCTGTCTAACCTCATGCTGATCAATGCGTTTTCAGAGGCTGAAGCCACCAAAAGTTGCGGCGTACCCCCGACATCCGCAATGCTAAGCCCGGTCAGGGCGGTCTGCGATGGCGATCCTACGCCGCCGTTCTGTACCTCTGTGACCGACCCGTTATCATTGATCCGCCAGACCCCGACCGCATCAGAACCTCGGGTAATGCCGTATAAATACGGTTGCCCGCCAACAATCGCGACCTCGGCCCCCAGCATTTGCTGCGGCAATGTCGCGCCGGTTACAGCAGCGACATTGGAAAACTTGCCATCCGCGGCAAGATCGATTTTCGTGAGCGCCGCATTCTGCACGCCGGTCAGATACAGGCTATCGCCAACCAGCGTCATTTTGTTGACCGACCCGGATTGCGCGGCACCCGCTATGGCACGACTGTCCAATTGCGTTAGCCCGCCATCCGCACCGATACGATACGCCAGCAAATCACCGCCCCCGAACCGCGAAGTGGTATACAGAATCGACCCAGAAGGCGTATCAAAAACCACCATGTCGGTGACGCCGGTCAGAAAGGAATCCGATCTGCCCGGCAAAGTTGCTTTGTGTTCGAACGCCATTTGACCCATTCCCCAGATACTTACCCGGGGATGATATTGGTCAAAATTCGTTAACCGCTGATATTAGCTCTGTGGCAACTTAGTGACGTTCTTAGCCAATTCTATCAATTCGGACAGGCCGGTTTACAGATACACACCGCCCGTTTGCGTTGCCCCTGCAACGTCGCCCGGCAGAACCACACCGCCGCTATCAATCACCGCATTTGCAGACACTTCATACCGCGTACCTGTGGCGCTGCCCGCAAAGCTTTGCCCGGCAAAGCGGGCGACGCTGGCATGTGTGCAAACGTAAAACCCATCTACGAAATCAGGGGTGCCGGTCAACGTCACGGTTTGCCCGTTCCCATCAAACTGCGCACCATCAGATAGATACAGGTGATACCCCGCATCGCCGTCAATCAGACAACCACCTTCCAACGTCATCCTTGCCCCACGCAGTTCGACATGCCCGCCTGCCTCGCCAAAGTTAACGTTATCCAGCCGCAAATGGCTGTTCCCGCTCGCTGACACCACGGCGGCGGAACTGCTGGTATTTTGCAGCTTAAGCCCGCGCAAGGAGACCTCTCCCTGTGCGATGGCAAACGCCTGATCCACCGCATCCATCACGACCAGATCCGGTGTTCCGGTATCACCCTCAACAACCAAACGCCCGCCACCGACCAGGGCGCAATCGACGTTAACCGGTTGTGCCAAGCCATAGGTGCCATGCGCTAACTTCAGCGTGATGTCATTCCCGCCCGTGTCGACCCTCATCGCCGCCTCAACCGCCTTGGCAATCGATGCGAAGGCACCGGCCCCCGCAGTCAGACCATCATTCCCGTCATTCCCCATCGTCTGGTCGACATAGTAACTGCGCGGTGCAGTTAATATTTCGCGCCAACCCGCCACGGCAGTTTGAATGCGTCCGGTCTGGGCATCCACACGCAATGCTTCGATCCAGTTCGACCCATCCGCACTGACCTTGAGCGTGAAATCATCGCTTCCGGCGATGCCCATTTCGGCGCGCCCGCCCCACCCTGTCTGGAACAGCAGGCTGGCTGTATCCCCTTGGCCGGATTTGTTAATCTTGAGCTGATGCCCCCCACCCGCGTGGTTCAACAGCACAGCATCCGATGACACGGCCAGCTTGTTATAGCCGTCAAAGCTGGTTCCGATCCCCAGCCCCGGCAGATTGTTCAATTCGGGCTGCTGCCCGACCCATGTGGCACCGTCAAAAACGACCGCAGTGTTGGTGTCACGCACCTGCGCGCTCCACCCCTCCAGCGGCACAATAAATTGCCAGTTCGCGTCGACAAAAACAGCAATATTGCCGTCTTGCCCCGCCCAGTCGGCCTGACCGTTTGCGGCGACCAAATACCGGTCCCCCTCAACGGCAGTACTGGGCGGCACGGATTGATCCGCCGACAGAACAGCCAGCTGCACAACCGTATCCAGCAGTCTTAGCGCTTCGTTATGGGTCACATGCTTTTGCGCCTGTGCGGGCTGAATATAGGGCATCGAAAGGATCGGCGAAGTATCAGACATGTGCGGGCTCCGTGGGTTGGGCATCAGATCGCGGCCAAGCTGCGCTAAACCGGTTAACGCGCCGTAGGTCCACCGAACGCTCAGCACCCGTTTGCCTATCCCCCCGATCAATGCTTTGCTGCGCCCAATGCAGGAGGAAACCATGACAGACGGCCTAAAGATCGAAACCTCGGAAGGCGTGACAACGATTGCGCTGAACGACCCCACTACCCTTAATGCGCTGACCCCAAATCTGGCGGTCTCGCTTACCGCCGCTCTGGAAAGCGCGGCCAAGAACAGCCGCGCGATTATCCTGACTGGCTCGTCCCGCGCGTTTTGTTCCGGTGCGAATTTGCAGGCTCGTCCAGCCGCAAAGCCCGGTGAAATCAATGCCGGATCAGCGCTGGACGAAGCATATAACCCGCTGATGATGGCAATCCGCAATCTGGATGTGCCCCTGATCACCGCGATAAACGGACCGGCCGCTGGCATCGGTGCCTCAATCGCCATGGCGGGTGACATCATCGTCGCAGGTAAAAGCAGTTATTTCCTCGAAGCGTTTTCCCATATCGGCTTGGTCCCTGATGGCGGTGCCACATGGATGTTGGTGCGCAACGTTGGGCGTGTCCGCGCGGCTGAGCTTGCCCTGCTGGGTGAAAAGCTCCCCGCGCAACAGGCCTTTGACTGGGGCATGGTCACCAAGGTCGTGGAAGATGACGCCGTGATGCCCACCGCCCATGCATTCGCAACGCGCCTTGCAAACGGGCCGACCCACGCGCTTGGACTTATGCGGAAACTGCTCTGGCAAGCGGGCGATGGCAGCTTCCAAGACCAACTGGCCGAGGAACGCGACGCCCAAGCCTCCGCCGGGAAACATCCGCATTTTGCCGAAGGCGTCGCCGCATTCTTGGAAAAGCGCAAAGCCAATTTTGAATAGGAGCAACCCCATGCCCGGACCCCTCAAAGGTTTGCGGATTATTGAGTTTGCGGGCCTCGGTCCCGGCCCATTTGCCTGCATGATGCTTGCCGATCACGGGGCCGAGGTCATACGAATTGAACGCCCCGGCGGCACCAAAGGCGGCCCAGAAAGCGACGCGCGCACCGATATCCTGCTGCGGTCGCGCAAGCGCATCGCAATTGATATGAAGTCAGACAGTGGCAAGGCGGTTCTGCGCGATCTGATCGCAACCGCCGACGGCCTGATCGAAGGGTTCCGCCCCGGCGTGATGGAGCGGCTGGGCCTAGGTCCCGATGAAATGCTGCTGCTGAACCCCAAGCTGGTTTATGGCCGCATGACAGGGTGGGGCCAGACCGGCCCCTATGCCCGAATGGCCGGTCACGATATCAACTATATCGCGCTGTCCGGCGCGCTGCATGCCTTTGGCCGCAAAGGCGAAAAACCGACCCCGCCGATTAACATGATGGGTGATTTCGGCGGCGGTGCGATGATGTTGGCCTTTGGCATGGTGTCCGCCCTTTTGCATGTGCAACGTGGTGGCAACGGCACCGTGATCGACGCCGCAATGACCGACGGGTCCGCCCTGTTGATGTCGATGATCTACAGTTTTCATGGCCAAGGCTGGTGGAAGGACGAACGCGGCGTCAACATGCTGGACACCGGCGCGCATTTCTATGACGTCTACGAAACCCGTGACGGTAAATTCATCTCGCTAGGGTCGATTGAACCCCAGTTTTACGCCCGCATGTTGGAATTAACCGGCCTTGCCGATGATCCTGCGATGGCTGCCCAAACCGACCCGAACAAATGGGACGAAATGCGGGATAAGTTAACCAAAGTGATCGCGGAAAAAACCCGTGATGAATGGGATGCGATCATGACCGGATCAGACGCATGCTATGCACCGATATTATCCCTGACCGAGGCACCGGACCACCCCCACAACCAAGCCCGTACAACATTCACAACGGCAGGTGGCGTGCGCCAACCAACCCCTGCACCGCGCTATTCGTCAATCGCGACGGTGCCCCCGAAAATGCCCGACGGCCAAACACACACGCGGCAGATACTCGCGGATTTAGGCTATTCCGAGGACCAAATCGAACAAACCCTCGCCCAAGGCGACGTGTCTTAGCGGCCTAACTGCTGGACAATACCGAACCACACACCGTCAAACCCATGCGCGCCAGACGTTAAATGTACAAATCCCCGAAATACGGGCCTATATAGATCCCTGATGGGCACCGAATCTAGGATCAGAAAATTGGCATATTTAGGCCACCCAATCATACGGACACCGCTATGCGCGCGATGATTCCGGCATGGGTTAACGGGACATTGACCCCTGTTGAAAAGCTTGAGGTGCACCAACGTGGGCTGCGCCACAAAGCCATTTCGGTTTTCATCATGCGCGGCAGTGAAACCTTAATCCAGCGCCGCGCGCTGTCGAAATACCATACGCCCGGCCTGTGGGCCAACGCCTGTTGCACCCACCCGTTTTGGGATGAACCCGCATTGGCCTGTGCCAACCGGCGCCTCGACGAAGAGTTGGGGATTACAGGCCTGCGCCTGATGCACCGTGACCAGATCGAATACCGCGCGGATGTTGGCAATGACCTGATCGAACATGAGCTTGTTGATATCTACACAGCCGACGCCATCGCCCTGACCAGCGTCACGCCAAACCCGGAAGAGGTCATGGACACCGCGTGGATCGACCTTGAAGAGCTCGCACGCCAAACCCGTGAAGAGCCGCAGAAATTTACCCCATGGCTTCGCATCTATCTGGCCGAGCACAGAGAAAGCATATTTCCTGCTTAACCTTGTCGGGCCAATCGAAAACAGGCTCTAATATGCGGTTTAGAGCCTAATCCGTACTTCATATCTACAATACTGAAGTCGCAGACCTCTCATGAAGGCTGATCAATCACACATGTCGTCAGAGATCACTCAACAAGCCAAATTCGACCCTAAAATGCCATTTTGTCAAGATTTACGGCACCTCTGGTCAACGATAGTGCCCAACTTTTCTCTGGACCGTTAGCGCTCACACCCTTATCAAACTCCAAAGCCAATCGGTTGGAGGCACTATGATACTGTGTTGCGGAGAAGCATTGATCGACATGATCGAAGGGGATGGCGCGTTCACGCCCCATGTCGGTGGTGCCGTATTTAACACGGCCCGCGCATTGGGCCGGCTCGAGCAAAAGGTCGGCTTCGTCTCTGGCCTGTCGACCGATATGTTCGGCACCAAGCTCCAAGACGCCCTGCACGCCAGCCACGTCGATACATCGCATGTGATTTTTTCGGATCGCCCGACCACATTGGCCTTTGTCCAACTGTCAGGCGGGAATGCCACCTACACCTTCTATGATGAAAATACGGCGGGCCGCTCCCTTGATCCTGCCAATCTTCCGACGATCCCTGACACCGTCAGCGCGCTGTACTTTGGTGGCATCAGCTTGATCGGGATGCCCGCCGCCGATTTCTATGCCGCGCTGGCCGTCAATCAGGCAGATGATCGCGTGATCATGATTGATCCCAACATTCGCCCGCAATTCATCACCGACCCCGCCGCATACCGCGCGCGCTTGGCCAAAATGATCGCCGTGACCGACATTCTTAAGGTCTCGGATGATGATCTGAACTGGCTCATCGACGGCCCCGCCTCGCTGGATGACAAAGCAGCGGAAATTTTGGCTCAGGGTCCAAAGCTGGTGATCGTCACCAAAGGCAGCGACGGGGCTAAAGCATATCTTGCCAGCGGCCACAGCGCCGAAGCTGCCGCCCGCAAAGTCGACGTCGTTGATACCGTCGGTGCCGGCGATACCTTTAACGCCGGGGTGCTGGCGAAACTGTCCCAAATGGGCTGCCTCACCAAGCAAGGGATCGCGACGCTTTCCGCCGATGATGCGCAAGCCGCGTTGCGTTTGGGCGCAGAAGTCGCCGCCGTCACCGTGTCACGCGCAGGCGCAAACCCACCGCTGTTGTCGGAACTGTCAATCCCGATCTGATGTGGCTTCCTCAAGCGGGGTAAAGATCACGAACTGCCCCGCATCCGTTGTCCGCAGGTGAATTTCGCGTTGGTCAGAATCGCCCAAATCTGGGCGCATCGGGCAATCATCCGGGGTCAGATCGCAATTGATCACTTCACGACCCGTAAGATGGCGGAATCGCAGCGAAAACGCTTCGCGTGCTTGAATGCTCGCCTTTTTTCCGGATGCGATGTCCATCGGGTTTCCGTAAACGAATATCGCCCCGTCAAGCGGCGCAATGTCTTGGGCAATCGCCTTGGTCTCGGCCTGCCAGTCCCGGAACTGGCCGTAAAACAAGAAAATCTGTATGAAATAGACGCCGATAATCAGCATAATGGCGTTCCGGCCCAGACGACTTGGCAAACCGCTTTGCGGGCTCAGCAACCCGACCGCCCGGACAATCGCCAACACGGCAAATACCCACATAAAGACAAAAGCACGCGGCGGCACGATAACGCCGATCTTGAGAACCTGCACAGTCACCAGCGCAATCCCTACGGACAGCCCGGCCAGGATATAAAGCGCCTCCATCCGGCGACGCTTGATCAGTATCGCGAATGACACGACCGTAAGAGCGGGGAAAAACAGCATCAAAGGCAAAAAGCCAAACCCGTTGCGGTGAAAGATAATCTGAAACGATTCGCGCAACTTGGGAAGGTTTTCCACCATCCCAACCAGACCCCGCGCAGACGTCGCTTCTCGCCACTCGGCCATGGGCACACCGAACACGCCATGCACCTGCCAGTTCAGCGCATAAACGGTGACCACCGCCGCGGCGAAGCTAACGCAGAACAACAGCAGCAACCCGGCCAGATCGCGCAGGGAACGATCTTTGGTTTTGGCGATACAGATGGCCAACAAAAGCAGCGGATAGGTCGTGTAGGCCATAAAGCTGACGATCACGAACACTGGCAAAAGCAAACGTAACGTGCGGTTTGATACCTTGCAGGCCAGTAGCCCGAACAGCGCCACAACAGCAAGGCCGGGAATCAACGTGTTGAACCATGGCGAGATTAGCATCGCCGACGGCGATACCATCAACATCAACGCCATCAGCACCGTGAACCGGTCGGCCCCTTTGCGTCCGCTTGCCACCACGGCGATGGATGCAACGCACAACGCCCACAGCCCTTGGTACAGGATAAAGTTCACCCAAGGCGGCGTAACGATAGGGCGCAGATGCCAGACATAGTTCAGCCAGCGCCCCTCGTGCAGGGTCTTATTCCAAAACATCGGCGCATCAGCGAAAAGCGCAGGAAAGTCATCGTGGCGGATCATGGGGTCGGCCAAATTCATCGCCGACATCAGCATCACCGCGATGAAAGCGACCAGTAAGGTCGGCCACAGGGTCAAGCTATTGCTGGTTGGGGGGTTCGCCATCGCTGCGATACAACTTAAGCCGCGCGGGCGGTCTTGGCCCGGCGGGCGCGGATGGCCAAAACCAATGCCCGCGCCTGTGCAATAAACGTCACCGCTGGCCGTGGCAGCAGTTTGACCAGCGCCAGCCGCAAGCGCCACCCTAGGTGACCCGTATTTCTAACCGGCTGACCGGCAGCAATTTCAGTGTCCAAAATATCCTGAGGCAACCCATCACGACCGGCCGCGTTCACATACAAGATCGTATTATAGCGGTACCAGGGCGCGACATGCCTGTTGTTCTTCAGCTCGGGCCGCACGCAATCAAACGCCACATATCCACGGGCGGTAAACAAATCTTGCCAAAACGACAAAGGTTGTTCGTTGATGTGGAATTCGCCACCCTGGCCCGTGACCGCAGCCGAAAATAGCACCCGATCAGATGCAAGTGTCAAGCTCTCCACAAGCGTTTCAGACGCCTCTGTTGGCAAATGCTCACCAACTTCAAGGCTTTGCGCCAGATCGAAACGGCGACCTGTTTCAACGGGTTTCGTCAAATCAGCGGCCAGGAAGTCTTCGGGCGCGACAGCCAACTGATCGCGATTCACATAGTCACCATCGACGGCAAGAACATCCACCGCACCGGCGCGTTGCCATTCATCCATCCAAACACCGCGGCCACTGCCCAGATCAATAACGCTTTGCGGCCGAAGCTTGGGAAACAGCAGCGCGATCAACGGTTTTGCGGATGCCCGTGCGCTTTGGTTGATATAGTCAAAAAACGTATCGTTATAGATATGGCTCATGATGTGATTTCCGTTCTGGAAAAAGGCACTGCAAAGACCCACAGGACCATGAATACAAAGTTCTGAACTGGCAAATATGTCGCCGCAATGGCAGCCGCCGCCCAGTCAGGCAGGCCGGTCAGCGAGGGCACAACCGATGTGATCAGGGCAGAACTGACAAAGCCCAAAACGACCATCACCGCAAACCGCAGGATCTGGCCAAGGTCATTCAACTGGCGGCTAAAAGTGAACGCCGCCTGACCCGCGTATTGCAGCATCACGGCCAGCCCAAAGGCAAACCCGTTGGCAAAAACCTGTGGTACATCTGCTGTCAAAAACGCCAGATACAGCAGCACATAGACCAACGCCGTGCCGCCCCCGACGAGGCAGAACCGAACCATTTTATGCTGCAAAATAGACATTAGGCACGCAAACGTTGGGGTGTCTGTGCGACGTCGCGGGTGTCTTCGCTCACGAAATACATCGGGCGGTTCTTGGCCTCGACATACAGGCGGCCGATATATTCACCCAATATCCCCAAGGTCAGCAATTGCACGCCCGAAAAGAAGCTGACGGCCAAAACGACCGATGCCCAACCCGGCGCTGTTTGATATACAACCAGCGAATAGATCACATAGACGGCCATCAATCCCGCCATCAACAGGCTGATAAACGACAAACGGGTGGCCAGCTTTAGTGGTTTGGTCGAAAATGCCGTCATCGCATCAATTGCAAACCGCATCATGGCCCGCAGGGGATATTTTGTTTCACCCAGCTCGCGCGGCGACCGGATATATTCGATGCCGACCTGCTTGAAACCGGCCCAAGCAAACATCCCACGAATGAACCGCGCTTTTTCCGGCATCGCCAGAACAGCATCCAGCGACCGACGGTTCACAAGCCGGAAATCACCTGTATCCTGCGGGATCGGTACATCGGACATTGCATTTAAAAAGCGGTAGAACAGGTGCGCAGTGGCTTTTTTGAACATCGTCTCGCCACGGCGTTCGCTGCGACGGCCATAAACCACGTCAAAGCCGCGATCCATCATGAACATCATATCTGTTAGCAATTCTGGCGGGTCTTGAAGATCGGCATCGAGCATAAAAATCCGCTCGCCCCGTGAGGCTTCCAAACCGGCGGTCAACGCGATTTGGTGACCTCTGTTCGCGGAAAGCTTTATCCCGCCAAGCTGTGGGCAGGTCAGCTTGGCGGCCTCAATCGCCTTCCAGGTTGCATCCGTTGATCCATCATCGACCAAAATAATCTCGGCCTGATCCTTCCAGGGTTTGATCGCCTGCGACAAACGCACCACGAGACCGGGGATAGACTCTTCCTCGTTCATGCAAGGGACAACAACTGAAAGATACATTCCGACACTCCGCCAGGATCAACGACCTGCTCAGAGGTAATGTTAATATGTGTCCGAAATTGGGCGCAGAATAGTCTAAAATTTGTAGCGCGATTCAATGTTACCGACACAGATTGAGAATCTGCGTCCAAAAATGCGAACGGCCGGGCATGAACCCGGCCGCTCGATCTAATGCGCTATGGGTTAGTTGGTCGCTATGTTACCGACGCTCAAGATTTGCGGCAGGATTTGCGACACGGCGCGGCTCCACTTGGTGACAGGCTGCTGGGCGATAAAGATGATGTCATCGGGGCGCAGTTCAAACCGTGGTGCCAAGGCAAAGTTCGCGGCATTACGCGCATCCAGATGCCATGCCGTAATGGCCCCGAATTCGCGTGGGTCAGACGACGACCGCAAGACATAGATTTGCGACACATCACCTGTCGAAGATGCAATACCATCAGAATCGTACATCGCGTCGGCGAGGCTCGCCTTGCGTTCAAATGGCAACGCAAACCGCGATTGCCTACCAACCTCACCCGCCAGATAGACATATTGTCGATTGTCGGCACCCAACTCGAGCCGCGCTTGGTAGTTCTCGCGCGCTTCACTAAGGTTGGCGCGGCGCAGGCCGACTTCGGCTTGAAGCTCGGCCAAAGCGGACGTCCGGGCAGCCTGACGCGCTTGGATCAACGTGATTTGCTGGGCGAAATAATCCTGCGCCTGCGACAGCTCGTATTCTGTATCCACAAAAACAGAATCACCTGGCAGCAGACGCGTCTTGGTCAAACTCGCATTTGAATAAAGCTGGGTTAACGGGATCTGATACAGCGTTCCATCACGGTACAAACGGATCGACGCGTAATCTTGATCTTGAACCGTAATACCGCCGGCGGCGGCTAGCACCTCCTCCAGATAGACGGGGGTTAGCGTCACAGGAACAACCGTCGGCGACGCAACCGCGCCCCCGATCGAGATTTTGCGCGAATTGAACTCAGAGATTTCCAGGCTGAATGTCGGGTCAATCTGGTTCTCGACAAGCCGCTGGAAAAGCGCGGCTTCGGCGTCTTCGATCGTCAGGCCAGCAATCCGCACACGACCGACGTCAGGGATGTTGATCGACCCATCATCCTGAACGGTATACCCTTGACGGGAGTTCTGCGCGGCCAGCAATCCGGAAAGCTGCTCAACCGAGGAAGCGGCGCGTGGCGTCGCGAGCAGAACAACATCGCCAACACCAATTTCATAAGGCCCGGCATTCACATCCGGTGGCAACCGCATTTCAAGCGCAGTAGGGCGCGTTTCGCTTTGGGCTGGTGGCGTGGGCAGCGCACCTGCCCCCCTTAGGCCAGAACCTGCCCCTGCCGTCTGCGAGAAAAACGCAGGGAGTGTTTGTGGCGTATAAGGTGATCGGTTGGCTTGGATCACTGTTTCAGGGTTCAAATCAAGGACCCGAACATTTGCCCCGCCTGCCACACCTTCGAAAACCTTAGGTGTGCGATAAACGGTGCCGCAACTGACCAGGCTAAGACCCAATACAACCATAAAAAGGTATTTCACGAAAACGTCACTCCTATCCAGCATTCTATGTCAGCGCTGCTACGCGCCTGACCCAGCCATAATTTAACGGATACCGGCCTGGGTGATAATATACCCAAACTCGTCCCCAGCCCATTGGCGCGACTGCACAATCTTACCATTAGCCACGCTCACCCAATAGGTGTTTGTAAACGACTGGTCCACACTTTTACAATCTTCAGTCATCACGCGCGTGGATACACGACCCATCTCTAGGTTGATCACGTCCGGCCCCTTGTTTTCCACCAAGCAGCGGTAGGTGCGGGTTTTGATCCGGTCATCGCCCGTAAGATTGCTGTGCAAACGGTCCGAATGGCCGGTTTTCCCGGATAAGATCAGACGCATCGGTTCTGAAATATCCGCCGCGAATAATTCGGTTCCGACGCCCCGCGTCCCACGAAGCATACCGTTTTGCATTATCAAAGCGCTCATATCCGCACTTAGCCAGGTGTCGACGCCGTTTACTGTGTCTTCTAACAGCAGACGACCGGATTGATTGCGGTTTTCAATGGTAACGACAAGCAATGGCACAGATGTGTCCGCCACCAGCGCCCCGAACCGCGGCGTGAATTGACCCGCGGGCACTTTCGCGCGTGCAGGGCCATCATCAACCATTTCAAGACCGCGATCTAACAGGCCTTGCGCGCCAGAACAGGCGGTCAAAGCCAAAGCCGTAATAAGAGTCACCACAACATGTCTAATCATCGCAGATATCTCCCCCAACCGTCGCTCAGCTCTTTGCCGCGGTAATCCCTGACAAAATCATGCAAACGGTTTTGAACCCTCAACCGCGCACCGCCATCTCGGGTAATTGGTTGGATGGTTTGCGAAATAGACGTTCTCGAAGGTTGTCCGGTAATCCACGACAAAGGAATTTCGATCCGCAAACCTTTGTCAAAAGAGCCTTCGCCAAAGGTGTCGAATGGCACGTCAGTCAACGTGAAATAGCCGCCAACCTTGAACCCGTTATTGAATTCCCGATCGATTGAAATCGTCGCACCATAGTCGCCGGCCAAATAGCGGCCCACATCCAGCTGGCCGTAGAACCCGTTTCCAAAATCGTAATAGGCCGACGCGTGGCCCGTAAGAACCTCATAATCTTGAAAGCCGAAAAGCATGTCAAAATCGCGCTGCTTTACATAGTTGATCTCAGCGCCCAACGCCAAGCGGCTAGATACCGGATACCATAAAACCTCGGCCGATACCCCGCCGAACATGTTTTCCAGATAGCCTGCGGAAACACGGCCAAACAAGTCCTGACCCGGACGGAACATATATTCAGCGGTTAACCTGTTAACTTCCAGCTCAGATTGCTGCGCGTATCGCACAGCATTGGTACGGACCGGTTCGATCAACGAATTTGAGACCCGCGTGGAATCTTCGATATTGCCAATCAAGGGGTACCGAAGCTGCCCGGCAAATGTCAGCCCCGGCGCGGGGCGATATGCCGCCTTTAGCTGCAGGCCGAAATCTGCCCGGATCGGGCTATCCGGGTCAAAATACGACGTCGCAACATATGGCCTGAAAGAGGAATCAAAAACCGGAAATGCATCTTCAACTGTGCCCAAACGGCTTTCGTCATGTGCATCTTCGATATCCGCACGTGCGAGGGTTCGCCAAGGCCCATCATAATCGAATTGCAGTTCTTCTAGGTCTGACCGCTGTGTCACAACCCGGCTGATCGGCACGCCGCTCTTTTGAAATACGACGGTAAACTCTTCGATCTCTGGGGGCAGGGTTGCCGCCATCGCCCGCGCTGTACGACCAGCGGCCTGCGCTTCCACGCCCCAACGCTTGTTGTCCACGCGCACAGTCACTTGACCGCCGCCCATCATAAAGCCTTGAAGCTCGATCCCCTCTGCAGCCAAGCGCGATTCAAGAACACGTTGAACCGCATCTTTCCCCCCGCCCTTCTGGGTGTTGTTCCAGTCCGCAATCGCCAATCGATTACGCGCCCCGACCGCGCGCGGCGCATTTTCCATGCCACCCGGAATGCTTGGCTTAAGCGGCTGCAGAACATAGCTCAGCTGAGCCCCAATTTCGTTGCCGCCTACGACGAACCCTTTCAGGTTCACACCATTTTTAAATCGATACTCAAGCCCAAGATTAAGCGGCGTAGAAATATCAATTCCAGTATAGGTAGATTCCTGACTGTATAGATCAGCGGAATACTCGGCAAAGAAGGTCGCCTGATCATTGATCTTCCACTTTACCCCACCAAACAAGGATGCAGGCCCGCGAAACCAGTTTCCGGTCTCAAGCTGGCCGCCGGTGTTTGAACCTTTTGTCCGGGTATCAAAACTGTCCGAAAAGACGCTCAACGGGTTAGAGAACGAATTACGGCCCGCCAAACGACCCCAGCCCATGCCGCCAGTAATCTCGATGTTCGGCCCAAAGCTTTTGGTGGCAACGATGTATTCGCTGCTGAAAATACCCGTTCCTAAAAAGTCACGCAGGCCGACCGCCATCGCAGGGCGGTACGTTCCCTCGTCAAACATTTGAAAATGGATGTCAAAACTACGGTCAAAGGTATCACCGCCTCGTGCGGTGTTGGGCGCGTAGATTTTGCTAATTTTCGTATACCGGAAACTGCCATAAACCCTTGGCAAAACCTGAAACGCAGCAGTGTAGCGATAATTGGGGCCAAATGCGCTTGCGGTAATGGCAAAATCGCCATCATTCATCACTTCCGCAGTGGGCATCTCAATCAACCCAGGCGTACCGTATGTTGTCAATGACTGCGCCGAGAGCACGGAAGCGCCCGTACTAGCGATCAGAAAAACCCCCGTAGCATATAATCTTCTTATGGTCCGCTCTTGCATCTGCGGTCCTTCTTATTATTTATACACAATAGGCGGACGATACGTAGGTTTGCTGAGAAGTTCACCAGACGGCACTGAATGTATCAGCTTTTTGACGAGTGATGCGCCAGTTTTGCAACACAGATTATCGGGCTGAATAAATGCTGGGAAAATGGTTTAAACGATCCAAGAAATCTCAGGCACATTTTGACCCTATTTGCCCGGATGAACCCGTTATCGCGATCGGCGATATTCACGGCCGGTTTGATATTCTGCAACGGTTTCAAATAGATAATCCAGATGCTCAGATTGTTTTTCTCGGCGATCTTGTTGATCGGGGTGAACAAAGCGCTGATGTTTTGAAAACACTGCACGAAGCGTCCAACGCGGTTTGCCTTATGGGCAACCACGAAAGAATGATGCTGGATTTCATCGACCAACCTGCAGAGCGTGGAGGGCGCTGGCTAAGATACGGCGGACTGCAAACACTGGGTAGCTTTGGTGTCTCGGGAATCTCCGAAACCTCCACCGGAGGTGATCTCGAGCGTGCACGCGATGCGCTGGTTGATGCCATGGGTCAGGATTTGTTGAATTGGGTGACCAACCTGCCCAATTGTTGGACGTCAGGGAACGTCGCATTGGTTCACGCTGGCGCAGATCCAGAGGTTCCGATTGATGCCCAAACAAGCACCACGCTGCTGTGGGGCCACCAGGATTTCGGCACTGTGGATCGGACGGACGGGATTTGGGTCGTTCATGGCCACACCATCGTCGACGCACCGGAAATGAAACCCGGGGTCGTCTCAATCGATACGGGCGCTTATGCCACCGGAAACCTAACTGCCGCAACGATCGTACCCGGCGACGTTTCGTTTAAGTATATTTAACCCTGATACTCGGCCACGCTTAACCCGAATTTAGCATCCGCTTCGCATGATCCGCCAATCTTGTAACGATTGGAAAAGGGTCGCGCGGGTAGATTATGGCGTTTCTCGACCATACTTCACGGCACATAAAAATCCTGCGCACCGGCCCCCCGCACGGGCTTTATGCACGGGGCGGAAAGCGCCTGTTTGATATCATGGTGTGTCTGGCTTTGTTGCCGGTCGTTGCTGTGACGATTCTGCTATTGTGGCTGATCGCCAAAACCCGCGCACCCTCTGGTTTGTTTGCGCACCCGCGTGTTGGCAAAAATGGGGTGGTATTTCGCTGTTGGAAAATTCGGACGATGATCGAAAATGCCGATCAGGCGCTGCTGGAAATTCTGGAAAACCACCCCGACAGAAGGTCGGAGTGGGCCACTACGCGCAAGGTTTCCAACGACCCGCGTATTCTTCCTTTTGGCAGGCTCCTGCGCCGGACAGGCCTAGATGAGTTGCCGCAAATTTGGAATGTTTTACAGGGGGATATGTCACTTGTCGGCCCGCGCCCCGTTACCCGGGCCGAGCTGTCATTATACGGCGATGGCAAATCAGATTATCTGGCGATCCGGCCCGGCATCACCGGGTTGTGGCAGGTGACGGCCCGCCGTGCACCCTGCTATATCCGCCGGGTAAAGCTTGACCGCCGATATGCGCATCATGTCACGTTCGCCGGGGATTTGCGCATTTTACTATCGACGCTTCCAGTGCTTTTTCGCCCAACCGGCCAGTGACCCTCCACATCCTGCAACGCATCTGTGGATTGCCTAAACAAGCCCCATAACGCCTGACGCCGTTGTGCCGCTGTTCAGCACACGGGCAATTCTGAACGGGTAAACCACACCTGCCATCAGGTTTGGCAACGTCACCGCATCGCCGCTTTTCAGCACCACCGAAAGATCGCCAGCGCCGGAAACCATGACAGCGCGTGTCACCTGCGCAATATCAGCGACATCATCGGGCGTGATTGGAAACCCACCACAAATTGGCCCCGTCAAACCGGCGCTATAATCATGAAAATTGTCAGTGGTTGGCATATTATTCTCCGTAATGAGGTTGGGCGACCATCCTTTACGAAGATTTAGCTATCCTTAACCAAACGCGCGCCCTGCAAAGCAAGACGCGCGTTTCATTCTAAGCTCAGGCTAGATTTCAGACGACACGGCCATGGCAATGTTTGAACTTTTTACCCGACCCGCAGGGGCATGGATCATTGCGCGACGGGTTTCCCCAGGTCGTCGGATCATCCTCTTTGAAACCCTCTATTGCGGCTTCATTTTCAACAGCCGGTGCCGCAGCGGGGGCTTGGCTTGCCTGCATCTGGGCAACCATCTCGCGCTGTTCTTCTTCGGTCATTGGCCGTATCTGACCCAGCTTTTGGGTAACATCAGTCCGCAAACTGTCGAGCATTGATTCAAACAGCTGAAAGGATTCGTTTTTATATTCATTCAACGGATCGCGTTGTGCATAGCCGCGGAAACCAACAACCGACCGCAAATGCTCTAGCGTCAGCAAATGGTCGCGCCATTTCGCATCGATCGCTTGCAAAAGAACCTGCTTTTCGATGTTGCGCATGTTCTCGGCACCGAACTGTTCTGCCTTTTTCGCCATCTGTTCTTCGCAGGCCTCGGTCAGGCGCTCGCGGATCACTTCGTCATCCACGCCCTCTTCCTCACACCATGCGGCAACAGGCAGATCAATGTTCAGCTGTTCCAGAACGGCCTGCTGGAAACCCGCTGTATCCCATTGATCGGCATAGGTTTTCGGGGGCATATACTGGTCAATTAGGTCGTCGATAACCTGTTCGCGCATGTCCGACGTAATCTCGGACAGGTCCGCAGCTTCCATGATGTCGCGACGTTGGCCAAACACAACTTTGCGCTGCTCGTTCATCACGTCATCGAACTTCAGCAACTGTTTGCGAATGTCAAAGTTACGGCCTTCGACCTTGGCCTGCGCGCGTTCAAGCGACTTGTTGACCCATGGGTGAATGATCGCCTCGCCCTCTTTGAGGCCCAAGGTTGTCAGCACTTTCTCAAGCCGTTCTGACCCGAAAATACGCATCAAATCGTCTTCTAGCGACAGATAGAAAGACGAACGCCCGGGGTCACCCTGACGGCCAGACCGACCGCGCAACTGGTTATCAATCCGGCGGCTTTCGTGGCGTTCGGACGCCAGAACATACAGGCCGCCAGCCTCGATCACTTTCTGCTTTTCATCGGCGTGCTCTGCTTCGATCTTGGTACGAATGGCAACCGGATCGGCGTCGGGGTCCGCATCAAGCGCTTCCAGCACTTTCAATTCGACGTTGCCGCCCAGTTGAATGTCGGTCCCGCGACCGGCCATGTTGGTGGCGATGGTCACAGCACCAAACTTGCCCGCGTCTGCAACAATCTGCGCTTCTTGCTCGTGCTGGCGTGCGTTCAGAACATTATGCGGAATGCCGGCTTCCGTCAGCATCTGGCTCAGCATCTCGGATTTCTCGATAGACGTCGTCCCGACCAGGCAAGGCTGACCCTTGGCATGGGCGACCTTCACCTCTTCAATCATCGCCTGATATTTCTCAAGCGCGGAACGGTAAACTTGGTCGTCATCGTCAATACGGGCGACGGGGACGTTCGTGGGAACGACAACGACACCCAGACCGTAGATTTCCATAAATTCTTCGGCTTCGGTTTCGGCAGTACCGGTCATCCCGGCCAGCTTGTCATACAAACGGAAGTAGTTCTGGAAGGTCACCGATGCCAGCGTCACGTTCTCTGGCTTGATATCAACGTTTTCCTTGGCTTCAATCGCTTGGTGCAGGCCGTCAGACAGACGGCGGCCCGACATCATGCGGCCAGTAAATTCGTCGATCAGCATGATTTCACCATCACGCACGATGTAATCTTTGTCGCGCTGGAACAGCTTATGCGCGCGCAAACCTTGGTTCACGTGGTGCACAATCGACGTGCTTTCGGGGTCATACATAGTCAGACCTTCCTCAAGCAGACCGCGTTTATGCAGCTCAGCCTCAAGGAATTCGTTCCCCTCATCGGTAAAGGTCACGTTGCGAGTCTTTTCGTCCAGTTCGTAATGGTCTTCTTGCAGCAGCGGGATCACGTCATCGACGATTTTATACATCTCGGAGCGGTCTTGCGATGGGCCAGAGATAATCAACGGTGTACGCGCTTCGTCGATCAGAATGCTGTCGACCTCATCCACAATCGCAAAGTTGTGGTGACGTTGGAAAATCTGGCTAAGCTCAGATTTCATGTTGTCGCGCAGGTAATCGAAACCCAATTCGTTATTCGTGGCATAGGTGACATCGCAATTATAAGCGGCGCGTTTGTCTTCCTCGGTCATGTTCGACACGGCTGCACCGGTTGTCAGACCCAGCGACGCAAACACCTTGCCCATCCAGTCAGCATCGCGCTGCACCAGATATTCGTTCACCGTAACGATATGCACACCCTTGCCGGTAAGCGCGTTCAAATATGCGGCCAACGTCGCGGTCAGGGTCTTACCTTCACCGGTCTTCTGCTCAGAGATATTGCCCTGATGCAGGAAAATCGCCGACATCAACTGTGTATCAAAGGCCCGCAAACCCAAGGTGCGGCGCGCGCCCTCGCGGCAGTTCGCGAAGGCCTCGGGCAGCAGGTCGTCCAGGCTTTCGCCATCCAACGCCCGCTTGCGCAGCTCTTCTGTTTTCTCTTTCAGACCTTCGTCGGTCAAAGCAAGAAATTGATCTTCCAGCGCGTTGATTTGCTCAACCAGCGGGCGGGTCGCCTTGATTTTGCGGTCGTTGGGTGTCCCAAAGACTTTTTTGGCGAGTGTTCCGATGCCCAGCATGTAATCTCCTGCCGAAGTTATGATCTATAGCGCTGATCTGCTTGCCGAGCCGCCGGACAACCCCTAGATACATGGCTGAACCAGCGCCAAAGCCGCGCCCATAGGGCGATGTAAGGGCCGTACCAAACCGTGTCAATGTGCAGCCCCCCGTGGCGGCCAAACCTAGGACAGATACATGCAGAAAACCCTCACTTTCTTGGCCCCCCTTTTCGTTGCCGCATCGCTTGCCCTGCCCGTCGCAGCACAAGACGAGGTCAAAGCCGATACAGTCGTCGCGACGGTCAATGGCACGGATATCACCCTTGGCCACATGATCATTGCCCGCGCCACCCTGCCCGAGCAATATCAGCAGCTTCCACCCGAGGTGTTGTTCAAGGGAATTCTTGACCAGCTGGTGCAACAAACCGCGCTCTCCCAAAGCTTTGAGGGGCAACTGCCTGCACGTGTCACCATGTCAATCGAGAACGAGCGCCGCCAACTGGTTGCAGGCGAAGTGATCGAAGAAAACATGGCCGCCGAAGTGACCGAAGAGGCCCTGAAAGAAGCCTATGAAGAAACATATGGCTCTGCCGGACCTACGGATGAATTCAACGCCGCGCATATTCTGGTCGAAACCGAGGAAGAAGCCCAAGCCATTATCGCCGAAGTCGAGGCAGGTGCCGATTTTGCCGAGGTCGCAAAAGAGAAATCAACTGGCCCGTCAGGCCCCAATGGCGGCAGCTTGGGTTGGTTTGGCCCCGGCATGATGGTCCCGGAATTTGAAACGGCTGTGGTCGCGCTGGATGTTGGCGCAGTGTCCGAACCGGTTCAGACCCAGTTCGGCTGGCACGTTATCAAATTGACCGACAAACGCCTGAAAGACGCGCCTGCGCTGGAAACAGTAAAAGCCGAGCTTGAAACCCAGATCCGTCAGATCCGCGTGCAACAATCGATCGAAGAGATCACAGCCGCCGCAGAGGTTGATCGCGCCGCCGCCGAAGGCATCGATCCCGCAATCCTGACCAACCTTGGCTTGCTGGAGTAACTCAAGATGGGCAAGGTAACTGCTGTTTCCCCCCTCGCGCCTGCGCAATTCCCCGATCTTCCTGTCATTGACGGGGTGCGCTTTGCGACAATCGCCGCTGGTGTCCGGTATCAGGGGCGCACCGATGTGATGCTGGCCGAGCTGGCACCGGGGTCGACCATTGCCGGCACCTTTACCAAGTCCGCAACACGCGCGGCACCGGTGTTGGATTGCCAGGCCAAGATCGGCGGCACCTCGGATGCCGGTGCTGCCATTTTGGTGAATTCGGGCAACGCCAACGCCTTTACCGGCAAGGGCGGGGTTACTGCGGTCGAAGCGATCACCAAAGCGGTCGCAGAGGTGTGTGACATCCCGCAATCGCGGGTGTTCACGTCCTCAACCGGTGTGATCGGTGAACCCTTGCCCCATGATCGGGTGACCGCCGTGTTATCCGACCTCAAGGCCAAGCTTGCCGAGGATGGTATCGCCGATGCTGCCAAGGCGATCATGACCACCGATACCTTTCCAAAAGGGGCCAGCGCAAAGGTCACGATAGGGTCTAAAACAGTCTCTATCGCAGGGATTGCCAAGGGTTCTGGTATGATTGCGCCGGATATGGCCACCATGCTGGTCTATATCTTTACCGACGCGGTGGTCAGCCAACCCGCGCTTCAGGAAATGCTGTCCAAGCACACCGATACGACGTTCAACTGCATCACCGTCGACAGCGATACGTCGACCTCTGACAGTTTGATCCTGGCCGCAACCGGTGCGTCTGGCGTTGATGCCAGCGACAGCGAAGAATTTTCGGACGCGCTGCATGATCTGATGCTGAACCTTGCGCATCAGGTCGTTCAAGACGGTGAAGGTGCGACCAAGTTCGTCGAAATCGCGATCACCGGTGCGGCCACGGACGAAGACGCCAAAACCCACGCCATGGCGATTGCCAATTCCCCGCTGATCAAAACAGCGATTGCGGGTCAGGACCCGAACTGGGGCCGCGTTGTGATGGCCATTGGCAAATCCGGTGCCGCCGCCGACCGTGACCGCCTGTCGATCCGGTTCGGTGATATCGAAGTGGCCAAAGACGGCTGGCGCAGCCCGACCTATTCAGAAGACGCCGCCGCCGCCCATATGAAGGGCCAGAACATCGTGATCGGCGTCGATTTGGGCCTAGGTGACGGTAAAGCAACGGTTTGGACCTGCGATCTGACCCACGGCTATATCGAGATTAACGCGGATTACCGTTCGTGAAGACGGTATTGGTTTCGGCGGTCGCCCTGATCGACGTGGACGGGCGCGTGCTGTTGGCGCAGCGCCCAGCCGGCAAATCTATGGCCGGGCTATGGGAATTTCCGGGCGGCAAGGTCGAAACAGGCGAAACCCCCGAGGCTGCCCTGATCCGCGAGCTGCAAGAAGAGCTGGGCATCGACACATGGGCGTCTTGCCTCGCCCCGTTAACCTTTGCCAGCCACAGCTATGACGATTTCCACCTGCTGATGCCTCTTTTCGCTTGCCGCAAGTGGGAAGGAACACCCCAAGGCCGTGAGGGGCAAAGGTTAACGTGGGTGCGTGCAAATGCCCTCAAAGACTACCCAATGCCGGCGGCAGACGTGCCCCTAATCCCCATTCTCCGCGATTGGCTTTGACCCTGAAAAGGTTGATCTTTTTGATCAACTTTCGCCCTAAATCGTGATTTTTTTCTAGACAGGTTAATCATTCCACTTATAAGTGAAAAGGTTAACACTTCTGGGGGGAATTGGAATGCTACGCACAATTACAATCGGGTCGACAGTGTCAGTTCAAGGCATTTACGTCTGCGACATGCCTGATGGCCGTGTGTCGGTAAAAGTTGATAACGACGTTTACGTCGGCAAGCCGATCGCCGCTAAAAACTAAGCGGGTCCACGAAACTTTGAACTATTTGATGTGGCTGCGCGTTAAAGCCGAAGCACATCAACAGGTTCAAAATGAAACCCGACAGCGTAACAATTATTCTAAACAGTGGGTCTGGCCGTAAAGACGGCCAAACCCGCAAGACATCGATTGAAGATCGGTTCAAGCATCACGGTATCAAAGCCAAGTTTGTTGCCTTTGAACCGAACAGCGATCTGAAAAACATCGCCAAGGATACAGCACAATCAGACCCTAACACGGCGATTATCGCCGCCGGTGGCGATGGCACCATCTGCGGCGTGGCGGCGGGCCTGCATGGTCTACCCAATCAAATGGGGATTATCCCTTCGGGCACTTTCAACTATTTCGCGCGGTCGCTGAACATCCCGGAAACGGTCGATGACGCCGTAGACGTAATCGCCGCCGGTCTGACACGTGACACGGACATCGCCATGATCAATGACAGGGTATTCCTGAACAACGCCAGCATCGGTGCCTATCCCGCGATTCTGCAAACCCGCGAGGGGGTGTATGAAAAATGGGGGCGCAGCAGAATTGCGGCGTATTGGTCCGTCGCCAAGGCATTGGCCCGCTTTCGATCACCGCTAAAGCTGACCATTACCGTTGACGGCAAGTCCTTCAAACACCGCACGTCCCTTGTTTTCGCCATCACCAATGCGTTCCAGCTTAGGGAAATGGGGCTGAATGGCGAAGAATGTATCGAAAACGGCGGTATGGTGTTGCTAATCGCACCCGATACGAACCGTTGGAAACTATTCAAACACGCGGCATCATTGGCCCTGGGGATTGCAAAACCTCAGACGGATTACGAAATGCACTGCGGAAATGAAATTGACCTCGACCTGCGCAGCCGCGCGCGACCCGTTGCCTGCGATGGCGAGCTGTCGCGCATGAAGGGGCCGTTCAAATTGCGCATGCAGCGCAATGCGCTGACGTTGATTGTGCCTGCCGGTTCAGAAACGGCGGTAAGATGAGCAGGGTAATCCACCTCTCTGACCTGCATTTCGGTCGGGACCGTCCCGATATACTTGGCCCGTTGCAGGACAGCGTGAACGGGCTAAACGCTGATTTGATGGTGATATCGGGCGATCTGACACAGCGCGCCCGCCACCATCAGTTTGAAGATGCGAAACAGTTCATAGGCAAGATTACCGCGCCCGTTTTAACGGTACCGGGCAATCACGACATCCCGCTGCACCGGCCCATCACCCGGTTTTTGGCGCCATTTCTGCGCTATAAGCAGTGGATCAATGCCGACCTGACCCCACAATTTGAAACTGATGATATGGTCGTCATCGGGATCAATTCCGTCGATCGCTTCGCATGGCAGGCCGGCCGTCTGTCAGCGCGGCGGCTAAGGCATGCTTGCACCGCCATGGAACGCGCACCCAAACACAAGGCGCGGATCATCGTCATGCATCATCCGCTTGAACATCCGGTACAGACCAAAAAGAAACCCGCACGCGGGGCCAAGCAGGCCTTGGATCAACTGCTGTCTGGCGGTGCCGACATGATCTTATCAGGGCACCTGCACGCGTGGCACGCCGAGAATTTCAAGGTGACGTCTGGCACACACAGCGCCGTTCAGCTGCATGCAGGCACAACCCTATCAACCCGCCTGCGCGGGGAGCCGAATGATTTCAACGTGATAGATATATCGCCCGCGTCATTCGACATTCAGCGGCTTAGCTTTGTTGAAGAAAACCAACGGTTTGAAACGACAGAAGCCCGACATTTCAGCCGGGCTTCTCTCAATTCCTGATCTCGACGCGGATTAGTCGAGCGTACGAACAACTTCTTCACGGGTGAAGATTTCGATAACATCGCCTGCGCGGATGTCTTCGTAGTTTTCGAACGCCATACCACATTCCTGGCCGGACGGTACTTCGGCAACTTCGTCTTTGAAGCGCTTGAGCGTTTTCAACGTGCCCTCGTGGATCACAACGTCGTCGCGCAGCAAACGTACACCAGCGGCGCGGCTTGCCTTGCCTTCGGTGACCAAACAACCTGCAACCTTGCCAACACCGGTCACTTTGAACACCTCTTTGATCGACGCATAGCCGATAAAGTGTTCGCGGATTTCGTTGCTCAGCAGGCCACTTGCTGCGGCTTTTACGTCGTCAACCATGTCGTAGATGACCGAGTAATAGCGGATCTCGACGCCTTTTTGGTTTGCAGTCGCGCGGGCCGATGAATTGGCCCGTACGTTGAAACCAATGATTGGCGCGTTCGATGCTTCGGCCAGACCAACATCGGTATCGGTGATCGCACCAACACCCGAATGCAGAACCCGCACGCGGACTTCGTCGTTGCCGATTTTTTCCATCGCCTGAAGGATCGCCTCGGCAGAACCTTGAACGTCGGCTTTGATCAGCAATGGCAGCTCGGACACATCTGCATCAGCTTTGGCATTCGCCATCAACTGTTCCAGCGTCGTTGCAGCACCCGCCGCAGCACGTTTGTCTTTGGCAGCTTTCTCGCGGTATTCAGCGATTTCGCGTGCCTGTGCTTCGGTATCGGTCACGTTCAACACGTCGCCCGCGCCAGGTGTACCGTTAAGGCCAAGAACCTCAACCGGGACAGAGGGGCCGGCTTCTTTGACGCGTTCGCCCTGATCATTGATCAGCGCACGCACCTTACCGTACTGTTCGCCCACAACGAAAATGTCGCCTTGGCGCAGCGTGCCGTTCTGAATCAGAACAGTCGCCACAGGACCACGGCCCACATCAAGCTGTGCTTCGATCACGGCACCAACGGCGGCGCGATTTGGGTTCGCTTTCAGTTCCAGCAGTTCCGCTTGCAGCGAAATCGCCTCAAGCAGTTCATCAAGGCCCTGACCCGTCGTGGCCGAGACTTCGACGTCCTGTACTTCACCAGACATCTTTTCAACGATGACTTCGTGCTGCAGCAGATCGGTGCGCACTTTGTCAGGGTTGGCTTCGTATTTGTCGATCTTGTTGATCGCCACGATCATCGGCACTTTGGCCGCTTTAGCGTGGTTAATCGCTTCGATCGTTTGGGGCATCACAGCGTCATCCGCCGCAACAACCAGCACAACAATATCAGTCACTTGCGCACCGCGCGACCGCATCGACGTAAACGCGGCGTGGCCGGGTGTGTCGAGGAAGGTAAGCGCCTGACCGTTGTCGGTTGTCACCTGATAGGCACCGATGTGCTGCGTGATACCGCCCGCTTCGCCGGACTGAACCTTGGCTTTGCGGATCGCATCCAGCAACGATGTCTTACCGTGGTCAACGTGACCCATGATCGTGATAACCGGAGGACGTGTGACCAGATCTTTCGGATCATCCATCTCTTCTTTGATCACGTCTTCGACGTCAGCATCGGAAACGCGAACCACTTTGTGGCCGAATTCTTCGATGATCAGTTCCGCGGTATCGGCATCAATCGTTTCGTTCTGCGTTACCATCATGCCGTTGTTCATCAGCGCCTTAACGACAGCACCAACACGTTCCGCCATGCGGTTTGCCAGTTCAGAGACAACAATCGCCGGGGGCAGGTTCACGTTGCGCACGACCTTTTCGCGCTCAACCGTGCCGCCCATCGCCTTTTGACGCTGACGTTCCTGCTTGCGCTTCATCTGCGCCATTGAACGCTGACGGCCGCCTTCGCCACCGGTCAACGCTTGGCTAACTGTCAGCTTACCAGAGCGACGGTCGTCGTTGCCCTTGTTGCGCTTGTTGGTTTCCTCGCGGTCGCCTTCTTTTTTGCGGACCACGGGGGCTGGTGCGCCACCTTTGGTGTTCGGCATCTTGGCCGATGCGGGCTGCGCTGCGGGCGCAGGGGCTGCCGCTGCAACAGCTGCTGCTTCGGCTTCTTGCTTGCGGCGCGCATCCTCTTCGGCTTTCGCCTTCAGGCTTTCCTCGCGCTCGCGCTCTTCCGCCTCTTTGGCATCGATCTCGGCACGACGGCGCTCGCGGTCTTCGGCGCGCGCTTTTTCTTCAGATGCACGTGCTTCCGCTTCTTCCGTCTCGCGGGCGCGGGCAGCTTGAACAGCCTTCAGGCGGCGTTCCATTTCGGAATCTGTGATACCTGCCGGGCGTTTCTTGGGATCCCCAAGAGACGGGTTTGACCCCGTGCCGGTTTTGGCACCCACAGGTTTTGGCACCACAACGCGCTTGCGCTTGGTCTCGACCACGACGTTTTTGGTACGCCCGTGGCTAAAGCTTTGCTTTACGTTACCCGGGCGCGCAGGCGCGCCACGCAGGCCCAATGTCTTTTTGCCGTCACTATCGCTCATCTAGCTCGTCTATCCTTTCGGGTGACCGTTGCCACCCTCGTTTATGCGTACGCCTCTTAGCCGTTGGGCCTCCTCTACAACACGAGAGGTGAGTCCACCAGAGGCGAGCGCCCCATGTATCACAGTTTGGCGACCGAATGCCAAACCCAATTCGTCTGCCGTCAGCCAACCAATGTAATGGCCAAAGTGCGGCGTGCTTAATTTCGACTTACCGCGACCGGATCCATCAACTGCTTGGATCAGAACTTCGGCTTCTTCCATCTGCAGCCAACTTTTGACCTTTTCGTATCCCGCGACGGCTTTGCCAGCCTTGCGTTGCAGCGAAATCAGGTCGACCACACGGCGGACAAGTTGCTTTTCAACCTCGTCTACCAATCCTTCATCAACCTTAACAGCCTGTTTAGCCGCGCGGGAAAACAGGCCTTTCTTTACGGCCAGCAACAAGGCGTCGCGATCTGCCGCCACATACATACCCCGACCGGGAAGTTTCCCCAGAATATCCGGGAAAACCTGCATGTCAGGGCCGACGACGAAACGGATCAGCCCGTTTTTAGGCTGCACTTCGCCCGTGGCGATGCATTTCCGCTCAGGACCGTCTTCTCGATCTTTAGAAATGCCACCACGCACCATATCGTTCTCCAAGGCCCTGCGATCAGGCCTCGGCCTCCTCGTCTTCTGCGCCGTCAATGTCTTCTTCGACTTCGGCTTTCTCAAGCTCGGCCGGGTCAACCCAACCCAGCAATACGCGGGCTGTCATGATCAGGTGCTGCGCTTCTTCCAGCGACATGTCAAACGGTTCCAACGTGCCGTCGTCTTTGGTCCGAACGCCGTCAACTGTGGTCCAGCCGCCGGCCAGCTCCCAGTCTGCGCATGTTGCAAAGTCTTCCAGCGTTTTCACATCGTCTTTTGCCAACGCCTCAATCATTTGGGGTGTCAGACCTTCGAATTCAATAAGCGTGTCATCCACACCCAACGCACGGGCTGCATCCAGCGCCGCTTTGTTTTGCGCTTCCAGCACATCACGGGCACGGGCCTGCAATTCGCCAGCGGTTGCTTCGTCAACACCGTCGATCACCAGCAGTTCGTCAACTTCGACATAGGCGACTTCTTCAAGGTTGGTGAACCCTTCGGATACCAGCAACTGAGCAAAGAATTCGTCCAGATCAAGGTTGTCCATGAACAGCTTGGTGCGCAGTTCAAACTCGGCCTGACGGCGCGCGCTTTCCTGCTCTTCTGTCATGATGTCGATGTCCAGACCGGTCAGTTGCGACGCCAAACGTACGTTTTGACCACGACGGCCAATCGCAAGGCTCAACTGCTCTTCTGGAACGACAACTTCGATTTTGCCGGCTTCTTCGTCCAGAACAACCTTGGACACCTCAGCAGGCTGAAGCGCGTTCACCAAGAATGTTGGCTGGTCTTCGTTCCACGGAATGATGTCGATTTTCTCGCCCTGAAGCTCGTTCACGACGGCCTGAACACGGCTACCGCGCATACCAACGCAAGCACCGACAGGATCGATGGAGTTGTCATAAGAGATCACAGCGATCTTGGCGCGCGAACCGGGGTCACGGGCCACGGCTTTGATCTCGATGATGCCATCATAGATTTCCGGCACTTCCATCTTGAACAACTCGGCCATGAATTCTGGCGCAGTCCGGCTCAGGAAGATTTGCGGGCCACGCTGTTCGCGGCGCACATCCTTGATGTAAACGCGGATACGGTCGTTCGGGCGATAGGATTCGCGGCCGATTTTCTCGTTGCGGCGCAAGATCGCTTCGCCAGCGCCCACATCGACGATAACGTTGCCGTATTCCTCGCGCTTGACCAAACCGTTGATGATCGTGCCTGCGCGGTCTTTGAATTCTTCGTACTGGCGGTCACGCTCGGCTTCGCGCACCTTTTGCAGGATCACTTGCTTGGCGGATTGTGCGGCAATGCGGCCCATTTCAACTGGCGGCACTTCTTCGCTGAATTCCTGACCCACTTCTGGGTTGTCCATGTACTGCTTGGCTTGCTCGACCGTGAACTCGGCCTGATAGTTCTCAAGCTCGTCATCGGCCACAACGGTGCGCACGCGGGTGAATGTTGCGCGGCCTGTCTTGCGGTCAATCGCCACGCGAATGTCCATCTCAGCGCCATAGCGGGACTTCGCCGCCCGGGCGAGCGATTCTTCCATCGCTTCGACCACCAGATTGGGGTCGATCATCTTTTCGCGGGCAACAGCCTCGGCGGTTTGCAGCAGTTCCAGCTGGTTGGCAGATGTAATGGCCATTTAGTCGTCTCCCTCGGTGGACCCTTCGGTCTCGATGTCATCGAATTTGGTTTCGTCAATTGCGCCCGACGCCTTGCGTTGGCGCAGCATTTCTTTGATCAGATCGTCGGTCAGGACCAGTTTCGCGTCCGTAAGCCAGTCGAATTTCAGGCCAATCGTGCCTTCTTCGACGTTGATCAGAACCTCGTCCCCGTCGATCCCGGCCAGCGCACCCTTAAAGCGGCGGCGGCCATCAATCAGATCACCGGTTTCAATCTTGGCCTCATAGCCTTCGAACATGTCGAAATCCTTGAGACGCGTCAGAGGTCGGTCAATGCCGGGGCTGGAAACTTCCAGCGTGTATTCTTCGATGATCGGGTCTTCTACGTCCAGCACGGCGCTGACGGCCTGGCTTACCAAAGCCAGTTCATCAACTTCGATCCCGCCATCGGGGCGGTCGGCCATAATCTGCAACGTGGTCTGTTTCCCCGACATCAGGCGGACGCGTACCAGTTCAAACCCCATATCCTCGATCACCGGTGTGATGATCTCGGCCATGCGGCGGTCAATGGCGGCTTTAGCAATCAGGTCGTTGTTCATAGTCTCTCTTATCATCCTGCAATTTTCAGCAGGCATAAAAAAACGGGCGCGCGGCCCGTGTTCAAGATCGGTGGAGCATCTGGTGTGGACCCGAATGCGCCGCTGTTACGATGGGATATACGCCTTGATCCGCGAAACTGCAAGCCCCGTTGCTTCGATCACGGCTGAAACCCTGCCAACTTCACGCCAAGGATATTGTAATAAAGGCAATGACAACAGCGGCAACAATACCGGCGGCAGATAGCGCAAGAGTCAACAATGATTTTTTTCCACTCTCAGCGCGGTCTGAGATAATCTTATTAAGCTCGGATCTAGCTCGATCTAAACGGCCACAAATCTCAGCCAACTCAGCAAAGTGCGCTTTATGTTTTTCATAGTCAATTGCCTGCTCATCACCGCGCTGTCGAGCAGCAATAATTGCCTCCCTGGCATCATCGCATTTTTTGAGGATTTCTATCCAATCCGGTAAAACCGGCACAATTGGAACCCTGTCATAATCCTCTTTAAATTTGTCAACCTTCTTGAAAGCAACGAAGGTTCCCGCCTCACTAGCGTCATAACTTGCACGCTGACAATGGGCGATAGCTTTATCCAACTCAAGTTCGGAAGTTGTTTCAGGATTTGTTAAGCTTAGAAGTAAATGATGCCCAGCGTACCTGAGCTCATTTATTGCAGGAATACCCGCCTTTTTTACAAAGCTTTGTACATCTCTAGCAAGCTTATCAGCAGTATCATACTCTACCTTGAGTTTCGCTAGTTTGATTGAAAATCCAGGCTCACTGATTTGCGAATTTGTAATCTTTAAATCGCTCATAATCAGCATCTACTTCCTCTTGCATGTAAAACTCGGCAAGCTGCAACCAGATATTCCCATGTGATTGCGCGCCAACAATTTCATCCGTCTCATCCTTTGACAGATTTCCAGTCCCACTTGGCACAGCAGGTTGAGCAAGAGCGAGCTTGATATTGTCGATAAGCATTTTTCTAGCCTTTTCAATTTCGAGCCTGCATTTGGGGCCATTTAGGGACAACGTCAAGCGTGCAGGCGTATATATTTTCCTTGACTCTAGCAGATGTATACGAACTTACAAGAATCAGTATATGGTGTGCCTTGCAATTTCTTCAAATATCATTGATGGGAAATAAAACTAGGCGAACCACCAGCGTTCAGCCGCGCGTAGGTTGTCTAGCGGGCGGTGCTGGCCGGTTCTGACAGGCATCGCAACGCTGCGAGATGCCGCATGGGTCATGCCACGCGCAAACGGCAGCGGGGCGATATCATCAAACCCTTGAAGCAAACCCGCATCCTCCAGATCCGCCGCGTCGACCAGATATTCGGCCAACGCCTGCGCCCGCACGGCATCAGAGGGGATCGAAACCAGTTCAACCGCGTCGAACCATCCGGCGGTATTACCTTTGTAGTGATCTGTCACGCGTTCCGCCAACAGCTGCTGGCCCGGCGTGAACCGTTTCAAACGATATAGCCCCGTGCCAACCCCCAGATCGGCGGCATGCTGGGGCCGGATAACATGGTCAGGCCCCGCAAGTGTAAACGGTAAATCCATCGCAGGCTGATCAAGGGCGATACATATCTGGTGGTCCGTCAAAACCTCGACCCGCCCGCCGACCTGCAAGGACGCGGCAACATCCCTTGCCATCATAGGCTGCCCGTCATGAAAGGTCACATCCTGACGCAGATCGAATATCCACATCCGGCCATCGTCTGATCCCTGCCAATCGGTGGCCAACTCCCCGCGCAAAGTGCCATCGGCGGCGACCTCCGTCAGGGTGTCATAAATCAACCCTTGGCGCGCGACCTTCATGAACAGACCATCGCCATTCACCCAACTGTCGCTGCGCAAGGCACCCGACAGCGCCATGCGCAACCGCCCGCCCTGTTTTGGCAAAGCAGCGGCAGACACACCCGTTGCCGCCAGCAAAGCTGCGGCGGCACCCGTGGCAAACAGCGCACGGCGATCCATCAAGGAACGGGTTTTGGTCATAGGGTGGCAATCCTGTCCATCGTGCGCACCAGTTCTGCACTGATCCCCGGCTCTGACAAGGCATGACCGGCATTGCGCACCATCTTTAACTCGGCATTCGGCCAGGCCTGTGCAATATGATAGGCGCTGGTCGGCGGGCAAATCATATCATAGCGGCCCTGAACGATCACACCGGGAATATGCGCAATCCGTGGCATATGCGCGATAATCTGCCCGTCAAACTCAAGAAAACCGGCATTGGTGAAATAGTGGTTTTCCAGTCGCGAAAACGTCCGCGAATATTCCCCCGGCCCTTCGTGGCTGCCGCCCGACGAATGGATCGACGCCAGCGCGTTTTCCCAAGCGGCCCATGCCTTGCCGTATTTAATCTCGGTCGGCATATCGCCGCTAAACAGCCGCCGGTGATAGGCTGCGATCAGATCGTCGCGTTCATCCTGCGGGATCAGGTCGACAAAGCGCGCCCATAAATCCGGCCAGAATTTCCCCGCACCGCCGCCATAGAACCAATCCAGCTCGGCTTGGGTCATGGTGAAAACACCGCGCAACACGATATTGCGCACACGGTCAGGATGGGCCTGCGCATAGATCAACGCCAGCGTCGCGCCCCAACTGCCGCCAAAAGCGATCCATTTGTCGATGCCCAGCGCCACGCGGATACGTTCAATATCAGCGACCAGATCCCATGTCGTGTTATTGGTCACCGACGCAAAGGGCTTGGACCGCCCACAACCGCGTTGATCAAATAGAATCACCCGATATTGCCGGGGGTTGAAATAGCGCCGCATCGACGGGCTGCATCCGCCACCGGGGCCGCCATGCAACACTACAACGGGGATGCCATCGGGGTTCCCGCATTGCTCAAAATACACAGTATGACCATCGCCCACGTCCATCATCTGCTGATCAAACGGATCAACAGGCGGATAAAGATATTGAACTGCGCGCTTTTGGTCCGGGATTTTGTCCATTACAGGCCTATATAGTCTTTGGACCTAAAAGAGCACAGAGAGATCAGAATGCAAGCGCCACTAAGCACCGTTGACCCCGCCGAGATTGAAAAGTTTCAGGCCATGGCCGCCGAATGGTGGGACGAGAATGGCAAATTCAAACCCCTTCACATGCTGAACCCCTGCCGGTTGGATTATATCGCCAACCAGATTGCGGGCGAATTTGACCGCGATTTGAAAACGCCGCTGCCGTTCAAGGGGCTGCGTATTCTCGATATCGGCTGCGGTGGTGGGTTGCTCTCTGAACCCATGGCGCGGCTCGGGGCCGAAGTTGTCGGTGCCGATGCAGCCGCAGGGAACATTCCCGTGGCGCAGGTCCATGCCGAACAATCCGGCCTGACCATTGATTACCGCCACACCACAGCCGAGGCGATGGCAGAAGCGGGCGAACAGTTTGATGTGGTTTTGAATATGGAGGTGGTGGAACATGTTGCATCCCCCATCGATTACCTGATCGCCTGTCGCCAGTTGCTAAAACCCGGTGGCTTGCAGATTTGTTCGACCCTGAACCGCAATCCAAAGTCCTTTATGATGGCGATTGTCGGGGCTGAACATGTGATGCGCTGGCTGCCAAAGGGCACGCATGACTGGTCAAAATTCATTACCCCCGATGAATTGTTCGATCTGCTGCGCAATGCGGGGCTGACCCCGGTTGATCGCAAGGGTTTTGTGTTCAATCCGATCACGTGGTCATGGCGTCTGTCTGATCGCGATCTTAGCGTGAATTACGTCACCGCCAGCACAAAGCCTGCTTAATCTTCGGAATGTCTGCGCAAGGCGCGCAGCGTTTCAAGGGTGGCGCGCACCTGATCCTCGCCCAGCTCATCCGCCACATCGTTAATCAACGGCGTAATTGAACGGATCGCATCATCACGGGCGTTTCGTCCAGCGGGGCTGATCGCCACCATCTTGCGGCGGGCATCATCCCAATCGGGCCTGATATGCACATATCCCGCCCACAGCAGCTTGTTCAGCGTGTTGGTCATGGCCCCGCGTGTGACATTGAACGTCTCGGCCAGTTGGGCAGGTGTCTTTTCACCATCGTGCCACGCAAGGTTATTCAGCACCGAAAAATGCGAGATTTCCATGCCCTTGGGCAGCACCCGCGTCAGGCGGTTGCGCATGCGTTGATCGGCGGACAACAGCTCGCTGATCAACGTAATCGCCAATGAATTTCGGTTTTCACTCATACGTTAACTAAGGTGCCTGAAAGTCACGGCGGTTGGCAAGGCTTGGCACGCGGGCACGCGCATCGGCAACGCGGGCCATGTCCATTTCAAACGGGTAAACCCCCGGTGCGTCGCCCGCATCCAATATCACCTCGCCCCAAGGGGCGACCGCCAGCGAATGGCCGTAGGTGGACCGAGATTTGTTGGCCTCACTTAAGTGTTCGCCCGTTTGCGCAGGGGCCAAGACAAAGCATCCATTCTCAATCGCTCGTGCCCGCAGCAATGTATGCCAATGCGCGGCACCCGTGACGGGCGAAAACGCGGCTGGCATCGTCAGAATGTCAGCGCCGGCATTGGCCAAGGTCTGATACAACATCGGAAACCGCATGTCATAGCAAATGGTCATCCCGACGCGTGCAAAGTCGGTATCAGCCACAACCGCCCTATCCCCCGGACGGTACCCAGCTGATTCGCGGTAGCTTTCGCTGGCATCAATATCCACGTCGAACATGTGGATTTTATCATAACGGGCGACGATCTGCCCCGCCGGGTCAATCATGAATGACCGGTTGGCAAAGCGGCCATCCACATCATCCGTCTTAAGGCCCAGTGACCCGATCAACAGCCAAATTCCCTTGTCCCGCGCCACATCGCGCAGCGCGGCGAGGGTTATATCATCTGCCTCATGCGCCAGCACAGCGCGCTGGTGTTCGCGGCTGGTTGATACGCAATTCGTCACCTCGGGCGTCAGGACAAACCGCGCGCCCTGATCCGCCGCATCCCGCACCATTTCAACCGTGCCCGCCAGATTGCGGGCCGGATCATCCGTGACATTCAGCTGGATCAGGGCGGCTTTCATCAGGCGGCCAACAACGCGTCCAGCTTGCCCGCGCGTTCCAGCGCGTACAATTCGTCACATCCGCCAACATGGGTGTCGCCGATAAATATCTGCGGCACAGTGCGCCCACCATTGGCACGCTGCATCATTTCGGCCTTACGCTCTGGCTGGGCCAGAACGTCCACCTCGGCAAAGCTGACGCCTTTTTCATTCAGCAGCCGCTTGGCCGCGTGGCAAAATCCGCACAGCGGCGAGGTGTAAATCTCAACGGGTTTCATAGCTGTGTCCTTTTCAGCAAATCAGTTGAACACAGACTTAGGTGTCTTTGGCCACTCTTGCCAGTGTAACGACGCGTATCGGACCTGCGCCAGCGTCAATACAGGCCCGCGCCGCCGCAAATAACGTCGCGCCAGAGGTCATAACATCGTCAACAATCAGCACCGACCGCCCCTGCATCAAATGCTGGCGCTTTGGATGGGCGCAAATCGCGTTCTCCAAAATCTCGAACCGCTCGTGGCGGGTTTTACCCTCTAGTGACACGGTTCTGCGCACCCGTTGCAACAAATCAGGGCACCATTCCAAACCGGTTTCCAACGCCAAGGCACGCCCAAGCAGGGCAGATTGGTTATAGCGACGCTTAATCAATCGCTGCCAATGCAGGGGCACCGGGGCAATCAACGTATCAGCGGGTAATTTGCCCCCCAAAGCGCGGGCCATCCAAACCGCGGCAGGTTTTGCGATTTCCTGCCTGTCACCGTGTTTCAGCGCCAGAACCATTTTGCGGCCCATGTTCGCATATAAAAGCGCCGAACGCCCCTGTACCCAAGGTGGCGGATGGGCAAGGCAACTGTCGCAATGCGCCACCTCCCCCACTTCCCCACCGGGCAACGGGATACCGCAGCTGTCGCATATCACACCGCCAACAAAGGCCGTATCGCGCCAACATGGGCCGCACAGACCAGCATGCGCATCCACCGCCCCGCCGCAACACAGACAGGCGGGCGGATAAATCAGACCAACAGCGGTTTGTAACTGGGCCAGCATGACCTTATTATTCCTTGCATGAACGCACAAAACATCCTCACGGACATCTCCGCCCTATCCCGCAGCCGCAACCGTGCCAGCGATGATGGATTATTCCTGCACCGCGCCGCCCTGGACGAGGTTCAGGATCGGCTAAGCTTGGTTAACAGGACGTTTAACAAACCGGCAATTGTCACCGGATTTCCGCAGGTTTGGGGCGATCTATATCCTGATGCACCCGTCGTGGCGGATACGGACACCCTGCTGCTGGACCAAACTGCGCATGATCTGGTGGTGCACGGGCTCGGCCTGCACTGGGCGAATGACCCCGTTGGCCAAATCATCCAATCGCGTCGCGCGCTAGAACCCGACGGGCTGTTTCTATCGGTCAGCTTTGGTGGCCAGACCCTGAACGAACTGCGCGCCTGTCTGGCACAGGCCGAGGCGCAGATTACCGGCGGATTATCCCCCCGCGTGGCACCCATGGCCGAACTGCGCGATATCGGGGGTCTGTTGCAACGCGCCGGCCTTGCCCTGCCTGTCGCTGATTCCGTAACGCTGAAAACCGAATACCGCGACATCTGGCACCTGATGCGCGACCTGCGCTCCATGGGCGAGGCGAACGCCATGCAGTCCCGCCTGCGCAAGCCCACACGCCGCGCAGTGTTCAACGCCGCCGGGCAGCTGTACCAAGACAACTTTGCCACGGACACGGGCCGCATCTCGGCAACCTTCGAAATGATCTTTCTGGCGGGGTGGGCACCGTCCGACAGCCAGCCCAAACCACTGCGCCCTGGATCAGCGCAACAGCGGCTTGCCAATGCGCTTGCCACTGCTGAAACGCCGCTGACCGATTGACCTATCAGACAAACCGTCTATCTCACGGCTAATCACCCGAAAAGGATACACCAATGACCAAGACCTGCCCAGTTCATGCCCAGCCGGATCACCCCAAGATCCCGACACCCAAAGTGGGCATTCTGTTGGCCAACCTTGGTACGCCAGATAACTATGATTACTGGTCAATGCGCCGTTATCTAGGGGAATTCCTGTCGGATCGCCGCGTCATTGATTACAGCCCGTGGCTGTGGCAACCGCTGTTGCAGCTGGTCATTTTGACCAAACGCCCCTTTACCAGCGGCGCTGCGTACAAATCGATCTGGAACGAAAAAGACGGCGAAAGCCCGTTGATGACCATCACCAAAGCACAAACAGCCAAGATCAAAGAGACGATGCAGGCGCGGTATGGTGACGCAGTTATGGTCGATTTCTGCATGCGCTACGGCAACCCGTCGACGGAATCCAAGGTCAAAGCGATGGTCGAAGCAGGCTGTCAGAAAATCCTGTTTTTCCCGCTGTATCCGCATTACGCCGGGGCCACATCTGCCACGGCAAATGATGCGTTCTTTGCCGCTTTGGCCAAGGAAAAATGGCAACCGGCCGCGCGCACGGTCCAACCCTATTTCGACCGTCCCGACTACATCGAAGCACTGGCCACCTCGATCGAGCAGGCCTATGCGAAAATGGACACCAAGCCGGACAAGCTGCTGTGCTCATACCACGGCGTGCCGCAGCGCTATTTGATGGAGGGCGACCCCTATCACTGCCAGTGCCAGAAAACGACGCGCTTGCTAAAGGAACGGTTGGGCTGGGACGACACCCAGATCATGACGACCTTCCAGTCGAAATTCGGCCCCGAGGAATGGCTGCAACCCTATACCGTGGAAGAGGTCGCGCGTCAGGCCGAGGCTGGCAACAAAAAGATCGCCGTTTGCGCGCCTGCGTTTTCCGCCGATTGCATCGAAACGCTCGAAGAGATCAACGAAGAGATCAAAGAAAGCTTTGAGCACGCAGGCGGTGAGGAGTTTCACTATATCCCCTGCTTGAACGACGACGAATTGCACATCAAAGCGCTGTCGAACGTGATCGAGGAAAACCTGCAAGGCTGGATCGACTAGGCAAAATTTGCCAGATCATTTCGCGTTATCCGCCCCTGCATAAGGACCGGATAGCGTGTGGTCTTTTTCCAGATTGAAGACACAAAAAAAGGCGGTGCAAAAGCACCGCCTTTAATTTGATTAGTCGCGTGACTTAATTAGTCAGCAACAGCAGCGGCTACGAGAACCAGCAGCATCAAAGGAATCAAAACACCGGAAGAAGAAGAGGTGGACTCTTCAACGATTACGGGTGCTTCGATGACGGGATCTGCCAGCGAGCCAGCAAATGCAGTCGATGCAGCAGCTGTCAACGCAGCGGCGAGAACGAGTTTCTTCATATCATAACCTCCAGAAAAGGCGTGCCTCACAGTGTGATAGCACGCGCCCAAGACTTACCTCGTAAAACTTTCTAAACAGCATCTGCGCGCGATTGCAAACCCGGATTCAGAGTTTTATCCCCACAAACACGCAAATATCGTCAAATTAGCAACACTTGTGTGCCTACATTAGTCAGCTCGAAAAGCTCGGCGATATGTTCGTTGTACAAACCGATGCATCCGTTCGACGAACGGCGACCGATCTTGCGCGTGTCATGGGTGCCGTGGATACGATAATACGTCCAGCTTAGATACAGCGCATGGGTGCCCAAGGGATTGTCCGGGCCCGGCCCAATAACGGCTGGCCACTCAGGGTTGCGCTCGAGCATCGAAGGCGTCGGCCGCCATGTCGGGCCTGTCACCTTTTGAATAACGCTTGTCCGGCCACGGCGCGTCAGCTCGGCGGTCAGCGGCACACTGGACGGGTATAGCTTGTAAACCGACTGATCCTCAGACCAAAAATGCACAGCGCGGCTGTCGATATCAACCAGAACGGCACCCTTTTTGGTGTCGTTGAAATAGGGCCGCCAATCCAACGTGCGAAAGCTTGAAATATTCCGGCGGACGGTCTCGTTGATGTCCCGCTCGGTTTCTGTGGTTTCGGCACTGTTTACAGTGCTTTGGGCAAGCGCAGGGCTGGCCAGCATTGCGGCACTGCCTGCCAAAAATGCACGCCGCGACGAGAGATTAAACTTTTGGTCAGACATTCAATGTCTCCTGGGATTGGTAAAAGCCATTTATTGTTACACATATATGACCCGAAAGCCGCAGTATCAAATCAAACCAACGTCAACTGGCGCACTCACGCCGATGTGCGTTTGATCTGCAACGCAGGTCAGGGTAAGGCATCGGAAACCTCAAATGCGTGGAGCTGCGCCATGATCCGTTTATTTTCCGTCCTGATTGCCCTTTCCGTGGCCCTTGCGGCCTGTGCGCCCGCCCCTACAACAACGATAGGTTCGGATGGCAAACCCCTGCCAAAGCTATACCGCATCAGCCGGAGCGATTCAGGAAAACTGCAATTCCGCATGCTTGATTCCGTCAACGCATTGCGCGGCGCGTCCGGTCTGGCCGAAGTGCAACTGGATGCAGCTCTAAACGCCGCTGCCGCCACCCATTCCCGCGATATGGCCAACCAAAACCGCCCGTGGCATTTCGGCTCTGACGGGTCATCCCCCGTCGATCGCATCCAACGCGTTGGATACACCGGCGAGTTGGTAGGCGAGGTGATCTCGGAAACCTATGAGACCGAACTTGAGACCCTTGCTGCGTGGATGGAACAGCCCGACACGCGCCGGATCATTATGGAAGCTGACGCGCGGAACTTGGGCTTTTCTTGGTACCAAGAAAGCAACGGCAAAATCTGGTGGACAATGGTGTTGGGCAAATAACCGTCAAAGGTTACTTGCCCTTAGATTTACTGTTCTAACTCAAGGATATAACGCGATTGGCGTGCCATCGCCCACCATCGCGTAAATCTCTTCAATGTCTTTATTAGAAACCGAAAGACAGCCCCATGTCCAATCATGGCGGTTCTTTTCACCGGGACGTTTCTGCCCGTGGATAAAAATATCCCCGCCCGGCTTTTTATTCATCGACGCGGCCATCGCGCGGTCAGTTTGATTTGGGTATGAAATACCCAAAGACAGATGGAATTTGCTGTTCGGATTGCGCCGGTCAATCAGGTACAAACCTTCGGGTGTTTTTCCGTCGCCTTCGAACCGTTTATGACCAACAGGCGCGAACCCCAGCTTAAAGTCATAGGTTTTCAGCACTTTGTCTTTGTGCATCAGGAACATACGGCGGTCGCCTTTGTTGGCGATCACATAGGTAACCTGCGGGCCGTTATACCGTTTAAACTTGCTCTCACCGCCACACGCACCAAGGGCCACCAACGCGGTGCCGCCCAGAATTAGATTTCTGCGTTTCATTCTCATGCCCCGTTTCGCCATGGCCTTTTCGACCTTTATCAGCTTCGCCTAGCATGTAGCAAAAATTTTGAACCTCAAAAAGCCGTTACTGGTGCTGCTTTTCTGCCAACTGCTTCTCAATCGCCACCAGCTTGCGCATGACTTCCTCACGGTAGACGTCTGTACGCTCTACCTCGTCGGCCTGATGGGCGTCTTGCATCGAGTTGACGATCAAACCCACCAAAAGGTTCACCACGGCAAAGGTCGTCACCAGAATGAACGGCACGAAAAACGCCCACGCATAGGGATAAACCTCCATCACGGGGCGCACGATCCCCATGGACCAGCTTTCCAACGTCATGATCTGAAACAAGGAATACGCACTCGCCGGCAGCGACCCGAACCATTCAGGGAACGCATCGGCAAACAGCTTGGTCGCGATCACAGACCCGATGTAAAAGATGATCGTCATCAGCAAGAACACCGACCCCATGCCCGGCAAGGCGGTGATGAACCCTTCGACGACGCGGCGCAAACGCGGTGCGACCGAGATCACCCGCAAGATACGCAAAATACGCAGCGCCCGCAGGACCGACAGCCCCTGCACGGCGGGAACAAGCGCAATCCCCACGACCGCAAAGTCGAACAAATTCCAACCGTTTCTGAAAAACCCCGTGCCGCGTGCAAAAATCTTGATCGTGATTTCGACGATAAAAATCGCAAGGCAGACGGAATCGAGAAACATGATCGCCGGGCCAAACGCATCCATCAGCGCGGGCGCAGTTTCCATGCCCAGCAGCGCGGCATTAAAAATGATCACACCAATAATGAAATTGCTAACCATTGGGCTTTCGACCCAATTACCTAGACGTTCGCGCATGAAGATGATGCCTTAATTACGTTTGCGTTTAACCTCGGGGGCAGTGAACTGCGCCGCAAGCTCCACATGGGAAGACCAGCGGAATTGGTCAACAACCTGCACCCAATTCAATGCATACCCCGCAGCAATCAAAACGGCGGCATCCCGTGCAAAGGTCACTGGATTACACGATACATAGGCCACGACGGGCGGCATCGCTTTGGCGATCTCGGCCACCTGCGCCTCGGCTCCCGCGCGGGGCGGGTCCAGCACAACCGCGTCGGTTTTGGCCAATTCATCGGGCAGCAACGGACGACGGAACAAATCGCGCGCCTCAAACGTCACGGGCTTTAGCCCCTGCGCCATCCGCCAACCGTGATCCAACGCTGCTGTCATCAGCGCGTCGCCCTCAACGGCATGCACTTCGGCATTTTCGGCCAAGGGCAGGCTGAACGTGCCGCACCCTGCGAACAGATCAATAACGTGACGCGCAGTCCCGACCGCTTCGCGCACTGCTGTCACCAACGCCGCTTCGCCCTGCGGGGTGGCCTGCAAAAACGCACCGGGGGGCGGCGTTACCTTGGCAACACCAAAGCGTTGGACCGGCGGCGTGCGCATCGCAATCACGTCGCCATCCCACGTCAGACGGGCAAGGCCCAGACTGTCGCACAGATGCGCAAGTTCTTGGCGCAAAGGGCCATCCAGCTCTTTGCCATTTTGCGCCGAAATATCCAGACCAGCGCGTGACGTGGTCACGGTCACTGCCAACGGTGCCTTGCGACTGGTGCCCACAACGGCCAATTGTTCAGTGATCGGTCTCGCTGCCATAACCGCCGGATCCAGCAGTTGGCAGCCCGGAATTTCGATCACAACATCCGACCCGCGCCCGTGAAACCCGGCCATCGCGCCCTTTTTCGTGCGCTTGGCGGCAAAGGTCGCCCGGCGACGCGATTGCGCGGGCGAGGTTTGGATCGGCTTGAATACAGTCTCTATCCCGTGGGCATCCAGCGATGCCTTGACCACACCCATCTTGAAATCCGCGACATAGTCATCCGACGCGTGCTGCAATTGGCAGCCACCGCAGGCTTTGAAATGGCGGCACGGGGCCGCAACACGGTTTTCCGATGGCTTAACGATGCGGATGTCCGTCAGGGTTTGCCCAACAGGCACGCCTGTCACGACCTCCCCCGGCAAAGTCATGGGGGCAAAGAGCGGGCCAGCGGCAATGCCGTCGCCCAAGTGACCAAGTCGCTGAATTACATATTCTGTCATGCACCGCGCATAGCGCGAAGGACGCGCCAGCAAAAGCCCCTATTCAGCGGCCTTCACATCCAGAAACCCGCCCGACTGCCGCTGCCAATACCGCGCATAAAGCCCGTCTTTCGCCAACAGCGCGTCATGTGTGCCCATTTCCACGATCCTGCCCGCGTCCATGACGGCGATCCTGTCCATCTCGGTCAGGGTCGACAGACGGTGCGCGATGGCCAGAACGGTCTTGCCCTCCATTACGCGGCTCAGGGCGGATTGAATGGCGGCCTCAACCTCGCTGTCCAGCGCGCTTGTCGCCTCGTCTAGAATCAAAATCGGCGCGTCTTTCAAAATCGCACGGGCCAAGGCGATGCGCTGGCGTTGCCCGCCAGACAGCTTAACGCCCCTTTCACCCAGATGCGCGGCATAGCCTTTGCGCCCGGTGTGGTCTTGCATCTCTTTGATAAATTCATGCGCCTCGGCCTTGGTCGCGGCGGCGATCACTTCATCCTCGGTCGCGTCGGGTTTACCATACCGGATGTTATCAAAAGCCGACCGGTTAAACATGGCCGTTTCCTGCGTGACCATCCCGATCTGACGCCGCAGGCTTTCTTGGGTGACGTTTGCAATATCCTGACCGTCAATCAGAATACGCCCTTCCTCAAGATTATAAAGACGCAACAGCAGCGAAACGAGGCTGGATTTACCGGCACCGGACGCGCCCACAATGCCCAGCTTCTCGCCCGGTTTGATATCAAGCGTCAATTGTTCGACGCCGCCGGTTTCACGCCCATAGGTGAAGCGAATATCGTCAAAATTGATCGCACCGTTGCTCACGAACAGATCCTGCGCGCCGTCTATGTCACGCAGCTGCTGGCGCGGTGTTAGCGTGCGCATGCCGTCTTCGACCTCGCCCATATTCGCGTAAAGCGCCATCAACGTGAAGCTGACCCAGCCGGTCATCTGCGCCAACCGCAAAGACACCGCACCGGTCGCCGCGATATCACCCGCCGTCACCAGCCCCAGCGACCAATACCAAAGCGCGCCACCGACCAAAAGCACCGGCAAAAGCCCGGCAATCGTCATCAGCCAAAACCGAAATGCGACACTAACCTGGCCGAAATCAAGGCTTGTGCCCAGAAATTTGTTCATCGCGCCCAGCGCGGCGCGGTCTTCAAAATCGGCATGAGCGAACAGTTTCACCGTTTTGATGTTGGTAATCGTATCAACCACCTGCCCCGTCACCATCGCCCGCGCACCGGCACGCGCCTGAGAAAACTTGCGGATGCGTGGCATGAAATGGCGGATCAAAAAGATATAGCCGACCATCCACAAAACCAACCCTGCGGCGATCCGCCAATCCACGGTGCCCAGCAGCATCACAGCGCCGACAAAGGACGCCGCTGCGAAAATGATGGTGTGGATCATTTCGACCACAACATCGGTCAAGGCGCGGCTGGTTTGCATTTCTTTTTGGGAGATCCGGCCCGCAAAATCATTGTCGAAAAACGTGACAGCCTGACCCAGCGTATAGCGATGTAACCGCGACAGCGAGATGTTGAGTATATTCGGCCCAATAACAATCGACTGCATATAGGATGCCATCCCAAAGAGCCCGGGCCGCAGGATCAGGAAGAACACCAAACAGCCAATCATCAAGCCGATCTGATCGCTAAAAACGGCGCTTGGCGTAGATGACAACGCCGCATCAACAACCCACCCCAACACAAGCGCGGCCAATACCTCGACCACACCGGCGATCATGGATAGGAAAGCGGCCAAAGCTAGCGCGATCCAGCACCCCTTGAGGGCCCAGCCAAAAAACGGCAGCAAGCGTTGCGGCGGGTCACCATCGGCGGGCGCAAAGGGGTCAATCAAATCGGCAATCTTCATCTTTAATCGTCTTCCGTCTTGAGGAACCCGCCGGATTGCCGGCCCCAGAAATCAGCATATAGCCCGCCATTCGCCAAAAGCATGTCATGCGTGCCTTCTTCTACGATGCGCCCGTCATCCATCACCAAAATCCGGTCCATCTCGGCGATGGTCGAAAGACGATGCGCGATGGCGATAACGGTCTTCCCTTCCATCATGCCATAAAGCGTTTCCTGAATGGCGGCCTCGACCTCGCTATCCAGCGCACTTGTCGCCTCGTCCAGCAGCAGGATCGGCGCATTTTTCAGGATCACACGGGCAAGTGCTATCCGTTGGCGTTGCCCGCCAGACAGCTTTACACCCCGTTCACCGACCTGTGCATCATACCCCGACCGCCCGTCAGCATCTGCCAGATCATGAATGAAATCATGCGCTTGCGCTTGTTTCGCGGCAGCGACGACCTCCTCGGTCGTTGCGCTTGGTCGGCCATACAAGATGTTTTCGCGAATGGTGCGGTGCAGCAATGCGCTGTCTTGTTGCACCATCCCGATGTTTTGCCGCAGGCTGTCTTGCCCCACCTTGGTGATATCCTGACCGTCGATCAAAATCTGACCGTTTTCAGGATCATAGAACCGCAAAAGCAGCTTGACCAAGGTCGATTTGCCCGCGCCCGACCGCCCGATCAACCCGATCTTTTCGCCCGGTTTGACGACCAGATTAACGTTGTTCAAACCACCGGACCCACGACCATAGTGATGCGACAATCCGATCATTTCGACCCGCCCGTCGGTCAGCTCAAGCGGGCGCGCATCAGCGTCATCAACCAGCGCAATGGGTTGGGCAATCGTCTCCAGCCCCTCGGCCACGACACCAAGCTGCTGAAAGAACGTCGAAAGCGCCCACATGATCCAGGCCGTCATTGAATTCAGCCGCAAGGTCAGCGCGGCGGCGGCGGTCACGGCCCCGACGGTGGCATGACCCGCAGACCACAAATAAAACGCCCAGCCCACGACACCAACGATCAAAAGACCGTTCAACATGACCAGACACACATCCATCACCGTGAAAATGCGCATCTCTTTCTGAAAGGTTTTGCGGGCGTTTTCGATGGCGGATTTGGCATAATTCACCTCGCGGTCGTGATGGGCAAACATCTTGACCGAATGAATATTGGTATAGCTGTCAACGACACGGCCTGTGACCTCGGACCGGGCATCGGATGCCGCTTTGGACGCGACGCTGACACGCGTTACCGTCCAACGGGTCAGCAACATATAAAGCGAGAACCAGATCACCAGCGGAATAAGCAGCTGCCAATCCGACGTGGTCAACAAAATCGCGGCACCGATCAAATAGGCCAGCGAATACGAAATCGCATCGAAAACGTGGAATATCACCTCGCCTGCGGCGGGGGGCGTTTGCATGATTCGGTTGGCAATACGCCCGGCAAAGTCATCCTCGAACCAGCCGACGGATTGCCGCAACACCTGCCGATGCGACCGCCAGCGAAACAGCGCCCCGTAATTCGGCAAAATCGCATTGTTCAGCAACAGCACGTCTAAGCCCTGCATCAAGGGCCGCAAAAGCAGAATGAAAAGCGCAACCAGAATAAATTCGGTCTTATAGGTTTGCCAAACCTCGGCAGGCGATCCATCCAGCAGATCCACCAGACGGCCCATGTAATAGATCAGCCCGATCTCGATCCCCGCGACAATGATCGACATGAAACCTGTCAGCCAAAACAGCTTTTTGAACGGTTTGCTATAATCAAGAAAGAATGCCCACAGCCCGGTTGGGGGCGTGTCCTGTTCAGGATACTCGACATAAGGGTCGACAAGGTTTTCAAAGAAACGAAACATGACAAGACTTCCAAATATATGGGTCGAGATATTCAGACCGCGCGGCACAAGTCCACCTTTTGCGGTCAGGTATTTGGCGTATCCAACAAAGCGGCGCGATCGGCAGCAAACCCCGATGCGATCCAAACCGCCTCAAGCTGCTTGAGCCGTTTGCCCAGATCAGGGCCTGAATATTCCGGCATCAGGTCCGCCGATTTGATCGGGAAAACCGCTTGGCTCGCCTGCTGAATCGTCTCTAACACGGACAAATCGGGCGGTGTTTCGGCGATACAGGCGCGCAGCAACCATGCACCTTGCGCGATTTTCACACCATGACGATAGGCCAGCTCGGCAATGGGTGCTCCTCCGAACGCGGCATCCTTTATACGGTCCAGATCACGCGCATCAGCTTTGCTAAGCCTCAAACGACCCGCAACATCATCGCCCCCCAACGCGGCCAGCCGCCACAACCACGTGGCCGGCAAACCCGCGAGCCGTTCGAAATGCACCAACATCGCGATCCAGCGGTCATCTGATCCGGGCAATATAGCGCCCAAAACACCTGTCTGACGCATCGCGGCCAGGGCTGGCGCGGGATCGGGCGCGCGCAAAATCTTTTGCATCTCGGCTCCGACACGCTCCGCCGAAAGCGTCTCTAACCCGTCGGTATTCGATGCGATTGCCGATAATGCATCTGCATCTGCATCAAACCCTTCGGCGGGGTCCGAATACCACGCACAAAACCGGAAAAACCGCAATGTCCGCAGATAATCCTCGCGAATGCGGGCATTGGCATCTTCGATAAACCGCACACGGCGGGCGCGCAGATCGGCCATCCCCTCAAGCGGATCAATAACGCGGCCCTCGGCATCGGCATAAAGCGCGTTCATCGTGAAATCACGGCGGCGGGCGTCATCATCAATATTATCGGAGAAGGCGACAACAGCGCGGCGACCATCGGTTTCAACATCTCGGCGAAAGGTTGTGACCTCGAACCCTTTGCCGCCACTGACGACCGTCACCGTTCCATGTTCAACACCGGTTGGAACCGCCTTTAACCCAGCCTGACGCGCCAACGCCATCACCCGTTCGGGCAAGGCATCTGTCGACATGTCCACGTCACTATCCGGCAGACCCAACAATGCGTTGCGCACGCAGCCCCCGACAAAGTAGATACGGTGGCCGCCCGCCTCGATCGCGTGGGCGACCGCTTGCGCATCCGCATCGGCAAGCCAACTGGTATCAGCAGGAAGGGTTATGTCATACGTTCGCACCATGCCCGCAGCATACGCGCGGTTGCCCCCCAAATGTAATAGGGGCCGTAGGGAACAACGTAATAATGCCGTTGTTTTCCGCGCCAGCGACGCGATTGCACCAGATAATTATCGGCGTTCAGCACATGGCTTAGCGGAACGGTGAATACTTCCTCGACCTCGCCGGGTTCAGGGATAATGTCAAAAACGTCTCTAACAAGGCCAATAACGGGGGTCACATGAAAATTGGTCACTGTTTCATGGGCTGGAAGCGTACCCAACACATCGACCAGTTCGGTCGGCAGGCCGATCTCTTCACGCGCCTCGCGCAGGGCGGCGGCAATCACATCGGCATCGCCATCGTCCTGCTTGCCGCCCGGAAACGCGATTTGCCCCGGATGATGTTTCAACGCAGAGGACCGTTTGGTCAGGATAAGTTCGAACTGGCCGTTTTTCTCAACAATCGGGGCAAGCACACCTGCAGGTCGCAATATGCGATCTGCGGGCAGCAACACATCCTTGTTCAGGTCAAAATCGGACGACATGACGCCAGTTTGCGCCAGCGCCGTCCGAAAATTGTTTATCTGATCATTCAGCACGGGCGGATTCGGCGTCAAACCCGACTGTTTTCGGATCCAGATCGTAATGCGCGCTGCAGAACTGGCAATCTGCGGTCACACGGCCGTCTTCCGTTGTCATCTTTTCGATGTCCTTGGCCGAATAGATCGACAAGCTTTGGCGCACGCGCTCTTCCGAACAGGAACACCCGAAACGTACGGCCTGCGCGTCATAAACACGCGGCGATTCCTCGTGAAACAGGCGCAACAACAGATCCGTGGGCGGCAAGCTGGGGCCGATCAGCTCCAACTCGTCCACAGTATCCAGCAGCACATTGGCGCGCCGCCAGTTTTCGCCCTCTTCACCATCGACCAGATCATCAGGCGTCAGGATTTCACCTGTACCTTCAGTTTTTGCGGCAAATGGCGACGCTTTGGGCATGTGCTGCAACATCACGCCGCCTGCACGCCAATGTTCGGCCTCGCCCGGCATGGACGATTTACCAAAGCTGAGCTGAAAGCGCGTCGGCAGCTGTTCGGACTGCGCAAAATAGGATTCCGCACAGGCAGACAGCGACCCACCGGCAAGCGGCGTGATCCCTTGATAGGGTGTCATGCCCTCGCCTTGGTCGATCATGACGGCAAAATACCCTTTGCCGACCTGCTCAAACGCGGGCGCATCGGTAATCCGATCCGCGTCAAAGCTGGCATAGGCGCGAATACGGGCCGGGGCTCCTTCGTCGGTCGGGCCATAATAATCGACGGCAATCATGCGCACGGGGCCATCCGACTGGACCTGCAACTGCAATTTCCAACGCAGCTTGATCGTTTGGCCGATCAACGCGGCCAGCAACGCCATCTCGGCGACCAATGCTTCGACCTTTTCAGGATAGTCGTGCTGACGTAGAATCCCCTCAAGGACGCCATCCAAACGGGCCACACGGCCGCGAATGTCGGACGCATCCAGTTGAAAGGGCAGAACGGTGTCGTCCCACGCGATTTTATTTCCTTGGTTCATCAGACTTTCCTTACAGGCGGGCAGTTGGCATACCGCGTCTATATAAGGGCAACAAGCCACACGAAAAGGGGTGTTATATGCTGCGAAGATTTGGCGAGCCGCCATTGGCTGGCAAAAACTATACCATTCGGCCCGGTGCCTATGCGATTTTGCCGCTGAAAAACCGGTTTTTAATGACCGCGCAGATGTCGCCCCAGGTGGATGTGCAATTGCCAGGTGGCGGTATTGATCCCGGCGAATCCCCCCTTCAGGCGCTGCACCGCGAAGTGATGGAGGAGATCGGTTGGAAGATCGGATACCCCCGGCGGTTGGGCGCGTTCCGGCGGTTTGTGTATATGCCCGAATATGACCTCTGGGCGGAAAAGCTGTGCCATGTCTATGTCGCGCACCCAATCCGCCAAATCGCCGATCCCATCGAACCGAATCATACAACCATTGTGCTGTCTGCCGATGAATCCCTAGCCGTTTTGGGCAATGATGGTGACCGGTCATTCCTGCAGGAATACTGCGCTAACGGCCTGTAAATTCAAATAAAATTCCTGAAACATCATCAGGAAACTCGGCATGTCCGGAAAACTCGGACAGCTTCCACAAGATCGCCTCGAGCAGCGGCGGGCCTGACACATCGCGCAGCGCGAAAAGCATCTTGGCGAGGCCCTCTTCCTCCATCATCGTCCCCTCTGGATCGGGGCATTCGGTCACCCCGTCCGACAGGATCAAAAGCCGGTCGCCGGGGGATAAATCTACGTCGAATTTTTCGTATTCGACCTTGGCCATCAGCCCGACGGGAAAACCACCGGGACCGTTTTGTTCAATTTTGCCATCGCGGCGCTGCACCACGGGATGGGGGTGGCCCGCCTGACACATCGACACATGGCCCGATTTCAAATCAACCTCTGCCAAAAGCAGCGTAAAATAATGTTCGGTTTCCATCTCGCTGAGCACCAGATCGTTCAATTCGGAAACGACCTGTTCCGGCGGGCGCATCTTATATTCACCACCGTGATCGCGGGTTAGGGCGATATTCTGGTCAGGCACGGCGGCCGAAAGATAGCCCGCCAACCGCGCCGTCATCAGCGCAGAGCTGATCCCGTGGCCTGAAACATCAATTCCGAAAAGCCCAAGTTTCGTGTCGTTCACCGGAAAGAACCCGACCAGATCCCCGCCGACATGACCGCTGGATCGCAGCAACAGCGATAGCTTGCCCCCGTCAAAATCGCGGGTACGTTCGCGGACCAGTGATTGTTGGAGCTTCTTTGCCTCGATCAGATCCTTATCCAGCAGGTCATAAACACGCTGCAATTCGTCCAATGTGTGGGTGATAATCAGGTTTTTATCAATCAACTGGCGCTGCATTTCCAAGATACGTTCGCCCGCCGCGATCCGGGCGCGCAGTTCGTGCACATCAACCGGTTTGCTTAGAAAATCATCGGCACCGCTGTCCAATCCCTTGGCGACTTCGGCCTTTTCGCTTTTCGACGTTAGTAAGATAAAATAGCCGTATTGCGTTTCGGATAACGCACGGAATTCGCGGCAAAATTCCAACCCGGACATCCCCGGCATCACCCAATCGCTTAGCACCAGATCGGGCAATTGCGCCTTACACTTCTCAATCGCTTCGGGGCCCGATGCAGCCTCGACCACGGAAAACCCCCATTTCCTAAGCGACGCACCCAGAATGCGACGCTGCAGTTTGCTGTCATCCACAACCATAGCAAGCTGCATGACGCCGTGGCGCTGCGGCTGTTCTGAAATTTTCGGATTGTGGTGCATCAAATTGACCGTTCAGAGAGGTGAAAGCACAGCTCTACTGCACAGCTGTTTAACAGCCCATGAAACCTAAAACTTGAACAAACAATCGCCAGTGACCCACCTGCCGTTAATCAACTTGTTCTATCGTTTCCGGTGAAAGGAATCTGCACCATGATTGACTGGGCACAGGTTAACACCCTGCGTGATGACGTTGGAAAAGAAGACTTTGCTGAAATTGTTGAAATTTTTATCGACGAGGTGGAAGACGTTATCGAAAAGCTGCGCACCGTGCCCGACCTGAACACGCTTGGCGACGACCTACATTTCCTTAAAGGCAGCGCGCTGAACCTTGGGTTTCTGGCCTTTTCGGAACAATGCCAACTGGGGGAAACAAATTCAGCCGCTGGCCACGCCGATCAGGTTGATATTTCCGCGATTGTTGCTGCTTATGATTCATCCAAAACGAAATTTATTGCCGAAATGCCCACGGCGCTGACCGCCTAAATCACAGCACGAACTGGGCCAGCGTTTCGTCGTTCGTAATGTCAGTATAAGTAAACCCTGCGTCATTCAGCTGAGAGAGGAACGGGCCAAAACTGTCCGGGCTGCGGGTTTCGATCCCGATCAGAACCGACCCAAAGTTACGGGCGGATTTCTTGAGGTATTCAAACCGGCAGATGTCATCATCAGGGCCAAGCATAGCCAAGAAATCCTTTAGCGCGCCGGGGCGCTGCGGCATGCGTAGGATGAAATATTTTTTCACGCCAGAATACCGCTGGGCGCGTTCCTTAACCTCGGGCAGGCGTTCAAAATCAAAATTGCCCCCCGACGCGACGCAGACAACGGTTTTCCCTTTGATCTGATCCGCAACATCACCCAGCGCCTCAATCGACAGGGCACCGGCTGGTTCTAGCACGATCCCTTCGACGTTCAGCATTTCGATGATGGTCACACAAATGCGATCTTCGGCCAGATTAATCACGTTTGCCGGATCAACCCCCTTGAGACGGTCAAAATTCCGCTGACCGATTTTGGCCACCGCGGCACCGTCCACAAAGCTGTTGATCGGCGAAATATCCACCGGCACCCCATGGGCCAAGGCACCTGCCAAGCTTGGCGCGCCTTTGGGTTCAACAAAGGTATATTCGCAGGCATCCCCGAAATAACTGTAAATCCCTGATGACAGCCCACCGCCACCAACGGGCAGGATAACGCGATCCGGAATGCGGCCCAACTGCTGCTCGATCTCGACCGCGACCGATGCCTGCCCTTCAATCACATCCTCATCGTCGAAGGGCGACAGAAAATGCGCGCCTTCGCTGGCACAAAACTCCTGCGCGGCAGACAGGGTTTTATCGAAATAGTCGCCCACAAGCCGCACTTCTATCTGGGCGCCGCCAAACATCTTGGTTTTCTGGATTTTCTGCTGCGGCGTGGTCACCGGCATGAAAATCACGCCTTTCACCCCGAAATGGCTGCACATAAAGGCAACGCCCTGCGCGTGGTTGCCCGCACTTGCGCACACAAACAGCGATTGCTCCGGGATCACCTTGCGCATCGCGTTAAATGCACCGCGCAGCTTGTACGACCGAACCGGGCTTAGATCCTCGCGCTTGAGCCAAATATCCGCATCAAACTTTTCTGACAGATGTTCATTGCGCATCAGGGGTGTCGCAGGGAACACATCGCGCATCGCTTTGGTCGCATTTTGCGCCAAGATCTGGAATTTATCGGTCATCAATGGCCTCATAAGGTGATTATCCTTCGATACGGCCCCTAACACGGGCGGTCAACGCAGCCTTCAATCTTGCTCACGCCTGTAAAACCCGATACCTCGCGATGCAAACCGCAAAGGAAACAACATGTCCGCGCCCAAAAAAGTTGTGCTCGCCTATTCCGGTGGGCTTGATACGTCGATCATCCTGAAATGGCTGCAAACCGAATACGGTTGCGAGGTGGTGACATTCACCGCCGATCTTGGCCAAGGCGAAGAGCTGGAGCCCGCCCGCGCCAAAGCCGAAATGATGGGTGCCTCTGAGATTTATATCGAAGATGTCCGCGAAGAATTCGTACGCGATTTCGTTTTCCCGATGTTCCGCGCCAATGCCCTGTACGAAGGGCTGTACCTGCTGGGCACATCCATCGCGCGGCCGCTGATTTCCAAGCGTCTCGTTGAGATTGCTGCCGAAACCGGTGCCGACGCTGTGGCCCACGGTGCGACCGGCAAGGGCAACGATCAGGTGCGCTTTGAGCTGGCCGCTTATGCGCTGAACCCCGACATCAAAGTCATCGCACCATGGCGCGAATGGGATCTGACCAGCCGCACCAAACTGCTTGAATTCGCTGAGAAAAACCAAATTCCCGTCGCCAAAGACAAACGTGGCGAGGCACCGTTCAGCGTTGATGCGAACCTGCTGCACACGTCCTCCGAAGGCAAAGTGCTGGAAGACCCCGCCGTTGACGCGCCCGAATATGTCTATCAGCGCACCGTCGCCCCAGAAGACGCGCCAGACACGCCCGAATACGTTGAAGTCGGTTTCGAAGCCGGCGATGCCGTCAGCATCAATGGCGAAGCAATGTCGCCAGCCACGATCCTGACCAAGCTGAACGAATTGGGTGGCAAACACGGCTGTGGCCGTCTTGATCTGGTCGAAGGTCGCTTTGTCGGGATGAAATCGCGCGGGATTTACGAAACCCCCGGCGGCACATTGCTGCTTGAGGCCCACCGCGGGATCGAATCGATCACCCTTGACCGTGGCGCGATGCACCTGAAAGACGAACTGATGCCGCGTTATGCCGAACTGATCTATAACGGTTTCTGGTTCAGCCCCGAACGCACTATGTTGCAGGCCGCAATCGACGCGTCACAAACCCACGTGACCGGCACCGTGCGCCTGAAACTGTACAAGGGCCACGTGCGCACCGTCGGTCGTTGGTCTGATCATTCGCTCTATTCCGAGGCGCATGTAACCTTCGAAGACGACGCTGGTGCCTATGACCAAAAAGACGCCGCCGGCTTTATCCAGCTGAACGCCCTGCGTCTGAAGCTGCTGGCAGCCCGTGACAAACGTCTGAAAAGCTAATCGGCAAAGATAATGAAAAGGCCCGGGCAGATTGGTTTCTGTCCGGGCCTTTTTTGTTGATGCCTAGCATTTCTGAGAGTGGCCATTCACTTAATACGTTGATCATAAAGCGTATTATAATGGGGCAGCGCTTCCTCCAGAAGCTGCCTCTCATCCCCCGATAGCTTTGGCAACGGCCCCTCGGCCCCGGCGAACCCCGTGCTTTTATGCACAGCGCCATACCAATGCGACGCCCAAACACCATCCTCGGGCCGGGCACCCGCTGGCCATGACAGCATCGCCGGATCGAACGGCAGATCGATCGCATCACACAGCTTGCGCAACATACCATCTGGGTCAGCGCGGATATCGGCGGAATCGATGACCAAGCCGCCGATCTGGTCATAAAGCGCCGTCTGCTGACCAAATCCGATATCGGCAAAGCTGGGCGCCTCGCGTTTCGCGGCATAGCTGGCAATCACACGGGCGGGGTGCCGGATCAGGTGAATGTGCACGCAATCCTTGGCCCATTCCATCGGAAAACCGTCCAGCATGTGATGCGGCATATGTTTCATATAGATATGCGGCCTGCCTGGCTGCGCACAAAGTGCGGCGACCTGCGCAGGGTCATTGTCTTGGGCGGCCAATATCTCGGCCCGCATCGGATGATCCACGCCAGTTGCCGCCAGATAGGCCGCATAAAACGGTTCATCCATCACCGCGAAATCAGCGCGGTTGCCAAAGCTGTACATCATCGCCGTGCTCAGATTGCGCGGGCCGGACCACATCGCGATCCGCATCAGGCGCACTCCTGCTTGATCAGATCCTTGTACAGATCGCGCAACCGCAACGTCATCGGCCCCATTTCACCGGTGCCAATCTGGCGGCCGTCAATGGATGCAACAGGCGTCTGCGCGCCAAATGTCCCGGTCAAAAACGCCTCGTCCGCGCCATAGGTATCAACGAGTGAAAAATTACGCTCAAAAACGGGAATATCATTCGCGCGACACAGATCGATCACCTTTTGCCGCGTGATCCCGTTCATACAATAATCGCCCGTGCTGGTCCAAACCGCGCCCTTACGCACGATGAAAAAGTTACAAGCGTTGGTCGTGTTCACGAACCCATTGATATCCAGCATCAGCGCCTCATCCGCACCTGCCTTTTCCGCAGCGATACAGGCCAGAATGCAGTTCAGTTTGGAATGGCTATTCAATTTCGGGTCTTGGGTCATCGGCAAACCCCGCAGATGTGGCACCGTGGCCAAACGGATCGGGCGCGGAATGCTGGGGCGTGAATGCTCCATAATAATGGTAATCGTCGGGCCGGATTGCGACAGCGACGGGTGCTGGAACGGTCGAGTTTTGACGCCGCGCGTGATCATCAAGCGCGCATGGGCGTCGGTGGTCATATCATTGGCTTTTTGCGTCTCTATCAAGGCGGAAATCAACGCCTCGCGGGTCATTCCGATGTCGATATCGATGGCTTTTGCGGCCTCGAACAGGCGGTCAAAATGTTCATCCATGAAGGCCCAGCAGCCATCATACAGGCGCAGCCCTTCCCAGATGCCATCGCCCAACATGAACCCGCTGTCATACACGCTGACCATCGCTTGGGCCTTGGGAACAATCTGGCCGTTCAGGTAAATCAGTATCTCGTTGTTGCGCGCGTCTTCTTCGGCCTGATGTGTGGTCACGTGATCTTGCATCGGTAATCCCCTTTTCACCGCGACGCTAAGAACTTCACCGCCCCGCGCCAAGCCTGAAATTGAATTCAACAGCGCGTGAGATGCCCAAGCTGTGTGTTGCGCCACGCTGCGAACCGCGTCACCGTTTGGCAAAAGAGGAGACCCCCAATGCGCATCTTAACCAATATCAAGCTGATCGCCCTTTCCGTCACCATCGGTTTGGGCCTGATCGCGCAAGGCACCAGCGCCAAAGCCGCCGGTACAGAGACGCTTTTGGTGGCTGGCGGGTGTTTTTGGTGCGTTGAATCCGATTTTGAAGGCGTCAACGGCGTGAAGGAGGTCATTTCCGGTTTTGCAGGCGGATCGGTCAAAAACCCGACCTACAAACAAGTCGTCGCAGGTGGCACAGGCCATTACGAAGTCGCGCAAATCCAATTTGATCCTGCGGTGGTCAGCACCGATCAACTGCTGGCGATGTTTTTCCGGTCGGTTGACCCGACGGACGCCGGCGGTCAGTTTTGTGATCGCGGCGACAGCTATCGCACAGCGATCTTTGCCGACGGTCCCCCACAAAAGGCCGCCGCCGAAAAGGCCAAAGCAGATGCACAAGCCGCGTTGGGCAAAACAGTGGTCACACCGGTTTTAGGCAAAGCCGCATTTTACCCCGCCGACGATTATCACCAGAATTACTATAAAAGCAGCGACCGGCTGGCGTTCAGCAGCGTCGGTCTGGGCGTTAAGAAATCCGATGCCTACAAACGCTATCGCGACAGATGCGGGCGGGATCAGCGCGTGAAACAATTATGGGGCGATGCTGCACCATTTACGCATTAGGGTCGCCGTCGAAATTGTGATCCTGAATTTCCTTCAGGTCCGGGATCACATCTGCCGTGCCCTGCCGCGTCACCATCAAAGCGGCGGCTTGCATGGCCAGCGTAATTGCGTCCGACATCGTCAGCTTGCGATCAAGCGCGGCAACCAAATAACCGGTAAACGTGTCGCCGGCACCCGTCGTATCGACCGCCTTGACCGCGTAGGCAGGGAAAAACTGTTCGCTTTTCCCTTTGTTAGAGACCCATTTACAGCCGTTTTCACCCAAGGTGACAATGATGTCGTCAATGGGAAGCTGCTCCAACGATTTGCCCAGCGCCTGAACCAGATCAGCCGCTTCGCCCTCGTTCAACACCAGTAAATCGACATCATCCATCACGTCGGCCACAACGTCTGCCTCGAACGGGGCCGCGGCATAGGCCACACGCAGCCCGAGGGTTTTCGCAGTACGGGCGGCAAATTCCTGACCCAAGGTTTCGTTCTGCATCAACAGAAAATCACCGGGCGACGCCTCGGACAGGGCACCGCCGATGATCCTGTCGTCAACCTCGTAATTTGCCCCACCAAATAGAACGATATTATTCTCGCCGTCTTCGGCGACACAGATATTCGCGTGGCCCGTGGGCATGTTGATCATGTGGATATGCTGCGTCTCAACCCCGTATTCCAACAGACGTTCGACCGCCCATTTCCCATCAGGCCCGACCGCACCGATATGCATCACTCGGGTACCCGCGCGGGCGGCGGCGACTGACATATTCGCGCCCTTGCCGCCCAAACCTTGGTTAAAATCCTCGGCCGCGATGGTTTCGCCGGGTTTCGGCAAATGACGCAGGTAATAAAAGTTATCCGCGTTGATCGAGCCGAGGTTCCAAATCATTCGCCGACCTTACATGCCGCCAGGATTGCCATGTTCAGAATGTCATTGGCCGTCGATGTGGTTGAACAGATCTGGATCGATTTATCCAAGCCGGTCAAAATCGGGCCAATCACCGTCGCACCGGCCATTTCCTGCATCAATTTGACCGAAATGCTGGCGGAGTGACGCGCCGGAACCACCAAGATATTCGCAGGCCCCGTCAACCGCGAGAACGGATAGTTCTTTTGGCTTTCCGCGTTCAGCGCGACATCGACGGTCATCTCGCCTTCGTATTCAAAGTTAACGCCACGGGTGTCCAGAACGTTTGGCGCGCGCTGCATTTTCTCGGCCCGTTCGGAAATCGGATAACCGAATGTCGAAAAGCTGACGAAGGCCACGCGCGGCTCAAGCCCCAAATGCCGCGCAACCTTGGCACCGCTTTCAGCGATGTTCGCCAGATCGTTTTCATCCGGCCATTCATGCACCAGCGTATCGCCGATAAACACGATCCGGCCTTTGTGCAGAACGGCGGTAATGCCAACCGCGCCATGCTGCGCGTCGGCGTTAAACACATGGTTAATCCGCTCGAGGACATGGGCGGATTTGCGTGTCGCGCCGGTGACCAGACCATCACCATGCCCGTGCGCCAACATCAACGCCGCGAAAACATGGCGGTCGCGTGCGGCAAGACGGTGAATGTCTTTGCTGTCAAAACCACGACGTTTCAGGCGATCATACAGAAACGTTTTATACGCGTCCAAGTGGGTCGTATTGGCCGCATTCACGATCTCAAGCTCGCGATATGCATCTTCCAAACCGGCGGCTGCCAGCTTGGCCTTTACGTCGTCAGACCGACCAACAACCAACGCTTTGCCCAGACCGGAACGTTGATACGTGACCGCAGCGCGCAACACCTTGGGGTCGTCCCCTTCGGCAAAGATCATGCGCGCCTGATTTGCACGCGCACGGGCATTGATCCCGCGCAGAATATTCGCCGTCGGGTCCATGCGCGATTTCAGGCTCAGCTCGTAGGCATCCATATCGATGATCGGGCGCCGCGCGACGCCAGTGTGCATCCCAGCGCGGGCCACGGCGGGTGGAATGCGGTGGATCAGACGCGGGTCAAACGGCGTGGGGATGATATAATCACGGCCAAAGCTCAGGTTTTTACCATAGGCCAACGCGACCTCATCGGGTACGTCCTCGCGGGCAAGATTGGCCAACGCATGGGCGCAAGCGATCTTCATCTCGTCATTGATGGCGCGGGCATGAATATCCAGCGCACCGCGGAAAAGATAGGGAAAGCCCAACACGTTGTTCACTTGGTTCGGGTAATCACTGCGGCCCGTGGCAACGATGGCGTCGGGGCGGACTTCGTGCGCTTCTTCGGGTGTAATCTCCGGATCGGGGTTCGCCATGGCAAAGATCACCGGATTATCCGCCATGCTGGCAACCATCGCAGGGGTCACAGCACCCTTGACGGACACGCCTAAAAACACATCGGCGTCTTTCATCGCCTCTTCCAGACTGCGCAGATCGGTCGATGCGGCGTGGGCAGATTTCCACTGGTTCATACCCTCGGTACGGCCCTGATAAATAACGCCTTTGGTGTCACACATGATGCAGTTGTTGTGCTGTGCGCCCATCGCTTTGAGCAGCTCAAGACAGGCGATCCCGGCCGCCCCGGCACCATTTAACACAATGCGCACGTCTTCGATTTTCTTGCCGGAAATATGCAGCGCGTTCAGCAGGCCCGCCGCACAAATCACCGCTGTCCCGTGTTGGTCGTCGTGAAAGACGGGAATATCCATCTCTTCTTTTAGACGCTGTTCAATGATGAAACATTCAGGCGCCTTGATATCCTCAAGGTTAATGCCGCCAAAGGTCGGGCCCATCAATTTAACCGCGTTAATGAACGCTTCTGGGTCTTCGGTATCCAGTTCAATATCGATCGAATTCACATCCGCGAACCGTTTGAACAGAACCGCCTTGCCTTCCATCACCGGCTTGGACGCCAACGCACCCAGATTACCCAAGCCCAAGACAGCCGTGCCGTTCGAAATCACCGCAACCAGATTGCCCTTGTTGGTGTAATCATACGCCAGTTCAGGGTTTTCAGCGATCGATTCACAAGGCACCGCAACACCGGGCGAATAGGCCAGGCTCAGATCGCGCTGCGTTGTCATGGGGACAGTCGCCGTAATCTCGAACTTGCCGGGCGTTGGCTCTAGATGAAAGGCAAGCGCCTCTTCGGATGTGATGCGGTTCTTGGACACTGGCAAAGCTTCCCTATTGTTTCAGGGCTTAATATCGACGAACCGCCCTGCGTACAATCATGATGGCGCTCACAGGTCTGCGACGTAACGAAGCCAATCGCGTGAACCGGTAAATTTGACATGCGGTTTTGGGAAATCCGACGGCACGCGCAGCTGTGCCAATCAGGATCGCCCCTTTCATGCCCGCCCGTGTTTTTGTAGACAGGCATATGCCGAACAGGGGTTTGTAGTGAGCGACGAAAAAATCACGCCAATGATGGCGCAGTATCTTGAGTTGAAAGCGCAATATGCCGACGCCTTGCTGTTTTACCGCATGGGCGACTTTTACGAGATGTTTTTTGATGATGCCGCAGCCGCAGCCGAAGCGTTGGATATCGCGCTTACCAAACGCGGCAAACATGGCGGTGAAGATATCGCGATGTGCGGCGTTCCCGTTCATGCCGCCGAAGGATATCTGCTGACCCTGATCCGCAAAGGGTTCCGCGTCGCCGTTTGCGAACAGATGGAAAGCCCGGCAGAGGCCAAAAAACGTGGATACAAGGCCATCGTCAAACGCGATGTGGTGCGTTTGGTGACCCCCGGCACATTGACCGAAGAATCCCTTCTCGACGCGCGGCGTCATAATTTCCTTGCCGCTTTTGCCGAGGTGCGCGGCCAACATGCGCTGGCTTGGGTGGATATTTCCACCGGCGCATTTCACGTGATGCCCCTCACTTTGGCACGGCTCGGTCCGGAGTTGGCGCGCTTATCCCCCTCCGAACTGATCGTGTCGGAGGCGAAAGAGGACGAACTGCGCGACCTAGTGGCCGATTTCAATCTATCGCTGACGCCCCTCGCCCGCTCCGCCTTTGACAGCACCAGCGCCGAGAAAAGCGTTTGCGATCTGTTCGGCGTCAGTTCGCTTGATGCCTTCGGCAGTTTTGAGCGCGCCGATATTTCGGCCATGGGTGCCGTCATCGAATATCTCGAGATCACTCAAAAGGGCAAACTCCCCCTGCTCCGCCCCCCGCAAAAGGAATCCGAGGCCCGCAGTGTCCAGATTGATACCGCCACGCGCCGCAATCTTGAACTGACCCACGCGCTATCTGGGGGCCGCGCCGGAACGTTGCTGTCGGTCATGGACAAGACAGTTACCGCAGGCGGTGGGCGTCTGTTGGAACGGCGCATTTCGTCCCCATCCCGCGTGTTAGAGACGATTCATGCCCGGCTGGACGCAATAACTTTTGCCCTTGATAACGGTCGGTTGCGCCAAGATCTTCGCGATCATCTGCGCAATGTTCCCGATCTGGAACGCGCCTTGTCCCGCTTGTCACTGGATCGCGGTGGCCCACGCGATCTGGCCGCCATTCGCAATGGCCTCGCCGAGGCCGGCCTGCTTGCAGACAAGACCGACAGCAGCGACATGCCCGATCTTTTATCGAACGCTATCAAGGGGTTGCGGGGTCATGACACATTAGTTGATCTTCTCGATCAGGCGCTGGTCGCCGAACCACCGCTTTTGGCCCGCGATGGCGGCTTTATCGCCCCCGGTTACGATAGTGATCTTGACGAGGTTCGCACCCTGCGTGACGAGGGCCGCAGCGTTATCGCACAAATGCAGCAGGAATTCATATCCAAGACCGGAATTTCCGCGCTAAAGATCAAACATAACAATGTCTTGGGCTATTTCATCGAGGTCACCTCGACCCACGCCGAAAAGATGCTATCGGCCCCTCTATCCGAAACATTCATCCACCGGCAAACCACCGCGAACCAGGTCCGGTTTACCACGGTCGAGCTGTCCGAGATGGAGACCAAAATCCTCAACGCAGGCAATCACGCGCTTGAGATTGAAAAGCGGCTCTATGAAACGCTAAAAGCCGCAATTCTGGCCGAGGCAGGCCCCATCGGTGTCGTCTCTGCGGGTCTGGCCGAGATTGATTTGGCCACCGCGCTGGCCGAACTGGCGCAAGCCGAAAACTGGGCCAAGCCGCACGTCGATAATTCGCGGGCTTTCGAAATCTCGGGCGGGCGTCACCCCGTCGTGGAACGCGCGCTGGCCCAGCAATCCGGCACCGCCTTCATCGCAAACGATTGTACGTTGTCTGCAAGCGATGAAAACGCGCAGATCTGGCTGCTGACCGGCCCGAACATGGCCGGTAAATCGACCTTTCTGCGCCAAAACGCATTGATCGCCCTGATGGCGCAGATGGGCAGCTACGTCCCCGCGACCACTGCAAATATCGGTCTGGTCAGCCAGATCTTCAGCCGCGTCGGCGCGTCTGACGATCTGGCCCGCGGGCGGTCCACTTTTATGGTCGAAATGGTCGAAACCGCGGCGATCCTTAATCAAGCAGACGACCGGGCGCTGGTCATCTTGGATGAAATCGGCCGTGGCACCGCAACCTATGACGGGCTTTCAATCGCTTGGGCAACGCTGGAGCATCTGCACGATGTGAACCGCTCCCGCGCGCTATTCGCCACGCATTACCACGAAATGACCGCCCTTTCGAACAAACTGGACGGCGTCGAAAACGCGACCGTCACAGTCAAAGAATGGGAAGGCGAGGTTATCTTCCTCCACGAGGTCAAAAAAGGTGCCGCCGATAGATCATACGGTGTTCAAGTCGCGCAGCTCGCCGGCCTGCCGCAATCGGTCATCGCCCGCGCACGCGTCGTTCTCGAAGCGCTTGAAAAAGGCGAACGCGAAGGCGGTGCCACACAGAAAACGCTGATCGATGATCTTCCGCTGTTCTCTGTCGCACCAACGCCGCCACCCCAACCCGCAAAGGTATCCAAGGTCGAAACGGCCCTCGCAGATATCTTGCCGGATGAGCTTACGCCCCGCGAAGCTTTGGATGTGCTCTATCAACTAAAAGAGGCGGCCAAAGATTGACCGCCTCCCCTATATTCCAAATGGAAATAAATCCTCCCCGAAGGGTCCGCAGCTAAACCAAAGCGGCTCAGCTCGCGGGCATTGACGAAACGCCAACTTGCGCGGGGCGCAGCAGGCGGTCGTGCAACATGAAACCCTCGGTCGCGACCTGAATGATCTCTCCGGCTACGGTGCCAGGAACCGGCGCTTCAAACATCGCCTGATGCTGCTGCGGGTCAAACTTGTCACCAACCTCGGGCGCGATCACTTCGATGCCGTGCTTTTTGAACACGTTCAAAAGCTCGCGCATTGTCAGCTCGATCCCTTCCAGCAACGGCCCGGAGATCGTGCGCTGCTCATCTGTGACGGCCTCCAACGCGCGTTTCATGTTGTCGTAAACGGGCAGCATATCGCGGGCCAGCTTGGACCCACCATAGTTCTCTGCTTCACGACGGTCCTTGTCCGACCGCTTGCGCGCGTTTTCGGCATCGGCCAGCGCACGCATAAAGCGGTCTTTCAACAAGTCACGCTCGGCACGCAACTGGTCTAGCTCCAACGCTTCATCGTCAATTTCTTCCATTTCATCAGCATAGGCTTCGGCCTCTGCATCATCAATGTCGTCCAAAAATTCGTTCTCTCTCGGCTCTGCCATATTCCACCTCTAGCTGCGGTTCGAGATAAGTTTCCCAACCAGCTGCGCCGTGTAATTCACAATCGGCACGATACGTCCATAATTAAGGCGGGTGGGGCCAATCACGCCGACGGCACCAATCACCTTACGATCAGCGTTCATATAAGGGGAAACGACCAGAGAGGAACCCGAAAGTGAAAAAAGTTTGTTCTCAGAGCCAATAAAAATGCGCACACCGTCCCCACCGTCGGCCAGTTCCAGAAATTCAGCGATATCCCGCTTACGTTCCAGATCATCGAACAGCTGCCGGATCAGCTCTACGTTCTCGGCCTCGCCTTCGGCGTTGATCAAATTCGAACGCCCGCGCACGATCAACCGCTCGGGGTGTTCCCCGTCATCCTGCCACAGCGCCATACCGCTTTCGACCAACTGCTGGGCCAGAATATCGATCTCCTGCCGACGTTCGTTGATCTGAAGCGTTATGGCGCGCTGCAGTTCGGATATGGTTTTCCCTTCAACCAAAGCATTCAGAAAATTTGCCGCCTCGCGCATGCTGCTGGGGGTTTGGCCGGGCGGCGGAGTGAACAACCGGTTTTCCACATGACCGTCCGAGAATACGAGCACGACCAAGGCTCTATCCTGCGAAAGAGAGACGAATTCGATATGTTTGATCGGGGCCTCGTGTTTGGGGGTCAGCACCAAGGATGCGCCTTGCGTCACGCCTGACAATGCCGATCCGACGCGGTCCAGAATCCCGCTTACATCTGCGCCATTATCCCCCATGGTCGCGTCGATTTTTTCGCGGTCGATATCCGTGGGATCCCCGATTTCAATCATCCCGTCCACGAACATCCGCAGACCCATCTGTGTCGGAATGCGGCCCGCGCTGACATGCGGGCTGCCAAGCAATCCCATATACTCAAGGTCCTGCATCACGTTCCGGATCGTCGCGGCGCTGACCTTTTCGCTGAAATCGCGGGTTAGCGTGCGCGATCCGACAGGATCACCGTTCGCCAGATATCCTTCGACCACGCGGCGAAAAACCTCGCGCGACCGATCATTCATTTCGTCTAGAACTGTAGGTATTTTTTCCATGCTGCCTTAATAGAAGGGCTATGACCGCAAACGTCAATCGGGGTTGCATCAACACAGCGTGCGGCGTTATCCCCAATATAAATCAAAAAGGATAATCTTATGCGCCCCTCCGGTCGGAAACTTGACGAAATGCGTGCCGTGTCTGTTGAAACAGGCTTTACCAAACACGCCGAAGGCTCTGCCCTGATCAAGATGGGCGACACACATGTGCTGTGCACCGCCACCATCGAAGACCGCGTGCCGCCGTTTATCAAAGGGTCCGGTCTGGGCTGGGTCACCGCTGAATACGGCATGTTGCCCCGCGCCACAAACACCCGGATGCGCCGGGAATCTGCGATGGGCAAGCAAGGCGGGCGCACCGTTGAAATTCAACGCTTGATCGGTCGCGCCCTGCGCGCGGGCGTTGATCGCAGCGCCTTGGGCGAACGTCAGATCACCATCGATTGCGATGTATTGCAGGCTGATGGCGGCACGCGCTGTGCATCCATCACCGGCGGCTGGATCGCCTTGAAACTGGCCGTGAACAAGCTGATGAAAGCCGGCGATGTGACCAGCGACCCGCTGATCGATCCGGTCGCCGCAATCAGCTGCGGCATCTACGCGGGGCAGCCCGTGCTTGATCTCGACTACCCCGAGGATTCAGAGGCGGGCGTTGACGGCAACTTCATCATGACCAGCACCGGCCGGTTGATCGAAATCCAGATGAGCGCCGAAGGATCCACCTATTCCCGCGAGCAGATGAACCAGCTGATGGACCTTGCTGAAAAAGGTGTGACGGAACTGGTTAACATTCAAAAAGAAGCCACCGCATGACACGCAAATTCACCGGCGATCAAATCCTGATCGCCACCCATAACGCGGGCAAGCTTGAGGAAATGGCGGAACTCTTCGCCCCTTTCGGTGTGCGCGTTGTGGGTGCCGCCGAGATGAACCTGGCCGAGCCAGAAGAAACCGAAGACAATTTTATCGGTAATGCCCGGATCAAGGCCGTTGCCGCGGTAAAGGCCACCGGCCTGCCCGCCTTGGCTGACGATTCAGGGATCGAGGTTGAGGCATTGGACGGCGCCCCCGGTGTTTACACCGCTGATTGGTCCGAAACCCCCAATGGCCGCGATTTCGTGATGGCGATGACCAAAACCCATAACCTGCTCGAGGAAAAGAACGCCCCCCACCCCCGCCGCGCCCGTTTTTGTGCGACTTTGGTACTGGCATGGCCCGACGGTCACGAAGAGATATTCGAGGGTCGCGTAAATGGAACGCTGGTTTGGCCCATGCGCGGTAACATCGGCCACGGATATGACCCCATGTTCCAGCCTGATGGCAATGATCAGACATTCGCCGAAATGCCCCATGACGAGAAGAACAAGATCAGCCACCGTGCAGATGCGTTCACAAAACTGACCTCGGCCTGTTTTGACTGAAGACTGGCGTCAGGGCGGTTTCGGCCTCTACATCCACTGGCCTTTTTGCGAGGCTAAATGCCCGTATTGTGACTTTAACAGCCATGTTAGTCGCACAATTGATCAACGGGCTTGGCGCGATGCCTACCTGCGAGAGCTTGAACGCGGCGCTGCCGAAACCAAGGGCCGCGTGTTGAATGCAGTGTTTTTTGGCGGCGGCACCCCCAGCCTGATGGACCCCGAGGTCGTCGCAGATATCATCGCAGCCATCTATCGGCTGTGGCCCGTCGCAAATGACATGGAAATCACGCTTGAGGCGAACCCAGGCTCCGTTGAGGCCGGACGTTTCAAGGGATTTCGGGATGCTGGCGTAAATCGCGTGTCGATGGGCATTCAAGCGTTGAACGACCCGGATCTAAAACGTCTTGGCCGTATTCATACAGCGACCGAGGCGATGACGGCGTTCGATATCGCGCGCTCTACCTTTGACCGGGTCAGTTTCGATCTGATCTATGGCCGTCAAAACCAAACTCTTCCTGAATGGCGCACCGAGCTGAAACAGGCACTATCCCTAGCGATAGACCATATTTCTCTGTACCAGCTGACCATTGAACAAGGCACCGCTTTTGGTGATCGCTATGCAATTGGCAAGCTGCGCGGACTCCCTGACGATGATCTGGGCGCCGACATGTACAGTGCCACGCAAGAGATTTGCGATGAAATGGGAATGCCGTCTTACGAGGTGTCAAATCACGCGCGTGACGGCGCACAGTCACGGCACAACCTGATTTATTGGCGCTACGGCGATTACCTTGGCATCGGCCCCGGCGCCCACGGTCGGTTAACGCAGAACGGCACACGATTTGCCACCGAATGCTTCAGCAATCCGCAGCGTTGGCTTGATGCATCTGCCACTGGCAAAACCGAAAAGCCACGCGAGCCCCTCGTCCCCGCAGATCAGGCCAGTGAATTTCTGATGATGGGGCTGCGTTTGAAAGAAGGCGTTGACCTGAAACGTTACACCACGCTGGCAGGTGCACCTCTCTCAAAGAAAAAGATCATCCGGATGCAAGACATCGGGATGATCAATTTGGTAGGCGACCAGTTAAGCGTTACAAACCAAGGATTTATGGTGCTTAACGCGATCTTGGCAGAGTTGCTGTCAGACTAACTGCCCGAGATCAGCCGACACAGCTCGTCCAGCTCGTCCATTGTTTTATAGCTGAGTATCATTTGGCCGGATTCTTGGCCCGGCTTGTGGTTCAGCGTTACTTTTATGCCCAGACTGGCTGTTAGATCACCCTCAAGCGCACGTGTATCGGCGTCTTTCTCGGCAATTGATTTCGGGGCTTTCTTCTCGGCCGCATCGCCGCCGCCAGCCTGATCCTTTTTAACCAAGGCCTCAGCCGCGCGAACGGACAGACCGCCTGCGATAATCTGCTTTGCCAGTTTCACTGGGTCATCCGCAGGCACCAGCGTTCTGGCGTGGCCCGCCGTCAAATCGCCATCACGCACCATCTCCAACACGCTTTCGGGCAGGTTCAAAAGACGCAGCAAGTTTGCAATGTGGCTCCGGCTTTTACCAAGCGCCTCGGCCATTTTCTCTTGGGTGTGGCCGAACTTATCCATCAGCTGACGATAGCCCGCCGCCTCCTCGATCGAGTTCAGATCAGCGCGCTGAATGTTCTCGATAATCGCGACCTCTAGGACCTCTACATCGGTAAATTCACGAACAATAACAGGGAGTTCATGCAGTTTGGCCATCTGCGATGCGCGCCAGCGACGCTCCCCCGCGACGATCTCAAACGTGCCGTCCGCGCGTTGGCGTACGATCAAGGGCTGAATTACGCCCTTCTCCTTGATCGAATTCGCCAGATCTTCCAAATCCTGGGAATCAAACCGCTTTCTCGGCTGCTCAGGGTTGGGGGAAATCTGTTCAATCGGAACAAAGCGTTCGGCCGCGCCTTCGGATGCGACCGTTTGGGTTTCCGCCACATCCGCCATCAAAGCCGAAAGGCCACGCCCCAGCCCGCGCCGTTTTTCTCTGTCTGCCATTGTTGTGCCCCTAGACTACGCCATTAACCAAAATTTCTTGCGCCAGATCGCGGTAGGCTTTTGCGCCCTTGGAACCGCTATCATAGCTGAGCACCGGCATTGCAAAACTCGGTGCTTCGCTCACGCGGACATTTCGCGGGATCACTGTTTTGTACACCAGCTCCCCCAAATTTGCGCGCGCGTCTTCCTCAACCTGCTGAGACAGGTTGTTCCGCCGATCGTACATTGTCAGAACAACCCCTTCAATCCGAAGGTCCTTGTTCCCGCTTTGCCGGACTTCTCTGATGGTTAACATCAGCTGGGAAAGCCCCTCCAACGCAAAAAATTCGCTTTGCAGCGGCACCAGGACCGAATGCGCGGCGATCATCGCATTTACCGTCAAAAGGTTAAGCGACGGTGGACAATCGATCAGAATATAGTCGAACGCATAGCTGTCCATCTGGGTCTGCCGCAAAGCATCATGCAAAAGAAAGCTGCGCTTTTCGTTCGAGATCAGCTCCAGATCGGCGGAGCTGAGATCGACCGTGGCTGGCACGACGTGCAGACCGGGTGTTTCCGTCTTCAATACCACCTTATCCAAGCTGATATCCTCAAGAAGAAGCTCATATGTTGTGTATTCACGATCTTCGACATCAATACCTAGTCCGGTAGATGCATTCCCTTGGGGATCAAGATCAACCACCAAAACCCGCATATGCCGTTCAGCAAGGGCCGCTGCAAGGTTAATTGTCGTTGTCGTTTTACCCACGCCGCCCTTCTGATTTGCCACCGCAATAATCTTTGGGCCCACAGGGCGCGATGGATCAGACATGAGATATATCCTTAATTCTAAGTATCGCCGCAGCGGGGTTTGTTAAACTCGGAACCGGCTCGCAAGTATAGTGCCACAAGGTCTTTGCGTCGGAATCTTCGGCCTTCCAGTTCTCACCCTTCGGAAACAAAGCAATACCGTCACTGCTCAGATGCAGATCAGCGTATTCAAGAAGCTTAGACAAGTCAGAAAGCGCCCTAGCTGACAAAATATCTGCTTCAAGCGCTGGAATGTCCTCAATTCGCTTATTAAGAACTTCTCCGTTCAGTCCCAGCTCGCGGACAGCAGTGCGCAAGAAAACACACTTACGCTGATCGCTTTCTACCATGGTGAACTTGGTATTGCGCCCGTCCTGCTTGGATAGGATCGCAAGAACGATCGCGGGAAAGCCCCCGCCGCTTCCCAAATCGACCCAGTGATCTGCTTCCGGAGCATGGCGATACAGCTGAACGGAATCGTTTATGTGACGTTCCCAAATATGGGGAACGCTTGGCTTGGAAATTAGGTTGATCTTGGTGGTCCACCTCTCAACCAACCCCGCGAATTGCGTAAGCTGATCAAATGTTTCACGTGAAACATCTTCCCCTTCAAATGCGCTCACGCCGACTTCTTTCTGCTTCCACGCTTTAAGTGCGACAGTATGAGGGTCAATGCTGCAGGTGTCATGCCATCAATCCGCGCTGCTTGTGCCAGGTTTGTAGGTGCTGTTTTTTCTAACTTTGATGTTAATTCATTCGAAAGCCCATCGATGACCCGATAGTCGAAACCTGATGGAATAACATGCGCTTCGTCTTTTTGAAGAAGGTCGATGTCCCGCTGTTGCCGCGCGATATAATTGGCATAAAGCGCGTCACGTTCCACCTGCCTGCGGATATCATCCGCTACATCCGCAAGCACAGGATTCAACACAATCAGATCTTCAAAGACAACATCTGGGAACGCGAGCAATTGGAAACCTGTCCGCTTGGTACCGTCTTGGTTAATCCTGATACCTGCTTCGGAAATCTCCTTGGGCGACCATTCTGATCCAAGCAGCGTCTGCATAGCGTCATCCATGCGGCGCATCTTATCCGCAAAAACCTCTGCACGCTCAGCGGATACGCAACCAAGCTGCATTGCAAGGGGCGTCAAGCGTTGATCGGCATTATCGGCGCGCAGAGAAAGCCGGAACTCCGCCCGCGAGGTGAACATCCGATAAGGCTCTGTCACGCCGCGTGTCGTAAGATCATCAATCATCACGCCGATATAGCTTTGCGCACGGCTAAAAATTACCGGCTCTTTGCCTTGCGCCTCAAGCGCGGCGTTGAGCCCAGCAACAAGTCCTTGGGCAGCTGCCTCCTCATACCCCGTCGTACCGTTAATTTGGCCAGCAAGGTAAAGCCCTGGAACACTGCGCACCTTTAGCGTCAGGTCCAGCGCGCGCGGATCGACATAGTCATATTCAATCGCATAGCCCGGCTGAAGAATTTCGACATTCTCAAGACCCGCCATAGACCGGACATACTCAAGCTGCACGTCTTCCGGCAAAGAGGTCGAGATTCCGTTTGGGTAGATCGTGTGGTCGTCAACGCCTTCGGGCTCAAGAAAAACCTGATGGGATGTCTTGTCGGCGAAGCGCACGACTTTATCCTCGATCGACGGGCAATACCGCGGCCCGACCCCTTCGATATGACCACCATACATGGCGGATCTTTCAAGGTTGCGCTTGATAATCTCGTGCGTTTTCTCGTTCGTATGTGTGATCCCGCAAGATATCTGCTTGGCTGATATACCCTTGGACATAAACGAGAAAACGACGGGCTCATCATCGCCGGGTTGCATTTCCAGATTGGTCCAGTCAATTGTGCGACCATCCAAACGCGGCGGCGTACCGGTCTTTAACCGACCCAATGGGAGGTTGAAGGAATCGATGCGCTTCGCCAAATCAACCGAAGCTTTATCACCCATCCGCCCACCGGAGCGGGACACATCACCGATATGGATCACCCCGCGCAAGAAAGTGCCCGTCGTTAGAATGACGGAGTTTGAACGGATCGACATCCCATCGGCCAGAATAGCACCACAAACCCTGCCCTCTTCGACGATGAAATCAACGACCTCGCCTTCGACAATCTCAAGGTTTTCGCGTTGTTCCGTCTCAGCCAGCATTTCAGTCCGGTAGATTCCCCGGTCCGCCTGGGCGCGTGGGCCTTGGACTGCGGGGCCTTTACGTCGGTTAAGTAGTCGGAACTGAATTCCCGCCTTATCAGCGACGCGCCCCATCACGCCGTCCATGGCATCAATTTCGCGGACAAGGTGACCTTTGCCCAAGCCACCAATTGCGGGATTGCACGACATAACGCCGATGCCATCGCGTGACATCGTAATCAGCGCGGTCGACGCACCCATGCGCGCCGAAGCATGCGCTGCTTCGGCACCGGCGTGCCCGCCGCCAATAACGATGACTTCAAAATGTTTCACGTGAAACACTCCAATCTATTTACCCAAGCAAAAGCTGGCGAATATGACATCCAGCAGGTTTTCAGCGTCGATACGGCCCACCAATGCTTCAAGTGCACGAATCGAATGCCGCAACTCTTCTGCAGCTATATCATATTCATCCGGCCCATGATCCAGAACCGACATCGCGAATGCTAGCCCATCAGCGGCTTTCTGCAAGGCCACTCGATGACGTTCATGTGTGGCAAGCCCAGCCGTCAAGCTGCGCGTTGTCAGAACCGATTGAATTTGCGCGATCAGATCAGACACGCCCTGACCTGTTACACCTGAGATAGAACCCGATGGGTCGTCGCGCAAGTCCGCCTTGGGCAAAAGGCGGATATCGTCAGGTTTTGCCTTAACAGGAAGGTCTTCGCCCTCTTCCACCAGAAAAACACGCAAATCAGCGGCGGCTGCACGGGACAAAGCACGGTCGATCCCAATCGCCTCGACCTCGTCAGCGCCTTCCCTGAGGCCAGCCGTATCCAGCAAGGTCACCGGAAGGCCGCCCATATCCATACGTACCTCGATCACGTCGCGGGTTGTACCGGCGATCGAAGAGGTAATCGCCGCGTCCCGACCCGCCAAGGCGTTCAAAAGCGTGGACTTTCCGGCGTTTGGTTTGCCGATAATTGCAACTTCGAACCCGGTGCGAATACGTTCTGCCGTATGGGTGCCTTGGATTTCTTTCAGCAGATCATCATTGACCGAACTCAGAAGCTCGCGAACTTCGCCAGACACATCTACAGGAACATCTTCATCGGCGAAATCGATGGTAACTTCTAACAAAGCTGCGGCGCGGATCAGCTTTTCGCGCCATTCGTCGACGCGTTGACCCAGATGGCCAGACAATACGCGCAGCGCTTGTTTACGCTGTGCTTCGGTTTCGGCCTCGATCAAATCGCCAAGACCTTCGACTTGGGTCAGATCAAGCTTTCCGTTTTCCATCGCGCGGCGGGTAAATTCGCCAGGTTCGGCCAGCCGTGTATCCGGAAAGGTCGAGAGCAGCTCCAACACCGCTTTTACCACAGCGATGCTGCCGTGCAGATGCAGCTCCACCACGTCTTCTCCGGTAAAGCTGCTTGGCCCCTTGAACGCCACGACCAACGCGCTGTCGATGGTGCCGCCATCGAGGCCAGTGATCGGCCGTACGGCAGCGTGACGAATAGCAGGCAGCGGTGTCGCTATTTTCTGTGCAATATCAAACGCTTGAGGACCAGAGATACGAATAACGCAAACCCCAGCACGCCCTAGCGCTGTAGCCTGAGCAAAAATCGTATCCATTGGTCTAACCCACTGTTATAATTTAATAACTTAGGTGTTCATCGAGTCGAAGAAGTCTGAATTCGTCTTGGTTTGCTTGAGCTTGCCAATCAGGAATTCAATCGCATCTGTTGTGCCCATCGGGTTAAGAATGCGACGCAGGACAAAGGTTTTCTGCAGGTCAATTTTATCAACCAACAGATCCTCTTTGCGGGTACCTGATTTGAGAATATCAATCGCAGGGAACACACGTTTGTCGGCAATCTTGCGATCCAGAACGATTTCAGAGTTACCGGTCCCTTTGAATTCCTCAAAGATAACCTCGTCCATGCGGCTGCCCGTATCGATCAGTGCGGTCGCGATGATGGTCAGCGATCCGCCCTCTTCGATGTTACGCGCGGCACCAAAGAAGCGTTTAGGGCGCTGCAAGGCGTTGGCGTCAACACCACCGGTCAGAACCTTGCCCGACGATGGCACAACGGTGTTAAAGGCACGGCCCAGACGGGTGATCGAATCGAGGAGAATGACAACGTCACGCTTGTGTTCGACCAGACGCTTGGCCTTTTCGATAACCATTTCGGATACCGCAACGTGACGGGTGGCCGGTTCGTCAAAGGTCGAGGAAACAACCTCTCCCTTAACCGAGCGCTGCATGTCGGTAACTTCTTCGGGGCGTTCATCGATCAGCAAAACGATCAGATAACATTCCGGGTGGTTTTTTTCGATAGAATTGGCAATGTTCTGAAGAAGAACGGTTTTACCGGTCCGCGGCGGGGCAACAATCAGACACCGCTGGCCCTTACCGATAGGCGAAACCAGATCGATAATGCGGGCTGAACGGTCTTTGACGGTCGGATCTTCAACCTCCATCGTCAGACGTTCATCCGGATAAAGCGGCGTCAGGTTTTCAAATGCGACCTTGTGACGGGCCTTCTCGGGCTCTTCAAAGTTAATCTTGGTGACTTCGGTCAGGGCGAAATAACGCTCTGTATCATCGGGCGCCTTGATCAGCCCTTCGATCGTGTCACCGGTGCGCAGCGAATGCTGGCGGATCATTTCGGGTGAAACGTAAATATCGTCGGGGCCCGGCAGATAGTTTGCCTCGGGCGAGCGCAAAAATCCGAACCCGTCTTGCAGCACTTCCAACACACCGTCGCCCGAGATTTCCCAGCCTTCATCCGCGCGTTCGCGCAGGATCTGGAACATCATCTCGCCTTTGCGCATGGTCGACGCGTTTTCGATCTCAAGCTCTTCGGCCATCGCCAAGAGGTTCTTGGGGGTCTGCGCCTTAAGATCAGCGAGGTTCAGCGTTTCGGTTGTCATGGAAATATCCTGTACCGGCCCAATCAGATCAGGCGGGTCGTATCGTTAAATTTGGCAGACGGATGCGATCCCAGAACTGGGTGCGAGGCGATACATAGTCAGATACGGGGCTTTCGTCAATCCGCTTAGAATTTCACGACCACGGACAGGACGATGATGATCATTAAAACTGTCGGGACTTCGTTCATCATCCGGTATTGTTTGCCGGTTAGGGTGTTCTGACCGTCAGCGAACCCTTTGACCCGCGCGTACAGCCATTCATGGAAGCCTGTCATTGCGATCACGGCACCTGCCTTGGTCCAGGGCCATATCATCGACCAATCGACGATACCGGGCGTAAAAACCAGAGATAGGCCAAAGATCCACGTGGCAATCATTGCCGGGCGCATGATCACATTCGCCAGCTTAAACTCCATCATGGTAAAAAGCTCGTGCGTTTCGCCGCTTAGCCCAACGCGTTCGGTGTGATGCACCAACAAGCGCGGCAGATAGAACAGCGCAGCCATCCACGAGATGACCGCCATAATATGGATCGCCTTTGTCCAAGGGTATGCGAGGGCTAGAAGATCAAACATATCACACTCCGTTCATTGCTCTCTTTCTAATATAAATAAGAAAAGAAGAAAGATGATGATGTAAGTAGGGAGCGTGATTTCTGTGGATTATCGAGATATACTAGGGTTTATCCACTTGTTAACTTTTCAATAAGGTTAGGGCTAACAAAAAGACATGAACAAATAAAATTTAATTTATACAATAGTTTAGAAGATTATTATCTAGCAGAGACCCTGTACAAAACTGTGGATAATTGGGCGGCAAAGTAAAACCACCCACTTGACAAGTTATCCTTATCCCACCCCGCATAAAATTGAATAGTCGGGTTGGAAATCTAAGATATCCGGCAGCGGTGTACTGTCTCTCGTATTCTCAGGGATAAGTCCCTAAAAACTCCTAAACATCGCACACAGGTTATCCACATGGTTCAAACCCTTATCCTTGCCTCGGGGTCGTCGATCCGGGCGCAGCTGCTGACGCAGGCCAATATTCCACATCAGGTGAATGTTGCACGCATAGATGAACAAATGATCAAGGCGGCCATGCTGTCCGAGGGGGCACCGCCCCGCGATATTGCCGATACCCTGGCCGAGATGAAGGCGCGCAGGGTTAGCGACAAAACCCCCGGCGCCTTGGTTTTGGGGTGCGATCAGGTTCTTGATCATCGTGGCACGTTGCTGTCGAAACCCAAAACCCCGCAAGATGCGATTGATCAACTGACCAGCCTGCGCGGGGACCGGCACAGCTTGCTGTCGGCCGCCGTTATTGTTGAGGATGGTAAACCGATTTGGCGGCATGTCGGTCAGGTGCGTTTGCGCATGCGCGATGTGTCAGACAGCTATCTTGCCGATTATGTTGATCGCAACTGGGATAGCATCCAGCACGCCGTTGGATCATACAAACTGGAAGAAGAAGGTGTTCGCCTGTTCAGCGGGATTGAAGGGGATTACTTTAATGTCCTAGGATTGCCGCTGATCGAGCTTATTAACTATTTAACGATCCGAGGGGACCTGCCCGTATGAGTTTGCCAAAAATACCGCTCGCCGCCGTGATAGGATCGCCAATCGCGCATTCAAAATCGCCCCAAATTCACGGGCATTGGCTGGAAACGATGGGCCTTCAGGGGGCCTATATCCCGATGGATGTCTTGCCAAAGGATCTGGAACAGGTGCTGCGGACCATGCCCAAGATGGGTTTTGTCGGCGCAAATATTACCGTCCCGCATAAAGAGGCGGTGATGAACATCGTTGATACCGTAACGGATCGCGCCGCATTGATCGGCGCGGTGAATATGCTGGTCTTTTGCGACGATGGTAAAATTCTGGGCGATAATACAGATGGTTACGGTTTTCTGGAAAACCTGAAATCCGGTGCGCCTAATTGGGTGCCCAGCGATGGCCCGGCCGCAATCTTTGGCGCAGGGGGTGCTGCACGCGCGGTTATTTCGTCGCTGCTGGATGCAGGTGTGCCCGAGATTTTACTGTCTAACCGGACCCGCGTGCGGGCCGAGAACCTGCAATCCGTATTTGGCGCCCGCGTGACCGTTTATGACTGGACCAAAGCTGGCAATATGCTTGAGGACGCAGCCCTGCTGGTGAATACGACCTCCCTTGGGATGTTGGGCAAATCCGATCTCCGCGTGCCGCTGGATGGTTTGCGCGCGCGGACTGTTGTGACTGATCTGGTTTATAATCCGCTCAAGACCAAGTTGCTGGAAACTGCCGAAGGCGTCGGTTGTGTCACCGTTGACGGGCTTGGTATGCTTTTACATCAGGCGGTTCCCGCGTTTGAACGCTGGTTTGGCACCCGCCCCGTGGTGGATAACGCCACCCGTCTGGCGGCGCTGCGCTGATGTTTTTGCTGGGGCTGACAGGGTCGATCGGCATGGGCAAATCGACAACCGCTGCCATGTTCGCCGATGCCGGATGTGCGGTCTGGGATGCAGATGCCGCCGTTCACCGTCTTTATGCCAAGGGGGGCGCCGCCGTGCCCGCATTTACGGAGGCCTTTCCAGAGGCCGTGATTGATGGCGAAGTGTCACGCCCCGCGCTTAAGACAATTATCGCCAACGACCCAACAGCGCTGAAAAAGATCGAAGAAATCGTGCATCCGCTTGTCGGTCAGGACCGTGCTGCCTTTCTGGAAAACGCGAGCTCTGATATTGTTGTTCTCGATATTCCGCTGATCTTTGAAACCGGCGGTAATAAACGCATGGATGCGGTTGCCTGTGTCACCGTTTCCGCAGAAACACAGCAAGAACGCGTTATGGCACGGGGCACGATGACGTTGGAACAGTTCGAAAATATACGGTCCAAACAGATGCCAAATGATGAAAAATGTGCGCTGTCCGATTATGTGATCGAGACGGACACCATCGAACACGCCCGCGCCCAAGTATTGGCCATCATCGACGACATCAAAGGAAAATTAACCCATGCGTGAGATCGTTCTTGATACCGAAACCACCGGTTTTGATCCCGAAAGCGGCGACCGCATTGTCGAGATCGGTGCCGTTGAGCTGATGGGCCACGTGGCGACTGGCGAAACCTATCATCAATATATCAACCCGGAACGCAGCATGCCGGACGAGGCATTTCAGGTGCACGGGCTTGGCGATGAATTTTTACGCGATAAGCCCAAGTTTGCGCATATCGGACAGAAGTTCCTTGATTTCATCGGTGATTCCAAGCTGATCATCCACAACGCGGCATTCGACATCAAATTTTTGAACGCTGAACTCAGATGGATGGGGCTGCCGCAGATTCCTTGGGAACAGGCGCTTGATACGCTGGCCATTGCACGCAAACGGTTCCCCGGTTCGCCCGCATCGCTGGATGCGCTGTGCCGCCGATTTGGGATCGATAACACCTCGCGCACCTTGCACGGCGCTTTGCTGGATAGTGAAATTCTGGCCGAGGTGTATCTGGAACTGATCGGCGGGCGCCAACCGGACTTTGGTCTGTCAACCAAGCCTGAGCGTAAAGCCGGTGATGTTTCACAAGAATGGACGCCAAAACCGCGGCCCAATCCCCTGCCCTCGCGGGTATCGCAGGACGAGGCCGCCGCCCATGCTGAGTTTGTCAGCAAACTGGGCGACGGCGCGCTTTGGAAGACGCTTTAGGCGTCGGCTTTTGGTGGGTTTTCTGCCTGACGGCGGGCAATTTCATTGCGGTAAAGCGCAACAAAATCAATGTTTTCCAAGTTCAACGGTGGGAAGCCACCATCGCGTGTGACGTCGCTAACAACGCGGCGCAGGAATGGGAAAATCATCCGTGGGCATTCGATCAGCAAGAACGGGTGAATCTGATCTTCTGGCACGTTTTCGATGTGGAAAATGCCGACATAATCGATTTCAAGCAAGAACAGCATCGCGTCGCCGTCTTTGGCCTTTGATGTCACTTTCAGCTTGATCGCGGATTCATATTGGTTGTCGGCGGCACGCTTTTTCGCATCCAGATTTACCTGAACCTGCACGTCGGGCTGCACGTCGGTTGGCGCGCCTTTTTGGGCCATAATATTCTCGAACGACATGTCGCGAATAAACTGACCCAGAATGCGCATTTGCGGCTGGGCTGCTAGTGTTGGTTGTGGTGCTGCTTCTTCAGCCATGTTGCGGGCTCCTTGAGGGTAAAAAATGCGTTTGGCTGGCTTTATCAGACCTCGGGGCGGCCCTCAATGCTTTGTCCAGCCGGACGGGTGCTGGGTCTTTTTATCCTCGTCGGACAGCTCGTGATATTCGCCGTCAATCACGTCACCTTGCATGGGGCGGTGTGGCTGTTTGGGGGCGTTCGTAAACCCGCCACTGAAATTCACCGACCCGCTGACGTTAACCCGTGACCGCATCGCCTGAAATACCACCGTGCGGATGCCCGGCACCAACAGCGCAAAGCCAAGGGCGTCGGTGAAAAACCCCGGCGTCAGCAACAAAGCGCCCGCAAACAGGATCATCGCGCCATTCACCAAAGGTTCGGTTGGATCGCGGACTTCGGACAGGGATGATTTGATCTGGCCTAGCGCCATGGCACCCTGCCTACGCATCAAAGACGTGCCGATAAGTGCCGTCACCACGACGATGGCCAGCGTCCAGCCAAGGCCGATTGCCCCACCTATCTGGATAAACAACGCAATTTCGATCAATGGTACGGCAATAAATGCTAAAAACAGCCACATGGGGCGGGTCCTTTCATAAGGGCCAGAGTGGACTTGGCCCGGTTCACACCCTACATAAGGGCAACAGACCCACGTTTCCATGTTTCTCACCAAGAGGTCCCTATGAATTCGCCCCTAATACAGCTTCTGGTGCTTGCCGGCATTGCAGTATTCCTGATTTTGCGTTTGAAAAATGCATTGGGAACACGCGAGGGGTTTGAAAAAACGCCCGAGGTGGACAGCCCCGCCAAGAAATCCGCAGGTCCCGCGTTCGAAGTTATCGAAGGCGGCCCCGATCTGGACATCACCGATCACGCGCCCGAAGGGTCTGACATGGCGATTGCCCTGGCAGACATGAAACGGGTCGAACCCTCCTTTGGCGTCAATGATTTTCTGGGCGGCGCACGTGGTGCCTATGAGATGATCGTGATGGGATACGAGCATGGCAATCTGGACGAAATCAAACCGTTCCTGTCCGAAGACATCTATGAAAGCTTTGTTGACGGTGTTGCTGCCCGCGAAGATCAGGGCCTGACGGTTGAATCCCATTTCGTCGGTATTCGTGAAATGGAGCTGGACAACGCGACGATGGACAACGCCACCAACGAGGCAGAGCTGACCATCCGGTTTGTTGCTGAAATGACGTCGGTCGTGACAGATAAGGAAGGCAACGTTGTTGAGGGCAGCCCGACCGAAGTGATACGTCAAAAAGACACGTGGGTATTCTCGCGCGTCATGGGCTCGGATGATCCAAATTGGCTGCTCGTTTCTACAGACGGTTAATTCGTGCCTGTGCGGGTACACTCCTGTGGGCGGGCCTGACGGTGCCGCCCGCTTTTGCAGATGTGACCTATACCGTTATGGATTTCGGGCAGCTGGACGCGTGGGAAACCGATGACCACGCCGCCGCCCTTGCGACATTCCTGAACACCTGCCGCGATCTGGAAGACGTTGACTGGCGCAACTTGTGCAGCTTTGCCGAAGCCAACCCGGACCCGCGCCAGTTCTTTGAGCTGTTCTTTCGCCCTGTCCTGATCGAAGACGGGCAAGAGGCGATGTTTACCGGCTATTATGAACCCGAGTTGGATGGCGATCTGTACCCGTCCTCGCGGTTTAAATACCCGGTCTATTCCATGCCGAAAGAGGCGAAGTCGAGCAATCCATGGCTGTCGCGACGGGAAATTCTCGATACCGACGTGATGAAGGGCCGCGGCCTTGAGATTGCTTATGTCGACGATCCGGTTGAATTGTTTTTCTTGCAAATTCAGGGGTCTGGCCGCATCCGCCTGCCGAACGGGGAATTTATCCGCGTCGGATACCGTGGCGCAAACGGGCATCCCTATCGGTCTATCGGTGTCGAACTGGTGCGGCGCGGGGTTTATGACGCGCATCAGGTCAGCGCCGAAGTCATCAAAAACTGGGTGCGCCGCAACCCCAACGACGGGCGTGATTTGCTGTATCACAACCCGTCCTATGTTTTCTTTCGCGAGGTCAACCAAGTGCCTGCTGACAAGGGGCCGCTTGGCGCGATGAACCGGTCTGTGACGGACATGCGCACCATTGCTGTTGATCCGAAATTTGTCCCCCTTGGTGCGCCTGTCTGGGTTGAGAAAGACGGCGAAACACCGCTGCACCGCCTGATGGTTGCCCAAGACACAGGGTCGGCGATCAAGGGCGCGCAACGTGCCGATATCTTCTTTGGCACGGGCGAAGAAGCTGGCCGTGCGGCTGGCAAACTGCGCGATCCCGGCCGGATGATGGTGCTGATGCCGATCCAACGCGCCTATGCCCTGCTGCCAGAGCCGTTGCTATGAGCCGCAAACGATTGAACAAAGACGACCTTTCGCTGTGGCAGAAGGTGACGGAAAGGACGGAAAAACTGGACCTGAACCAGCTGTTTCGCGCTGAAATTGACGGCCCTGCCCCAAGCGCCCCGCAAATCCGCAAAACGACGTCGGTGATAATGGGGAAACCGAACCCGAAACCGCGCCGTTTGACCCATGATCTGATGCCATCCCTGCCCGACCAGATTCGCAAATCGCCTGTCCAGATGGACAGCAAGGCATTTACCAAGCTTAAGCGCGGGAAGCTAAGCCCCGAAGGCCGGATTGACCTGCATGGCATGACGCTGGATCGCGCCCACCCTGCCCTGACGCGGTTCATCTTGAACGCGCACAAAAGCGGCAAACGGTTGGTGCTGGTCATCACCGGCAAGGGCAAGATGCGCGACGAAGGCGGGCCCATTCCGGTGCGCCACGGTGTCTTGCGCCATCAAGTGCCGCAATGGCTGTCGATGCCGCCACTGGCCAGCGCGGTTTTGCAGGTCAGTCAGGCCCATATCAGCCACGGCGGCGGCGGTGCCTATTACGTCTATCTGCGCCGTCAACGCTGAGAGCGGGCCAGCCTGCCCTGATATTTCAAGATGCCCGTGGTCGCCATGGCGGCAGCAATCACATAATAGATCGCAATCGGGATCATCTGTTCGGGGAAATCCACGCCCAGATCGATGAACAGGCCCGTGATCCCGGGGCCAATTGCCGATCCGAAAACCATCAACGCGGCCGCAACCGCCTTGATCGACCCGATATAGCGCGTGCCGTAAAATTCAGCCCAGAACACGGATGTCGCGGTGGCCTGCATCCCCTGCCCGATGCCAAAGATCATCAGCCCGACCCCCGCCATCGCAATCGTGTCAGCAAAGGCAAGCACCGCAAAAGACACCGCAAAGGGCAGCATTTGCACGGGCGTCACACGGTTCACCCCGAAACGGTCAACCGCCCATCCGGATACGAACGTCGAAATCACCGATGTGACGGTATAAAGCGGCATCAGCGCGACGAAACTGACCAGTGACCAGCCTTTAACCTCGGTCAGGTGGACCTGTTGGAAAAACAGCGCGGTTCCCCATGCTGCCGGCCCGATAATCATCGGGATCATCAGCCAGAACAGCCCGTGGCGCATCATCTGCATGCGGGTCCAATGCGCCCCATCCATCCCTGCCACCTGCGTGGTTTCAGCCATGGATTGCGGGGTGCGTTCGTGGCGCAACAACGCCAACATCACCGGCATGGTGAGCAGTACCAAAGCAGCGGCCAGAACCCACAGGCTGCGCCAATGAAAACTGGCGAAAAGTGCTACAAATACAATGGGTAAGATGGCTTGGCCCGCAGCAAACCCCATCGACGATAGTGAAAGCGCCTTGCCGCGTGTCGCCTCGAACCAGCGGACCATGGCGACTGATCCCAGCTGTGACATCATCCCCTGCCCGGTCAGCCGCAGCGCGTAAATCACAAAGATCAGCGCGATCCAGTTTGGCACAGCGGCCATCGCCAGACAGGCCGTGGCAAGCGCAATCATCACCCAGAATGACAAACGCCGGACGCGAAACCGATCCGTCAGAACCCCAGCCCAAACCATCGTGATCGCCGAAAGCGTCGTGCCGATGGTATAGATGCCACCCCATTGGCCATCGCTTAGGCCGAAACTGCCCTTAATCTCGCCCGCGAAAAGCGAGATAAAGTAGGTTTGCCCATAGGACGACGTAAAGGTCAGCAGAAAACCTGCCAACAAAAACAGCCAATTGGCGCGGATGAATTGAAAATATGCCATGCGCCATCATTCTCAGGCGCATGGCAGAAAGAAAAGTCCTAAAGCACGTAGCGCGACAGGTCGGAGGAGCGGACAAGCTCGCCCAGGTTCTTTTCGACAAAATCGCCATCCACGGTGATTTTTTCGCCGCTACGGTCGGGCGCGGTGAAGGACAGTTCCTCGAACACCCGCTCCATCACCGTGTACAGACGCCGCGCACCGATGTTTTCAATCGATTGGTTCACATCGGCGGCGATCTTGGCCAGCGCCTTGATACCGTCATCGGTGAATGTCACCTCGACCTCTTCGGTGCCCATCAGCGCGGTGTATTGCAGCGTCAGCGCATTGTCGGTTTCGGTCAGGATGCGCACGAAATCGTCTTCGGTCAGGGCGCGTAATTCGACACGGATCGGCAAACGGCCCTGCAATTCGGGCAAAAGGTCAGACGGTTTTGCAATGTGAAACGCACCGGACGCGATGAACAGAACGTGGTCGGTTTTCACCGGGCCATATTTTGTGGAAACGGTGGTGCCTTCGATCAGGGGCAGCAGATCGCGCTGGACCCCTTCGCGCGACACATCACCGCCACGGGCATCAGACCGCGCGCAAACCTTGTCGATTTCATCCAGAAACACGATGCCGTTTTGTTCAACCGCATCAATGGCGGCACGGTTAACGGTCTCATCATCCAGCAGTTTATCAGCCTCTTCGCCAATCAGTATTTCATAGCTTTCCGATACCGACAGACGCTTCTTGGTTTTGCGACCGCCCATGGCTTTGCCAAACAGATCGCCAAGGTTCATCATTCCCATGCCACCGCCGGGCTGGCCGGGGATATCCATTGTCGGGAACGGGCTAGAGGTATCAGTGACCTCAAGATCGATCATTGTGGCGTCCAATTCGCCCGATTTCAGCTTTTTGCGAAACATCTCGCGGGTGCCTTCGCGGGCGTCTTCACCGGCGATGGCATCAATCACGCGCTCTTCGGCAGCCTTGTGGGCGCTGGCTTTGACGTCTTCGCGCATGTGTTCGCGGGTCATCAGAATGGCGCTGTCCACCAGATCGCGGATGATCTGTTCAACATCGCGCCCGACATAGCCGACTTCGGTGAATTTCGTGGCTTCCACCTTGAGGAACGGCGCGCGGGCCAGCTTGGCCAAGCGGCGGCTGATTTCGGTTTTGCCGACACCTGTGGGCCCGATCATCAGAATGTTCTTGGGGTACACTTCGTCGCGCAGGTCATCGCCCAACTGTTTGCGGCGCCAGCGGTTGCGCAAGGCCACGGCAACGGCGCGTTTGGCGTCGTTCTGGCCGATGATAAACCGGTCAAGCTCGGATACGATTTCGCGGGGGGTTAGATCGGTCATGGTTTGATTTTCTCCACCGTGAGGTTGCCATTGGTGTAAACGCAGATGTCCGAGGCAATTTTCATCGCATCGCGGGCCACGGTTTCTGCATCGCGGTCGCTGTCCATCATGCCGCGCGCCGCCGCTAGGGCATAGTTGCCCCCGGATCCGATGGCCGCGACGTTATGTTCGGGTTCCAGCACGTCACCGGCACCGGTGATAATCAGCAGCTCGGTGCCATCGGTGACGATCAACATCGCCTCAAGCTTTTGCAGGTATTTATCCGTGCGCCAATCCTTGGCCAATTCAACGCTTGCCCGCGCCAATTGGCCCGGTGTCGCCTCAAGTTTGACCTCCAGCCGTTCCAGCAAGGTAAACGCGTCTGCTGTCGATCCGGCAAAGCCCGCAACCACGTCAAAACCACCGGGGCTAAGCCGGCGAACCTTGCGGGCGGTGCCCTTGATCACGGTTTGGCCCAGACTGACCTGACCGTCGCCTGCGATGACCACTTCACCGTCTTTTTTAACGCCGATAATCGTCGTTCCGTGCCATCCGGGAAATTCTTGGCTAGACATGCTCGGTCTCCTTCTTTGACTTCTATATGGTCCCCGAAAACGCAGGGGGCAAGGGTGCGGCCCTTGGCACCGGCGGGTGTTTGCGGGTTTGGGCGCGTCGTGGCCGGACCATACACAAAGGGCGCCCCGTTTCCGGTGCGCCCTTGGCTAAATTACATGAATTTGGTTCAGATCGACTCTTCGATCCAGCTTTGAATCTGGCCCTTTGGGCGTGCGCCGGACAGGTTGGAAACGACTTCGCCGCCTTTGAAAATGAACAGGGCAGGGATGCCGCGAACACCCATTTGCGCCGGGCTGTTGGGGTTTTCGTCAACGTTTACTTTGACGATTTTGACCTTGCCGCCCATTTCTTCGGAAAGCGCCTCAAGGGACGGTCCGATTTGCTTGCAGGGACCGCACCATTCTGCCCAGAAATCCACTACGACAGGGATATCGGAATTTTTAACTTCAGCGTCGAATGTTGCGTCTGTGACTGCGACCGTGGCCATGATGCTCTCCTGCACAAGGAATGATTAGAATGGGAACCTATGTAGCCGCTGTGCCTTCGTCAAGATCGACAGCGCGGGACAGGGCATTTGTGATCAGATCGTCGGGCAGTTCCATCAGGGCGGCATCTCGCGTCCATAAGATTGCCGTGCGAATACGGTGGTTTGGAAAGACTTGCGCCAAGGCGGCGGCATAGGCACCCATTTGGCGCAAAATCCCGTCGGGGCAGGCGGCAGGGGTGGATGGCACTACGCGGTTGGTTTTGAAATCAATGGCCAAGACATCCGTATCCGACACCAGCAAGCGGTCAATCGACCCGTGAATGCGCCATTTGTTGATCTGGGCTGTAATCGGCACCTCTAGCAACGCATCGGGGGCAAAGACGTGGGCGATCTCTGGCTTGGTCATGACGCTCACGGCCTCTTGCAGGGCGCGGTTGGCGACGGTCGGATCATACCCGTCGCTGATGCTGCGCAGCTGATCATCCCAGATGTCAGTGGGCAAGGCGGGCATGGTCTCAAGCAGTTTATGGACAAGGGTGCCATAGGCTTTGGCCTCATCCTCGGTCATGCCGTCCTCTCCGGGCAGTGCTTTGGCACCGCCGAGGTCCGACGGGGATTTGGTTTCAAAGCGGTGTGGTATGTCCGTGACCTTGCTTGCGAAAACAGGCTCTAACGATGGGCGAATTGTGGCATCTGCTTTGTGATCCCGAATGGGCAGCCCGTCCCAATCGCCAGCCTGAAATCGCAGCTTACCGCTTTCTCCGACAGGGGTGGCACCGGCCTGACCCATGGCGGCACCGATCATTTGGTACCAACTGCTGTCATCCTTGGGCAGGTCACCGGCGGCGGCCACGATCAGCCATTTTTCCGCCCGCGTCATCGCCACATACAGCAGGCGCAAACGCTCATCACGTTCGCGATCCTTTCGGGCTTCCAATGCATCGCGCATGGCGCTTGGCATATCGGTATCAGACATCTTCCAGACGGGTGTATCGCCCATTTTGATAATCTCGTCGCGGATCACCAGATTGCGTTTGCCGGTATCGGGCAGGATCACGATCGGCGCCTCAAGCCCCTTGGCACCGTGCACCGTCATCACCCTGATCTGGTCCGACGCATTGTCGATCTGGCGCTTGATCTCAAGGTCGTCGGTCTGCATCCACACCAAAAACCCAGTTAGGCTAGGGATCGCGCCGCGCTCATAAGACAGCGCTTGGGCCAGCATCGCGTTAATGCCATCCTCAGCCTCTGGCCCCAACCGTGCGAGCAGCTTACGGCGACCTTCATGGCGGGTCAGAATACGCTCGATCAGGTCATAGGGCCGCAGAAAATCAACCTTATCGCGCAAATCCCGCAAGATTTCGACGGTTTCGGGGTAATCGGGATTGTCGCGCAACGCCTGCCACAGGTGGTCTTCGGTCCTGTAATGCGACAGCTTGAACAGCATCTGTTCGGACCATCCGAACAGGGGCGATTTCAGCGCCGTGGCCAGCGACAGGCTGTCTTCTGGCGTGGCAAGGAACGACAGCAGCGCCGCCAGATCCTTGACCGCTAGTTCTGCCCCAACCTTGAGGCGATCTGCACCTGCAATCGGCAAGCCCGCTGTCTTGCAGGCGCGAATAATCTCGGAAAACAGGGCGCTGCGCCGCTGAACCAAGATCAGGAAATCACCCGCCCGAATGCGCCGTCGCTCAAACCCGCCGGGCGCATCTGCATCAACGGGGATATAATGTTCGCCCTCGGTCAAGGTCTTGATCTGCGCGGCAATTTTATCGGCCAGAACCACGGTATGATGGTGATCTGATTGTTGATCGACGGGGTCGGACCATTCGCGATCATCCGGTTCTTCTGATTTTTCGACCAGGGGCCACAAATCAACGCGGCCGGGCAGGGCGGATTTGAACGCGATATGTTTGCTATCAGCGGCAAATCCGGCGCTGGCATGGGGGGCAAAGCTGGTATCGACCAATTGCAAAATCGCGGAGGACGACCGGAACGAATAATCCAGACTGCGCCGTTGGAAAACCTGCCCGGCATCGGTGATTTTGCCTTCGAACAGGGTTTGTTTGTGGTCAAATTCGCGCGGGTCGGCCCCTTGGAACGAATAAATAGACTGCTTTTTGTCACCCACCACGAACAGGGTGCGCGCGTCACCCTCGTTGGCACCATCGCCGCTGTAAAATTCATCCGTGAGCCGTTCAATCACGTCCCATTGGCGCGGGCTGGTGTCTTGTGCCTCGTCCACCAGAATATGGTCAATTCCGCCATCGATCCGGTACAGAACCCACGCGGCAACGGCGGGGTTGGTCAGCAAAGCGCGCGCTTTGAGGATCAGATCGTCAAAATCCAGCCAGCCGCGTTTTTGTTTTTCCAGCGCATAGCGTTTCAGGAACGCATGGGCGAATTGATGCAAAACGAATGTTCTTTGCGCCGCTTTCAGCGACAACCGCGCATTGCGGGCGCTTTCCACCCGCGCCATCAGATCATCAACCTGCGCCATGATATGCGACAACGCTTTTTGCGATGCCTTGGTGGGCACACTGCCAATTTTCGCGCTAAACGGCGACGCGGCAGACCCGCCGGTCAGAAACACTCCTTCGAGGACGGGCAGCGCAGTGAAGTCGAGCGCGCCAATCGACCGCAGCTTGTCGGCGTTTTTCTGATCTGTGACGCCTTTGTCTTTCATGACGCTGATCATCTCGTCGATGATGCTGCGTTCGGACCCCAGAAAAACCGAGGCCGCGATGGTGTCTTCGGTCAGGTCAGCGGGTTGATCGAACAGCGCCAGCGCATCACCCCATGTCAAAGGCACCTCGAACCCTTCGCGTTCGCCAACAATGGCGCGGGTCAGTTTGCTGAAATCCTCGCCAGTGTAATGCCGGGCAAGGGCGACCACATATTGCCCATCTTGGTCTTCGACCATTTTATCGACAATCTCGGCCCGCAGCAGATCGGCGGCGCGGTCTTCGATTTCGGTGAACTGCGGGCTTACCCCCGCCTCAAGCGGAAAACGCCGCAGCAAGGACGCGCAAAATGAATGGATCGTTTGAATCTTCAGCCCGCCGGGCGTTTCAATCGCGCGGGCAAACAACGTGCGCGCCATGCGCAGCTTTTCGGGGGTAAATGCGTCGGTGACACCCAGTTCAGCCAGTGACGCGCGCAGATCATTGTCCTTAAGCATCGCCCAAGCGCCCAGTCGTTTGAACAACCGGTTTTGCATCTCTGACGCGGCGGCCTTGGTATAGGTCAGGCACAAAATATGCTGTGGTTCGACCCCGTTCAGCAACAAACGCGCGACACGGTCGGTCAAAACCCGCGTTTTGCCGGACCCCGCATTCGCCCCCAACCAAGTGGACGCATCGGGGCGGGCGGCATCGATTTGCGCGCGGGTTGCATCATCGAAATGCGCGGTCATGTCAGATCCTCCGGCACGGGGTCATTCGTGCCATCCCATTCGCCAAAGCGGGCAAGCTGATCGTAGTCGCCTGCGAAATCGGTGGTTTTGACCATGCGGCGGGACGTGAACCCCTGATCGTCCGACAGATAGCTGGTCATTAGCGCGTGCAGCTTGGCCAGCACCTCGTGCGGCGGCTCTTCCTCGAGCGGGGCAGAAAGCTCGACCGGGTTGCTGCCCAGCCCGATATAGGCGGCATTGGCGACATGGGCGGGGCCGATCTGTTTGAAACCACCTTCCTCGACCATCGCGGCCTCAAGCAACAGTTGTTTATCAAAGGCTTTTTGCTCGGCCTTGCTGGGTGGTGCGCCGGTTTTGTAGTCATAGATCAGGATGTCGCCATCATCCGTGCGGTCGATCCGGTCGGCAAATCCGGTAAGGGTAAAGCCAAGATCGGCAAAGCTGTGGCTGCCCTTTGCGGCCTTTTCAAACGCGGCGGGGCTGGAATAGCTTTGGCGCTTGGTCTCGTTCTCGATGAACCAATCGGCGATGCGTTCGATTTTGGTCAGCCACATAACACGGGCAGCAGGCCAGGGGGCTTCGGCCTCAAGAACCTGCGCGGCAGTCTCTAACAAGTGGGATTTTGTCAGGTTTGCGGGGTTCGCGGACACCGATTTGATGAACCGTTCCATGATTTCATGCACGATGATGCCGCGTACAGGCGCGTCAGGCGATTGAACCAACGGATTGAGCGCGCGCAGTTTCAGGCTGTGTTTGGCATAAACCGCATATGGGTCGCGGATCAGGCGTTTGATTTCGGTCACCGACAGCGCATGTGGCCGCGCGGCCCGCGGCGGCCGGGGCGAGGGGCGTGTCGCGGGATCGACACGGGTGACCGTTTCCAAGGCGCGCGCCTGTTCAAGCCAATGATCACCACGTTTAATCATCGCATTCCACGCGGTTTTGCCGCCCTGATCGGGTAACCCGTTCAGCAGATTGCCAAGCCGGTTCAGCCAGCGCGACGGCACGGTTTCAGCCTCGTCCGACCGGATGGCGCGGGTCAGGCAGACCTCGGGCGCGGCGATGGATTGTTGATAGTCATGGGCAGACAGGCCAATGCGCCGTTCCGGCAACAGCAACCCGGCTTTTAGACGCATTTGACGGTTCAGCCACGGATCGGGCGGCGGTGCCTCGGGCCAAGTGCTGTCGTTCAGACCGCCCATAATGATCAACTCGGCGCCTTGAACGCGGGCCTCCATCGTGCCCCAGATCATCACATGGGGGTGGGGGGCGTCGCGTTCGCGGATTTCGCCGTTTTGCAGCAGGGCACTGACCAGATCGGCATAATCCGACGCAGACATGTCACCGCCATACTGCGCGTTTTCAGCCAGATCGGTCATGACTTTCTGTGCTTCTTCGCCCGCCGTTTGATGCCACAGCCAACTGTTTGATGTGGGGTTTGATCCGTCTGCGATGGCTTTTGCCTGACTTAGATGTTGTGCGACCCAAGCTTCGAGCGGCAGGTCGCCAGCAATCTCAAGATCGGTGAAATTCTCGCCGACCCAAGTGGCCCAAGCGTCCATCTGATCGGGCTGCTTTGACCGCGCCACGGATTTTCGCGCCAAGCGCAAGATACCTTCGGCATCGGGATAGGGCAGACCGTCGCGGCGCAATTGCAGCTCTAACCGTTGGGTGTTGAGCTGATGCAGGTTCCGATCGCCGCCGCTGTGGGTGAGCGGATGTTTGAGGATGGTTAAAAGCGCCTCTGAATCCAGCTTGCGCAGGAACAGATCGGCGATGTGGCGCAGGAAACGGCCGGGGGGCGACAGGTGCAGGGGCGATCCGGCGCTGTCATCGGGCAGGATATTCCAGCGGTCCAATGCCGACGTGACCTGTCGCGACAGCATCCGGTCCGGCGTGATTAACGCTGCGGTTTGGCCGTCTTCCACAGCTTGGCGCAGACGCATCGCAATGGCCAATGCCTCGGCCCGCGGCGTTGGGGCTTGGATCAGGGTTAACCCTTGGGTCGCGCGGTTAAGATCGGGCAGTTTCGGCCCTTCGGTCAGCCACACATGGGTCACCGGGGCAGGGCGCAATGACAATGATACCAATGCGTTACGTTCGGGCGACGGGGGTGGTTGATCCGTCCACGCGGCGACATTTCTGTGCGACATATCAAGCGCGCGCAACATGTCGCGGAACCGGTATTGCGGGTGGTCTTGCGACAGTTTTTCCTGATCCTCGCCCAGATCTGTCCAGACATTTCCGGGCATGTCAAAATCGAAACCGGGCAAGATGATCGCACCTTGGGGCAGTCGGGAAATGGCCTGCATCAACAGTGCTGATGTGCCCCGCGACCCGGTTGAACCGGCCACGATAATCGGATGCTGGGGCGGGTTTTTCGCCCAGCTTGCGATCAGCTGCGCCGCGACCTGACGTTGACGTGCGCGCGGATCAGGGCGGGTGACGCTTTCGCCCAGATAGCGGTGCGCGATGTCCAGAAATTGCTTGGCGCGTTCCCAATGGCCTGACTGATCGCTGACATCCAGATTGGTGATCGCCTCGACCGGAACCCCTTCGCCCTGCATTTCGTCGATCAAACCGGCCAGACTGTCGGACAGATCATAAAGCGACGCGCGCGGGGCCAGATCGGGCGCTTGATCCAGCAGTTTTGACACCAGCGTGATCAGCTCTAGCCGCCGTCGTAACGCGGGGCTGGGGCGGGGCAGGGCCACGCCGGAGGACAGAGTATCAAGGTTGTCAATCATATGGATGCGCGGCAGCAGGCTGGCCGGACCGGTATCAAAGAACCCGCGCAGCCGGCGCTGCATACGGCGGGTGTTTACCACCAGATCAATGCGCGCAATCGCTTGCGGGGGATGCCCCTTTAGTCGGTCAAGCAGACCTTTCAGTAGCTCTTGGGGGAAGTCCACGCCGGGGGCGAGGCCATAGACGCGCGGCGTGCCAGAGGGTTCAAACATCGGCATCCCTTAGCATGTTTTCCGCAAGGGTGATCCCCTCGGGGTGGCCCACGTCGCACCATTTTCCAGTATAGCGCACACCGTACATGCGGCCCATCGTTAGCATCTTGTCCCACAGCAGGTTCAGGGAAAATGCGTGGTCAGGAATAGTCTCTAACAAGTCGGTTTTGATGATTTGTACGCCGCCATAGATCACGCCGGGGCCACGGGTCAGCCGCCCGTCCTGATCCATAACAAAGTCGCCTGTGCCTGAATGACCGACGGCCTGCGCGGTGGGGATGCCGATCAGCAGCGCATCCATGATGTCGGGGTTCCACGCGTCTTGTAGTATCGCCAGCGGGTTCGGCCCGGCCCAGATCGCATCGGTGTTCATGGTGAAAACCGGCCCCTTGCCCAGCAACGGCAAGGCATTGCGCAACCCGCCGCCGGTTTCAAGGATATCTGGCGTTTCAACGATGGTTTGAACGTTGCGGCCCTTAAGGTGCGCCAGCAGCGGTTCGGGTTTGTAATGCAGGTTCGCGACAATGCGATCCGGCGCGATCCCGTTCGCCAGATCAAGCGCGTGATCAATCAGCGGCCGACCAGCGACCTTGACCATCGGTTTGGGCTGATCTTGGGTCAAATGTTTCATCCGCGTGCCAAAGCCCGCGGCGAACATCATCACGGATTTGGGTGTGTCGCGCATCGTGCTTTCAAATCCTCAAGGAAGTCGGGGCTGGGGTTGGGCAGGGTTTCTGCCAGAAATGCGGCCAGATCTGCCAGATCGGGGTGTTCAAGATTGCGCTGTAGATAGCCCCAGACGCGGGGGATGAAATCCACATAATGCGCCTTGCCGTCGCGCAGGCAAAGCCGTGCAAATATCCCCAAGATGCGCAGGTTTCGCTGGGCCCCTATGATGGCATAGGCGGTATGGAATGCCGCAATTTTTGTGCGGGTATTTGCACAGTAACGCGCGATCATCTCGGCCTCGATTTCAGGGGCTACGTCGCGGCGGGCGTCTTGGAGGATCGACACCAGATCATAGGCGGGATGGCCTAGCAGCGCGTCCTGAAAATCAAGCACACCAACACGTGCGATGCCCGTCCGTTCAGGGAGCCACAGCAGGTTTTCAGCATGGAAATCGCGCAGGATCACGACGCGGGGAACGGGGTCAAGCAGCTGCGCCAAGGGGCGGAAGAGCGTGTCAAAACGGGCAAAAGCCGCGCCATCGCCGGCGTACCAGTCAAAAACCAGATCGGTCATGGCAACCAGCCAGTTGGAATCGCAGATCGGCAGTTCCAACGGTTCGGTCTTGTGCAAGCTCACCAGCATGTCGGTGGCGGCTGCATAAAGCGGGCCGGTGATTTCCGGCTGATCGACCATCAGCCGCGCAAATAACGCGTCGCCCAGATCCTCGATCAGCAGAAACCCGTTGTCGGGGTCTTGGGCCAGAATGCGCGGGGCGCTGAGCCCGTTTTCGATCAAAAACTTGGCGATGTGGACAAAGGGGCGCACATCCTCCCCCTTGGCGGGCGGAGCATCCATGAAAATTGCGGTGCTGCCGTCCGGCGCGGTCAGGCGGTCATAGCGGCGGTTAGATGCGTCGCCGGCCAGCAGGGATTGCCGGGCATCGCCCCAACCCGCGGCTTTGATAAACTCTTGTGACGCGGTCTTGCGGTTGGTCATGTGCGCCAGCCTTTCAATTTGGCCACCCATTTATCGTCTTCCCAAGATGCGGTCAGAACCCGGCTGTCTTCGCCCGTGGTTTCAAGGGTGATTTCCAATGCGCCGTCTGGCTTCAACTCTCCAAGGCGATCGGGCCATTCGACCAAGCATATCGCATCCTGAAACGCATCGGACAGGCCCAGCTCCTCAATCTCGAATGTGGATGTCAGGCGGTATAAATCGGCGTGCCAAATCGCCCCCGCCGATGTGTCATAGGTTTGTACCAGCGTGAATGTCGGCGATGGCACGTCTTCGGGTGTGGTCAGCAGGGATTGGATCAAGGACCGCGCAAAATGGGTTTTGCCAGCCCCCACGTCGCCGGTTAACAAAATCGTATCGCCTGCCGTCAACGCGGCACCAAGGGCGCGCGCCGCTTGGCTTGTTTCTTCCGCGTTTTGCAGATCAAGGGAAAGGGTGTGGTCAGACATGTGCCCAAGCTACTTGGCCGGGCAGGTGCGCCGCAAGGCGAAAGGCGACGTTAAACGTTGCTCAGCATATCTTGGGGCGATCCTAGGCGGGCGCGGGCATCAGGCCGTTTGACGATGTGAAACCTGATAAGCGTCGCACCGGCAACGATGGGCGAAATCAGGCATGTCATATGGGTGCCGTCGGTCAGGTAGACCGGAATGCTCCAGCTTTTGCGATCCTCAAAACTGCGCACAAAGCTTTCAATCTCGGGCCACATTGGGTTTTCCGCGGCCTTGCGTTTCCAGTCCTGAATGGAATCGTGGATTGTCACATCGGCAAAGCTGGTTTCGGCGTCTACTTTCCAAAGTTTCTGATAGGCTTTGTTCGAGAATGTCAGAATGCCGGTGCCGGAAAATACCGCGATGCCGTCATCCAGCGTATCGAAAATGGATTGCCCCAGCTCAAGCTCGGCCCGGAAATGACGTGTCAGGCTGACCTCGGCAGTGATGTCTTCGATCAGCAGGGCCGTGGCCCCATCGGGGTGCGGGCGGCCCTTTACCCGAAAGGTCTGACCTGAATCCAGCGACCACGTGTCGTCATACCTGCCATCATTCGCCGCGTTTACCAGTTCGGAAATCGCTGTGCGCCAATTGGCATAGTTCTTTGGCTCGGGCATTTTGCGGGTTTCACGCAGGCGGTCAAAGAAGGTTTGCAGGGCGGGTCTGGTGCTTAAAAACTGGGCCGGGAGGCCGGTCAGATCGACCAGTGCCGGGTTGAACAACGCGAGCTGCCCGTTCCGGTTAAAGATCGCCAGCCCTATCGACAATTGTGCAAATGTCTTGGTCATGGTTTGCACGAAATTGCGCTGGGCCTCTTCGGCGTGGACAAGGTTGCTGATGCAGATGGCTTGGTAATTCAGCACGCCGTCAACCTCGCGATAGGTGACGTCGAACCATTCTTTCTTACCGGTGGATACGTCGCGCACGGAAACCCGCTGGCAGGTTGTTTCGTCTTCAGGCGGGAAAATCAGCTTATCCTCAATAGGAAGGGCCGGAAAAACGCGGGCGTGCAGGGCCTCGTAGGCCGGGTTCCACCAGATCAAGGCACCATCGTTCGAGACCTGCCAAACAGGTATGGTCAGGCTGGCGGTCAAGCCGTGCGACATGATCCGGCTTTCCAGCGCATCTGACGGTTGATCGTCTTCAAGGCTTAGAAACTGCACCCAGTTCAGCCCGTTGTCCCAACTGATGTTGATCTGTGTCGGCCCGTTCATGTCAATCGCATCAAGGGTCATACTGCCGGTGCCGTAAAGCTTGGGCTGCTTTGGAAATAACGTAAAGCGATCTACGATCTTTTCGCGCAGATCGGTCCATTCGTGAAAGCCAGCCTCGAGCGGGACCAGATTTTGGGTCGCTTCTGATGCGTGTTGCAGGACGCCCTGATCAAAAAGATAGACTTGATCTGTCGTGGCTTCCGCACGGCTGGGCGTGGGGTGTTGTTGAGGGGTATTCAGCCAGGCAAAGGCCATCGCACCGCAAACGGTGGCGGCGCAAAAGACTAAAAAGATATCAAAGAGCAGCATCAACCAACACTCCGGGCTTCTTAACGGAATGGTAGGTCCCCAGATATTAACTTTTCGTTAATCGCTTGAGTGGTGTCCGTAAGGTAAATGCACCCCTAGGTAGTGATCGGCATGTTTTTACCGGTGGGGATCGACGTCTCGCCATACACGGCATCAATCTTGCTGCGGGGCCAGACCAGTTCGACCACGGCGCCCAATTTGCGTTGGTCCGCCCGCGATGCGCTGTCTGATCCATTGGCAAAGTGTAGCTCTGCACCGGAGCGTTCCAGCAAGGTTTTCGCGATGAACAGCCCCAGGCCCATCCCTTCGTATTCGGGGCGCTGGGGCGCGCTGCCGTGCGACCGGCGTCTGCGCATCAACGGGTCGCCAATGCGGCCAAGCAGATGTGGGGGAAACCCCTTGCCGTCGTCAAAAATACGTATCGATATCTGCGTGTCGGTCCAGTTTGCCTCGACCCAGACGGTGCTATCGGCAAAATCGACAGCGTTTTGTATCAAATTGCGCAGGCCGTGGATGATCTCGGGTTTGCGCAGAATTGACGGCTGATGGGATGTTGATCCGCTGTCTTGGCCAAAGGAAAACTCGATGGTTTTACCGCGGGCGATATGGGGTTCAGCGGCCTCTTCTATAACCGCGCTTAGCGGGGCTTGCCGCAGGTGCAAATCGTCTTTGCCCGCGCGGCCCATGTCACGCAGAATATCGCGGCACCGGTCGGCCTGATTGCGGATCAACGCGGCATCGGCTGCCAGCTCTGGGTTGTCTTTCAATTCGTCCAGCAGTTCCGCGCTAACCAGTTTGATCGTGGCCAGCGGCGTGCCCAGCTCGTGTGCGGCTGCGGCCACGACACCACCCAGATCGGTCAGCTTTTGTTCACGGGCCAGTGCCATCTGCGTGGCAACCAAGGCGTCTGACATCGAATGGATTTCGGTCGTCACCCGCCGGGAATAGGCGGTCGAAAACAGGATCGAGATCACAAGCGCAATCCAATGGCCGAACACGAAAATGCCGGGCATCATCAACACGCCGCCGTTTTGGGTGTTCAACGGAAAGTGATAGACGCCCAACAGGCTGGCAAGGCCGATTGCGGTGCAGCACAAGATTACCGTCGATCTCAGGCTAAGCGTCGTGGCCGAGATCGTGACCGGCCCCAGCAGCAACAGGCAAAACGGATTGTGCAGGCCGCCCGTCAGGAACAGCAAAAACCCAAGCTGAAGCAGATCGAACAGAACCATCGACAGGTTCTCATACTCTGAAAGGCGCTTGTTTTCGGGGAAAACAAATATCGCGACCAGATTGCCGACCACCGAAACGCCGACGGCGAAATAGCACAGCCCCAGCTCAAGCTGGAGGCCGAACAGACGATCCGCTACGGTAATGGCGGTAAGCTGCCCCGCAATGGCGACCCACCGCAGCACAATCATGGTACGCAGCCTGATCCAATTCGCACGGGTGCGATCGCCCAACGGTTTGATTGTGGCCTGCGTCATTGGCGCACCTTTTCAAGTTAGCCCATTGCATTGATAGGTAAGAAGCGTAGGTCTGCCGTAATCAGTGATCAAGAGCGCCTTTTGGCGTAGGAGAATGGATATGAACAAAATACTGGCAATAGGTGCCGTCGTCGTAGCGGTTGGGTTTGTTGCGATTTCCTATGTAATGGGCCTGAATGGTGATGGCGATGACAAGTATGCGCAATGTAAAAATTCTGCCGTTGCCGGCGGTGATAATCTGGGCGGCCCGTTTGAGCTGGTGAATGCCGAAGGTCAAACCGTGACCGACGCGGATGTCATTACTGAACCCAGCTTACTCTACTTTGGTTACACTTTCTGCCCTGATGTTTGCCCCCTTGATGTTGCCCGCAACGCAAGCGCGGTTGATGTGCTTGCTGAACGCGGCATGTCGGTCACGCCGGTCTTTATCTCGATCGATCCGGCGCGGGACACCCCCGAAGTCGTGGGCGATTTTGCCGATAACATGCATCCCAAGATGATCGGCCTGACCGGGTCACCGGAACAGGTAAAAGCCGCAAGCGAGGCATATCGCACCTATTACAAGGCCCATGACGCCGAGGATGAATTCTATCTCGTGGATCACTCTACCTTTAGCTATCTGGTGATGCCCGGCGAAGGGTTTGTGGATTTCTTTAGGCGCGATGTCACGCCCGAGCAAATGGCTGACAAAATTGGTTGTTTCATCGATTATCAGTGAAAAGTTGACATAAATTGGGCGGCACTACATAGCTGCTTGGTAATGTGACGACGAAACCAATGATTGCGAGGCATGAAATGGCTGAGAATAACGCGCTTGATCTAGGTGAAGATCCGACATTGCTGTTGGTGGATGACGACGAACCGTTTCTGCGTCGTCTGGCCAAGGCGATGGAAAAGCGCGGGTTTTCCGTTGAAACTGCCGGCTCTGTCGCCGCTGGTCGGGCCATCGCAACCGCGCGTCCGCCAGCTTATGCCGTGATCGATCTGCGTCTGGAAGACGGCAACGGTCTCGACGTCGTCGAGGTGTTGCGCGCCAAGCGTCCTGATGCGCGTGTTGTCGTGCTGACCGGATATGGTGCGATTGCGACGGCTGTGGCTGCCGTAAAGATCGGCGCGACCGATTACCTGTCAAAACCTGCGGATGCGAATGATATCACCAATGCCCTGCTGGCGACGGGGGATGATCTGCCACCGCCCCCTGAAAATCCGATGAGCGCGGACCGCGTGAAATGGGAGCATATTCAGCGCGTATACGAGCTGTGCGACCGCAACGTGTCAGAAACCGCGCGGCGCCTGAACATGCACCGCCGCACATTGCAGCGTATTCTGGCCAAACGAAGCCCGCGCTAGGGTTTAGATGTCGTACCGCTTGCTGATCCTGTCCACGACCAAGCCCGATGCAAGCTCGACCCCTTCGTCATAGTGCCAGTCGCGAAAGCCGCGGCTTTGGTAATAGGTCAGCCCGCCGGTATTATCGGCGCGGATTGTTGCGTTGATCCAGACATAGCCCAACTGCCTTGCCGCGTCAGAGGTGGCGTTAAACAGCCCGGACCCGATGCCAAGGCCGGTGCGCCCGACCTGCACGAATGTCGCGATATCGCAGGCTTCGGCTGGCAACTTGGTATGGGGGCTGATCCATTGAAACCCGACGACCTTTTCATCGCTATCCAAGGCAACATGCCATGCGCTTTGGTCCGGGTTTGCTGCCATCCGTTCTTTTAGATCATCGCCGGTGACCGGCCGCGTCATCGCAGTGGTCCCGCCAATTTCGATAATCTCGTTCAGCAGTTGCGCCATACTTGCGGCGTCCAGCGCGCTGGCGCGTCTTACGTTGATCATGACATCTCCGCTAGCAGGGCCGCATGACGGGCCGTGAAATCATTGCGGGTTTCAACCGGGGGGCGCAGCACGATTGTCAGGTCTCGGGTAATGCTGGTATCGGGCTTGCCGAAAAACCGTGTGGCCTCGGCCTCTTCAAACCCGGCGATTTGGGTGGCTTCCATCCAGGCGCTGATCCTGTCGGCCTTTTTTATCTGCTGCTTGACCGTTTTGGGGATCGCTGCAGGCAGTCCAAACCGGATGTGGATCGCCGCCGTTAACCGTTCGTCCAATGCACCATACCCCGGCCCGACCGCCGATTTAACGGGTGAAATCATATCGCCGATCACATATTCCGGCGCGTCATGCAAAAGCGCCGCCAGCTTCCATTTCGTCGGTGCCTTTGGGTTCAGCCGCGCAAACAGTGTCTCCACCAACAGCGAATGTTCGGCAACGGAATAGGCGTAGTCGCCGTGGGTTTGGCCATTCCAACGGGCAACAAACGCCAGCCCATGGGCGATATCTTCAATCTCGATATCGACCGGGGTGGGGTCTAGCAGGTCCAGCCTGCGACCCGAAAGCATGCGTTGCCACGCGCGGGGCTGCTGCGCCATATCGGTTCTCCGTTTCTGTGTGTCTGTCCGTTCTTCCCACGAAGCCCGCGATCATGAAACCGTAAATACACGCGGCATCGGCGCAAAATAGCGGTGGTACGCCACCATTCCCATCAATCGTTGAGATTAAAGATTTAAAGTGCTACGCGCGTGGCAAATATCCGATCTTTTGAAAAGGGATGCCAAATGGCCAACGATTATATCGTTAAAGACATTAGCCTTGCCGCGTATGGCCGCAAGGAACTTGATATCGCCGAGACTGAAATGCCGGGCCTGATGGCGTTGCGTGCCGAATATGGTGAAAGCAAACCGCTGGCCGGTTCGCGCATCGTCGGGTCGCTGCACATGACGATCCAGACCGCTGTTCTGATCGAAACGCTGGTTGTGCTGGGTGCCGATGTGCGCTGGGCGTCCTGCAATATCTTTTCGACCCAAGACCACGCCGCCGCTGCAATTGCTGCGGGCGGTACACCTGTTTTCGCGATCAAAGGCCAGTCGCTGGAAGAGCATTGGGATTACCTGGATAAATCATTCCAGTTCCCCGAAGGCCCGAACCTGATTTTGGACGATGGCGGCGACGCGACGTTGTACATCTTGCTGGGTGCCCGCGCCGAAGCAGGCGAAGACGTGATCGCCGTGCCGACTTCCGAAGAAGAAGTCGCGATCAAAGCGCAGATTAAAAAGCGGATGGAAGCCTCCCCCGGTTGGTTCACCAAGATGCGCGACCAGATCAAAGGCGTGTCCGAAGAAACAACAACCGGCGTTCACCGCCTGTACGATCTGGTGAAACAGGGCCAGCTGCCCTTCCCCGCGATCAACGTAAACGATAGCGTGACCAAGTCGAAATTCGACAACAAATACGGCTGCAAGGAATCGCTGGTCGACGGTATTCGCCGCGCCACAGACACGATGATGGCCGGTAAGGTCGCCGTGGTTTGCGGCTATGGTGATGTTGGCAAAGGGTCGGCGGCATCGCTGGCCGGCGCTGGCGCACGGGTCAAAGTCACCGAAGCCGACCCCATTTGCGCGCTGCAGGCCGCAATGGATGGTTTCGAAGTCGTGCTGTTGGAAGACGTGCTGGCAACCGCTGACATCTTTATCACCACCACCGGCAACAAAGACGTGATCCGGATCGAGCATATGCGCGAGATGAAGGACATGGCGATCGTTGGCAACATCGGCCACTTCGACAATGAAATTCAGGTCGCCGCGCTGAAGAACCACAAATGGACGAACATCAAAGAACAGGTCGACATGATCGAGATGCCTTCGGGCAACCGCTTGATCCTGCTGTCCGAGGGTCGTTTGCTGAACCTTGGTAACGCCACCGGCCACCCGTCGTTTGTGATGTCCGCGTCCTTTACCAACCAAGTGTTGGCGCAGATCGAACTGTGGGAAAACACCGGCAAATACAAAAACGAAGTGTACATCCTGCCCAAGCATCTGGACGAGAAAGTCGCCCGCCTGCATCTGGATCGTATCGGCGTAAAGCTGACCCAGCTCAGCAGCGAGCAAGCGGCCTATATCGGCGTCAAACCCGAAGGTCCGTTCAAGCCGGAACACTACCGCTACTAACTTCGGGCCAACCCGCCCAAGATCGCGCCGCTTCGACATCTGTCGGGGCGGCGTTTTTCGTTTCAGGGGGCCGCAATTCCTGTCACCCTTTAAGCTTGGCTTTTGATCCCGGACCGCGTTATCAAAATAGGTGCAAACGCATGTATCTCATGCAAGGAGAGCCTGATGCCCATTCGCCCTGCCCGTCGGATTACCGACACCAGCCCGAAAAACTTTGGGATGTTCTCCAAAGCCGTTGGGATGTCGGAGGATTTGATCCATCTGGAACTGGGGATGCCCGCCGAAGACACCCCTCAGCATATCAAGGACGCGACGATTGCTGCGCTGCAAGCCGGGGCCGTTCATTACTCCGATCTGCAAGGCCTGCCCGAACTGCGCAGCGCGCTGGCGGAAAAGCTGCGGGATCAGAACAAGCTGGACGTTACAGCCGATAATGTGTTGATCACCAACGGCCTAACCCAAGGGTCCTTTGCCGCGTTCATGGCGTTTCTGGATGACGGTGACGAGGCGCTTTTGCTGGCCCCGTATTACCCCCAACATATCGGCAAGGCCGAGCTGGCCGGGGCCAAAGTGACCATCGCGCCCTTGGACGCAAGCAATGGGTTTTCGATCAATCGCGCCTTGATAGAGCCGCATATTACCCCGGCGACCCGCGTGATCGCCTTGATCAATCCGTGCAATCCGACGGGCCGTGTCTACACCCGAGCTGAGCTGCAAATCATTGCCGATCTCGCGCAAGAACATGATCTTCTGGTGATTTCGGACGAGGTGTATGAAGAGATCACCTATGGCGAAACGCATATCTCGATCGCGTCCTTGCCGGGCATGAAGGAACGCACCATTTCGATGTTCGCCTTTACCAAAGCCTATGCAATGGACGGTTGGCGGCTGGGCTATGTGGTGGCGGACGCGGCGTTGATGGGCCCGTTGATGAAAATCACCACGAACGAGGTCACCCATGTGAACACGTTCATCCAGCACGGTGCACTTGCCGCTGTCACGGGGGACGCGTCTGTTCTGGCGGGTATGGTCGCGCGGGATCGCGCCCGCCGTGATCTGGTGGTTGGACGTCTGAACCAGATGCCCGGCGTCACCTGCGCCCCGGTTGAGGGCACGATTTACGCCTTTCCCAGCATCGCTGCGACGGGCCTAAGCGCGCAGGATTGCGCGGACCGTTTGCTGGAGGAAACCGGCGTCGTGGTCGAGGCAGGCAGCTTTTACGGGGATGTGGGCGAGGGGCATTTGCGCGTGTGTTTCGGCTGCGCGGAAATTGACGTGCTGACCGATGCGATGGACAGGATGCAGCGGTTCTTTAACGCGCTTTAGATCACCGCCTTCAGCGCCTGAAACAGACCCTCCACATGCGCCGCTGATGTAATCGCCCCCGGCGACAGACGCAGGATCTGCCCGCGACAATCGACGTGGATGTTCTGCGCGCGTAACGTGCCAACCAGCGCCGGCGCGTCAACAATTTCCGGTAATTTTACCATAACAGACCCGCCGCGCTGTTCAGCATCCCTAGGCGTGGCAAGGGTTAGGCCCGCATCATCCGCAGCCGTAATGATTTGATCGGTCAGCGCGCGGTTATGGGCCAACAGATCAGACTGCCCCGCATGCCAGCGCAATGCAGGAATAGACCCTAAACAGGCCAAAACGGATGGTGTGCCATGATCAAACCGCCGCGCATCGGGGGCATAGTCAAAACCGTTCAAATCCCACGAAAACGGGTTATCCTGCGAAAACCAGCCGCGCAGCTCGGGCGTTGTTTGCTCGATCAGATCACTCCGCATCTGGATAATACCCGCACCCGGCGTTCCGCACAGCCATTTCAAACTGGTCGAGATCACAAAATCGGCGGCATAGTCATTCAGCGAAAACGGGATGATCCCGATCCCTTGGGTCAGGTCCACCCCGATCAGCGACCCCATCGCGCGCCCATGTGCGATCAGCCGCTGCAAATCACAGCGGTGCGAACTGGTCGAGGTGACAAAGGTTAACAGCGCGAGACCAACATCCGCGCCCCACGCATCAAGCAGATCATCATCCGTCACCCAAAATGCGCCGTCGCGTATCGGCACGGTATGCAGGGTGAACCCCATGCGATCTGCCAACCCGTTCAGCAGAAAATGCAGCGAGGGAAAGCAATCTGCCCCGATCAACACCCGCTTGCCGCGCAACTGTCCGACGGGCAGGCCGCCAAGGATCGAAAACAGCGCCGTGGTGACATTTTCAGCGCTGGTCAGCGTGTCATCTGGTGCGTCTATCAGATCGCGCCAAAGGGCCAGGAAATCTTGTCTTTTGGTTAGAACCGACGGCCATTGGCTGTCATCTGGCGTGCCCCAGACATCTGAAAAATCGGCCAAAGCGGCGGCCATATCCTGCGCTTTTCCCGGATATTGACCGATAGAATGATAAAGAAAGTAGCCGAGATCAGGCATAAGTCCCTCAATTTATTACGTAAATTCGTTAGCACGCTAATTTTATTGCAAATGCATATAACGCTACGTAGCATCCTTTATCAACAACAGTGCAACAGCATACCCACGGGAGATATGATGATGAGCGGCGCAGAAACTCTGACGAACCTTGCAATGATGTTGGCAACTGGCGGTGTTGAGGTGATCGACTGTTCAAGCAGCCTTGGCCCCGATACGCCGATTTTAGAACTGCCCGAGGATTTCGCCAAGAACACCCCAAAGATCGAAATTCACAAGATCAGCGAATATGACAATGACGGTCCGTTTTTCGCGTGGAACTGGCTAAAGCTGGGCGAACATTCCGGCACCCATTTCGACGCGCCGCACCATTGGATTACCGGCAAGGATTACGAGGACGGCTATACCGATACGCTGGATGTGCAACGCTTGGTCGCGCCGGTTAATGTCATCGATTGCGCCGCCCAATCCGCCGAGAGCGAGGATTTCCTGCTGACCGCCGATGGTGTGAAAGCTTGGGAAGCTGAACATGGGGCGATCGGCAAGGGCGAATGGGTCGTGATGCGCACCGATTGGGACAAGCGCGTGCATGACGCCGCAAAGTTCCTTAACGCCGATGACGCTGGCCCGCACAGCCCCGGACCGACGCCTGATTGTATCGAATATCTGCTGTCCAAGGGGATTGTCGGTTGGGGCACACAATGTATTGGCACCGACGCGGGCCAAGCGGGCGGAATGGAACCGCCATACCCCGCGCATAACCTGCTGCACCTAAACAATTGTTTTGGCCTCGCCTCGCTTGCCAATCTAGACAAGCTTCCTGCCAAGGGGGCCATTCTGATCGCGGCACCGCTCAAGATTGAGCGTGGCACAGGCAGCCCGATCCGTGCGCTCGCGCTGGTTCCAAAAGGTTAATTCACACATCATGCTCGGCCCGATCACCCCTTCTGCATCAGGGAAAGGACCCTTGAATGGACGTCAAAGACAGCCCTGAAAAGCACGACAATACGACATTGGGCGAGGTGGGGCTGGATCAGTTCGCGCCTTACCTGATGAACCGGATTATGGGGCGCTATAATGCGGCCATGCAGGAAGAAATGGCTAAGCTGGGCCTGACAACCCCGCAGATGCGGTCGCTTGCGGTGTTGTCCGTACGCGACGGTATTTTGATCCGCGAATTGGCCGTTTTTGCGGTCGTGCAGCAATCTACGCTTAGTCGTGCCTTGGATACATTGGCGCAAAACGGGTTGGTTCGCCGCCAGCCCGACCCCGACGACAGCAGGGCCACCCGCATCTTTCTGACCGACAGCGGGCGCGCGGCGTTTCAACGGCTTTGGCCGCATATGTCCGATGCCTATCAGGCGATGTTCGCGGGCATTGATGCTGACGAAAAACAGGCCTTTGTCGGCACGTTGCAAAAGATGCTGAAAAACATCCGTAAACACGACTTTTGAAAGGGCCCAGATGGCCGAACGTTCCTTCAAAAAAGAGGTAGAGCACCTGCGCAAAGGCGAGGGTGATGTCTTTACCGGCGAAGGTATATTGGCCCTGACCAAGGCGCTGTTGGAAAATGGCGTGGGCTATGTTGGCGGCTATCAAGGCGCGCCGATCAGCCATTTGATGGATGTGCTCGCCGACGCGCAGGATGTGCTGGGTGAACTGAGCGTCCGGTTCGAGGCAAACGCAAGCGAGGCCGCCGCCGCCGCGATGTTGGCCGCCTCTGTCCACTATCCCATTCGGGGCGCTGTCACCTTCAAGGGGCCGGTTGGCGTCAATGTCGCGTCTGACGCCTTGGCCAACCTCAGCTCGTCCGGTGTGACGGGCGGTGCGCTGGTGATTGTGGGCGAGGATTACGGCGAAGGATCGTCGATCATGCAAGAGCGGTCCCACGCCTTTGCCATGAAATCACAGTTCTGGATGCTGGACCCTCGCCCGAATTTACCCAGTATTACCAAGGCCGTAAAAGACGGGTTCGAGCTGTCGGAAGCCAGCAATACCCCGGTGATGTTGATGGTGCGGATCAGATCGTGCCATGTCACGGGCAGCTTCGAAACCCGCGATAACGTCCCGCCGCCGCTGACCGTGCGCGACGCGCTGTCCGCCCCGCGCAGTGATTTCGCCCGCGTTGTCCTACCCCCAATGAGCTATCTGCACGAGCAGGATAAAATTCAAAACCGCTGGCCTGCGGCTGAAAAATTCATCGTTGAAAACAAGCTGAACGAGGTGTTCGGCCCCGACCGCGCGCCTTTGGGCATTGTGGTTCAGGGGGGCATGTACAACGGCGTTGTGCGCGCGCTTCAGCGGCTTGGGTTGGCCGATATCTACGGCAACAGCGATGTGCCACTTTATGTTTTGAATGTCACCTATCCCTTGGTCAAAGACGAATTTGACCGGTTTTGCCAAGGCAAAGAACACGTGCTGGTCGTCGAGGAAGGGCAACCCGACTTTATCGAACAGCAGCTTGGCAGTTTTCTATACAAATCGCGCAGTTCGGTCGAATTGCACGGCAAGGATATGCTGCCGATGGCGGGCGAATACACCGGGCAAGTCATGCTGGACGGCGTGACCGCGTTCCTGAAAACCGCCGCGCCCGAGATGCTGCCCGGAACGGTGCGCGCCCCAAATGCCGAGGCACCAAAGATACCGGATTTATCGAAAACCGTCCCGATCCGTCCGCCAGGCTTTTGTACGGGTTGCCCCGAACGGCCCATTTTCGCCGCGATGAAACTGACAGAACAAGAGCTGGGCAAACACCAGATCATCGGCGACATCGGTTGCCATCTGTTCGCGGCACTGCCCCCGTTTGAAATTGGCGGCGCGACCATGGGCTACGGGCTTGGGCCCGCGTCAAATGCGGCGTTTGACGGGGGCGGCGAACGGCGCGCGATCTCGATCCTTGGGGATGGTGGTTTTTGGCACAACGGGCTCAGCTCTTCGATCGGGAACATGGTTTTCAACAAATCCGACACGGTCGCGGTGATCGTCGACAACTATTATTCCGCCGCAACAGGTGGTCAGGATGTCCTGTCGAGCCGCGCAAAAAACGATACTAAATCAACGAATAACCCCATTTCGGCGGCGCTTAGGGGGGTTGGCGTCGAATGGGTGCGCCAGATCGACCGCACCTATGATGTTGGCAAAATGCGCGAGGTTCTGCGCGAGGCGTTAACCACAGATTATGACGGGCCAAAGGTCATCGTGGCGTCGTCGGAATGTATGCTGAACAAGCAGCGTCGCGAAAAGCCGCTGCGCAATCAGGCGATCAAGGAAGGCCGCCGCGTTGATATCCCGCGCTTTAGCGTCGATCCCGATGTTTGCACGGGCGATCACGCCTGTATCCGGCTGTCCGGTTGCCCGTCGCTGTCGCTGAAAAAGCTCGATGACCCGCTGCGCGATGATCCGGTGGCCCATATCGATCAAACCTGTGTCGGCTGCGGCAATTGTGGCGAGGTGGCGGATACCGCCATTCTGTGCCCGTCCTTCTATCAGGCCGATGTTGTGCATAACCCGACGCGGTTCGAATCCTGGCGCACCAAACAGCGCAGCAAGGTGATTGGTTGGCTGCAATCCAGACGCGACGCCAAACGGTTGATGCTGCAATGAACGCGCTTTTCACCGAACAAACCGCTGATCCCCGCGCCGCCCAGATCACCAAACTGGCGGTCATGGCTGTGGGCGGGCAGGGCGGTGGCGTTCTGACGGGGTGGATCGAAACCATGGCCCGCGCCCAGGGCTATGCCGTGCAGGCCACCAGCGTTGCCGGCGTCGCGCAACGCACCGGTGCCACGATCTATTACCTTGAAATGACGCCAAAGACCGATCAACAGCCGATCTTTGCCTTGGCCCCGTCGGCCGGTGACGTCGATATTCTGATCGCGGCTGAGATGATGGAGGTCGGGCGCGCCATCATGCGCGGCTTTGTCACGCCGGACCGGACCGTACTGATCGGGTCAAGCCACCGCGCCTTGGCTGTGTCGGAAAAGATGGCTCCGGGGGATGGGATCGCTGACGCAGAGGAGGTCCGCGCAGCCGCTGAAATCGCCGCGCAGAGACTGGTCCTAGCGGATATGGAGCAGTTGGCCGTCGAGCAGAGATCCGTCATTTCTGCCAGCCTGTTTGGGGCACTTGCAGGGACCGACGCCTTGCCCTTTCCCCGCCCAGCGTTCGAAGATGCGATCCGGCAAAGTGGCAGAGGCGTTGATGCAAGCTTGCGTGCTTTTCATGCGGGGTTTGATGCAGCGCAGAATGGCGATGCGGACAGGGTAAAGGAAGCAGAGACCCTGCCCGAAATCACAGGGCCGCAGGGTTTGTTGCGCGAATATCAAGCCTTGCGGGACCGTATCTATGCCATGCCGCCGATGGTTCAGCAGATGGCCACTGCCGGCCTGCATAAGGTTGTGGATTTTCAGGACCACGCTTACGGCGCGGCCTATCTGGATCGGCTGGACGAAGTTATCGCCCGTGACAGCGCGGCGCATGATTGGCTGCTTAGTATCACGGCGGCGAAATATATCGCCAATGCAATGGCTTATGATGACATGATCCGCGTCGCTGACATTAAAACACGCGGCCCCAGATTTAGCCGCATCCGTAATGAAATGGGCGCAGAACCGGATCAGGTCATGCAACTGACCGAATATTTTCACCCAAGGGCCGAGGAGATTGCGGGCCTGTTGCCTGTAAGGTTTGGCGCTTGGGTCGAGGGGCGGCCCAAGGTGATGGCGTGGCTGGACCGGTGGTTTGGCAAAGGGCGGCGATTGCGAACTGACAGCTTGCCAGCATTCGTGATGCTGTACGTCTTGGGCGGGTTGAAATCCTATCGTCTGAAAACCCGCCGTCACGCGGTCGAGCGTGCCCATCTTGAAGCGTGGTTGGACAGTTGTTTTGCTGTGCTCGAAGAAGATTATGCGCTGTGCGTCGAGATGTTGCGCTGCCGACGGTTGATAAAGGGGTATTCCGATACCCATGCACGGGGGCTGACCAAATTTGACAGCGTGATGAACGGTGCGCAGATGGTGAAGGGGCGCAAAGATGCGGCAGATTGGGTCGCCCGCCTGCGCGAAGCGGCGTTGCAAGACCCCGAAGGCAAGGCGCTTTCCGGCGCGTTAGAGACTATTCGCAGCTTTGCCTAACCCAAATCGTGCGACCTGATGAAACCTGCCATCCGCATCTTCGCCGCATAAGGTCAGGCTATCAATATCAAACGGCGCGGGGATCGCTGGCATCAAATAGGCCTCAATCGCTTGGCGCACTTGCGCCAGTTCCGCGTCAGGGATCGGTCCCGTCAGGGTGATATGAAAGCGAAAGAATTCTTCGACATGGGGGTATCCCCATTGCCGCAATAGCTGGCGCTGCCGATCCGACATATTGGGCCGGTTCTTGCGATTAAATTCCGCCTCACTTAGAGGCGCACGAAATGTATCCAGCGACTGCATGGCAGCCGATGCTAGCCCGTTCAGCGCTGACGTGTCGCCCGCAGGCGTCAGCGCCAAAAACCGGCCGATCTGCGTCAGCTCCAACCCCTCAAGAATCACAACCGGATGGCCCGCACAAAATGCGCTTAGCGCATCGGTCAAACCCTGTTCGGTCACGCCATCGGCAAGGGTAAACGGTGCCTTGATCGTGGCATGCAGCCCGTATTTGCGCGGCCGTTCGGTAAGGGCCGCGACATTTACCCCTGGGATATCGGGATGCGGAACGGCGCACCCTTGCGCCAAATCCCACCCCAGCCAAGCGGTCGCCAATTGGCTGAAACCACCGGGCGGGGGCGTGAAATATATGGCGTAGCGCTTGAACATGGGTTCAATTACTCCGCCATTGGCGATAGGTCAAAGATATCTGTTAACCAAGTTTTCCAACGCTTCTTGACGACCTGATGCGGGTTGCGGGTTCAATGCATCCGCCTTGACCTGCGCGTTGATCGTCTCAAGGTCGGCATTCAACAGCCCCTGACCGCGCGCTGACCCCCAACCGGCGTACCGCGCCTCGCGAGCGTCCTCCAGCTTGCCATCTTCCAGCATTGCGGCGGCTGCTTTCAACCCGCGTGCGCAGACATCCATCGCGCCGACATGGGCAAGGATCAAATCCTGCGCGTCCAGCGATTGACGGCGCAGCTTGGCGTCGAAATTGGTGCCGCCGGTCGTGAAACCGCCAGCCTTCAACACTTCGTAATAGGCCAATGCGACTTCGGGCACGGAGTTGGGGAATTGGTCGGTGTCCCAGCCCGACTGGTAATCGTTGCGGTTCATGTCGATGGACCCGAAAATCCCAAGCGCAGAGGCAAGCGCCAGCTCGTGTTCAAACGAATGTCCGGCCAAGATCGCGTGACCCTGTTCGATGTTAACTTTGACCTCGTTCTCAAGCCCGAAATCCTTGAGGAAACCATAGACGGTTGCGACGTCGTAATCATACTGATGTTTGGTGGGTTCCTGCGGTTTAGGCTCGATCAGGATGCCGCCTTTGAACCCGATCTTGCGCGCATATTCGACCGCCATTTGCAGGAAACGACCGGCCTGTTCACGTTCGCGTTTCATGTCGGTGTTCAGCAGGGTTTCATAGCCTTCGCGCCCACCCCACAGGACATAGTTTTCACCGCCCAGCTTGTGTGTGACGTCGATGCATTCTTTGACGGTCGCGGCGGCATAGGCAAACACGTCGGGGTCGGGGTTTGTGGCCGCGCCCGCCATATAGCGACGGTTCGAAAACAGGTTCGCGGTGCCCCACAGCAGTTTGGTGCCGGTCTGCTCCATCTTCTCGCCGAAATAATCGGTGATCTCGTGCAGGCGCGCTGTGCTTTCGGTGAAAGTATCGCCTTCGGGGCGCACATCGGCGTCGTGGAAACAGAAATACGGCTGGCCAAGGATTTTGAACATATCAAAGGCAGTGTCGGCCTTGATCTTGGCGTGCTCCATCGTGTCGCCGAACCACGGGCGCTCGAATGTTTGACCGCCAAACGGGTCGCCGCCTTCCCACGCAAAGCTGTGCCAATAGGCCACGGCAAAGCGCAGATGCTCGGCCATGGTTTTTCCCATCAGAACCTCGTCCGGGTTATAGCTGCGATAGGCGAAATCATGGGTCGCGTCGGGGTCATAGGTGATCGCTGGGATGCCATCGAAAAAATCAGTCATGGGAGGGGTCCTTATCTCTAGGTCAGCGCAAAGATTTGATTGCGCGGTATGTCTCGGAATAGCGGGCGTGGGCCTCTGCAAAGGCGGGGACCAGCTTTGAATCAGGCTCTATTACGCGGGAAATCGGGGGCGGTACGGCAATCTCGGCGCCTGCGCCAGTCGCTGCCATGCGGCCAAGACGCGCGGCACCTAATGCGGCACCAAAGTCGCCAGCGGCAGGCAGTTGGATGGGCATATTCAGCGATGTTGCGATGGCCTGAAGCCAATATTCGGACTTTGATCCGCCGCCGACGGCGATCAGGCTGTCGATTTTGGTGCCGGTCATCGCCATGGCGTCGAAACTATCGCGCAGGGCGTGAGTGACGCCTTCTAGAACCGCTCGGACCATCGCGGCGCGGTCGGTTGCGTGGCCAAGATGCAGGAAACCCGCGCGGATTTGCGCATCGTTATGTGGGGTACGTTCGCCGCCCAGATAAGGCATGAAAATCGTCCGGCTGGGGGCCTGTAGTTGCCCCAGATCACCGGTCAGCGATTGCGCGTCTTCTTGCAACACACCTGCCAGCCAATTCAGCGCGTCGGTCGCAGACAGGATCACCCCCATCTGGTGCCAAAGCCCGGGCAAGGCATGGCAAAAACTGTGTAAGGCGCTTTCGGGGGCGGCGGCATAGTTGGGCGTGGCGGCGAACAATACGCCAGAGGTGCCCAGTGACACAAAGGCCTGCCCCGGTTTCACAACACCCATCCCGATGGCCGAGGCGGCGTTATCCCCGCCGCCACCCGCAACGGGAATGCCCGCGGGCAGGCCAAGTTTGGCGGCAATTGACCCGCTTAGGGTGCCAGAAACGGCGGACCCTTCGACCAGCCGGGGCATTTGCGCCCGTGATAGGCCTGAGAACGCCAGCAATTCATCAGACCAATCGCGCGCGCCGGTATCCAGCCAGCTGGTGCCCGCAGCGTCCGACATCTCGGATACGGCATCGCCTGTTAACCAAAACCGCAGGGCGTCTTTGGGCAGCAGCACCTTGTCGATCTTGGCAAATATTTCGGGCTCATTCCGCCGGACCCATTCGACCTTGGGCGCGGTAAAGCCGGGGAACACAATATTGCCCGTCACCTGCCGCCAGACCGGATTGGCGTCGAATTCAGCTGCCTCAACCGCCGCGCGGGTGTCATTCCACAACATACAGGGGCGCAGGGCGGTGCCGTTTGCGTCAAGCAGGGTCGCGCCATGCATGTGCCCGCTTAGCCCGATGCCCTGAACGGCACTTAGATCGGCGTCAAGACCGGCGATTGCAGCCGCGCAGGCGGTGAACCAATCATCTGGGTTTTGCTCGCTCCACCCGTCGTGGGCGCGCGATACTTGCAAGGGCGCGCTGGCCTCGGCGATGATGTTTTCATCGGCGTCGACCAACAGCGCCTTCAAGCCCGAGGTGCCCAGATCAAGACCCAAAAACATGCGTTTTCCCCTTTGTCAGAGCCTAAGCAGCGTCGCGCGCTTTGCCCATGATGATCATGCTCAGGATGTCATCCTCGGTCACGTCGCCCACCTTTTCGGTGCCGATTAACGTGCCGTTTTTCATCACCGACACTCGATCACACAGGTCCAGCATTTCGCGGGTGTCGTGGCTGATCAGGAAAATACCCAAACCTTGGGCCTTTAGTTCTTTGATCAGGTCCGCGACCATCTTGCTTTCATGCACGCCCAGGGCGGCTGTGGGTTCGTCCATGATCAGGATTCTTGCGTTGAAATATACGGCACGCGCAATCGCCACCGATTGTCGCTGACCCCCGGAAAGCGCTGAAACAGGCTCGTTTATCTTTTTGAAATTGGGGTTGAGACGGGCCATGATCTTGCGGGTCTCAGCCTCCATCTGGGCATCGTCGACCAGACCGAAACGATTGGTTAATTCACGCCCCAGAAACAGGTTGCTTGCCGCATCAAGGTTGTCGGCCAGCGCCAGCGTTTGATAAATCGTTTCGATGTTGTGACGGCGGGCGTCGCGGGGCGAATGAATGCTGGCCTTTTTGCCTTCGATCCAGATCTCGCCCTCGTCCATTTGATAGGCACCGGCAAGGATCTTGATCAGCGTTGATTTGCCCGCGCCGTTATGGCCCAGCAGGCCGACAACTTCGCCGGGATACAGGTCAAGCGACACGTTATCGACGGCACGCACACCGCCAAAAGACAGCGAGATATTCTTGAGCTCTACTAAAGGTGTCATCATTTCCCTCCCGTGCGGCGGCGATAGACAATGTCGATCCAGACGGCGAGGACCAGAACAGCCCCCACAACGATGTTTTGCAGCGGCGCGTCGACGCCAACCATCGCCATGCCCGATTGCAGGGACTGCATGATCAGCGCACCCAAGATCGCGCCGTGAATGGTGCCGATCCCGCCAGCAAGGGCGGTGCCACCGATCACAGCGGCGGCGATGACGCGCAGTTCATCCAGCGTGCCGATGTCGTTTGAATGGTTGGTTAGGCGGGCCGATGCGACAACCGCAGACAGCGCCACTAAGGCACCCATCAGGGCAAATACCTTAACCGTCAGCAGGCGCGTATTGATGCCGGACAGTTCGGCCGCATCAGGGTTGCCGCCCGTCGCAAAGATATAGCGCCCCAGCCGTGTGCGTTTGGCCATCACCGTCATGGCAATTGCAATCGCGATCAGCAGCAAGACGGAATAGGGAATGCCATATGCAGCGGCATAGCCGTCTGGCATCACCTCGCCGCGCGCCTTGAATTCACGGAGCAGACGGGCCGTTGGCACCTCATACGCGTTCAGGATCGCCACAAAGCCAAGGATACCCGCGGCGATGATCAGCCCGACAAGGGCTTCGGCCCAGACGGGTTTGACAGGAAAGCCATGCCCGATCTTGTTGCGCCGCGCGGCCCAAAGCGCCCAAAGCGCCAGCACCACAGCGATAATCCCGACGACCCAAGACCATGTTTCACCCAACGTGCCGTTGATGCCGCCAAGTTTGCGGAATGTTTCATCAAGCGGGCCAATGGTTTGGCCGTCCGTCATGTACCACGCCACGTTGCGCCAGATCAAAAGGCCGCCCAGGGTCACGATAAAGGCGGGGATCGTCAGATAGCCGACCAGCCAGCCCTGAAGCGCGCCGATAATGGTGCCGATCAGCAAACCGACGGCAATGCTGATCCAAGGGATCAGCGGATGACCCAGGCCAAGCCCCAGCATTTTCGGCAAAATATCGGTCTGCGTCATGGCCATCGCGGCAGAGCATGTCGCCAGCATGGCCCCCACAGACAGATCGATGTGGCGGGTGACGATCACAAACACCATGCCTGTGGCCATAATGGCGACACTGACGGTTTGGATGGTCAGGTTAAAAATATTGCGCGGTGTCAAAAACCGGCCATCGGTCAGCACGTTGAACACCAGACACACCAGCACAAAGGCACCGATCATGCCCAACAGGCGTGTGTCGATTTCAAGCTGCGTTAGAAACGAACGTTTGGGGGCAGTCGGTGACGGATGTGTATCTGTCCCGGGTGTCGATGTGTCTGTCATGTAATTGGCTTCCGGATTGGGATGCGGTGTCTTTCAGCGGTGGGGGCACCCGTAGGTGAACGGCCCGCGCTTGAAAGGATAATGGGGGTGCATCCCGGCCAATGCCGGGATGCGTTAGCTTAGATTATTCGCAGGCGGCGACGTCTGTAACACCTTGGCAAAGCGATTCCTTGGTGATCCAGCCGGCGTCAAGCACAGCGTTCAGGTTGTCGAGGGTAACCGGCACAGGTGCCAGGAACTTGGCCGACAATGTTGTGCCGCCGGGTGATGTCCATTCGGACGCGCCGTCAATGGCACCCATTTCGGTCCCACCGGCAAGGGCAACTGCGATTTCAGCAGCGTTTTTACCCAGATCGCGGGCGTCTTTCCAAACGCTAACGGTCTGTGTGCCCTTGGCAACGCGGTTCAGCGCAGCATGGTCGCCGTCTTGGCCAGACACGGGTGTGCCTTCCATGCCTTGAGCTGTCAGGGCTGCAACAACACCGCCAGCTGTACCGTCGTTGGATGCAACAACCGCGTCAACTTTGTTGTCCTGTGCGGTCAGGATTTGCTCCATGTTGCGCTGCGCGTTGGCAGGCAACCAGCCATCTGTATACGCTTCGGCAACGATGGTGATGTCGCCCGCGTCAATCGCCGCTTGCAGCACTTCTTGTTGACCGCCACGCAGGAAATCGGCGTTCGGATCGGTGGGCGACCCCTTGATCATGACGTAGTTGCCTTTTGGCATGGCTTCGTAAACAGCGCGGGCCTGCATGCGGCCAACTTCGACGTTGTCGAATGTCAGGTAAAACGCACGTGGGTCTTCGATCAGGCGGTCATAGCCGACAACCGGAATACCTTCGTCAGCGGCGGCTGTGATGGCCGGGCCGATGGCTTGGCTGTCTTGGGCCAGAATGATCAGGGCATCAACGCCTTGGGCGATCAGGCTTTCCACGTCGGACAATTGCTTGGCCGAGGACGACTGCGCGTCAGAGCTGACGTATTTGGCACCGGCAGCATCCAAAGCAGCTTTGATCGCAGCTTCGTCAGTTTTCCAGCGCTCTTCTTGGAAATTGGACCAGCTTACGCCGACTGTAATGTCTTGCGCTGTGGCGGCATGGGTGAATCCGGCAGTGGCGACAGCCGCTGCCATAAAGAGTTTACGCATTTCTTTCCTCCCAGATGAAATGATTCCGATGTCCTAAGCGGCATCGATTTTTTCCGTGTACTGAGGTTGCGCGTTTTAATTCAGTTGTCAAAATAAATTTTTAACAATCGGACAAATAATTTGACAGGTATCGGCAAAATGAGGCCTATTTCGGGGGATCGAGGGAGAAGTGATTAGATCGAACGATCTGATGGGGGGATAAAGTTTGGCCAGCGAACTAATTAGGCAAGGCAGCCTTGAGAGGAGCGAAACGGCCACATTTGGTTGTGGACCGCGGCTTATGCTGTCGAAAGACGACACACGCCCCCTGCGCCAACAGGTGTTCGAACAGGTGCGCGCGGCCGGTCATATGCCCCGCATGGATGTGGCGCGCACCCTTGATATCAGCCCCGGCTCTGTCACCACCATCACATCTGATCTGATTACGCGCGGCCTGCTGCAAGAGGTCGAGGATAACCAGCGCGGCCCCAGCCGTGGCCGCCCGCCGATCGCCCTGCGTGTCGCACCTTGCAGCCGTTTTGTCATCGGGATGAAGCTGTCAGACGAACGCCATACCGCGATCTTGCTGGACCTTGCCGGGACCGTCATCGCCGAGGCGCATCTGGCCAGCGGTGCCTTGCGCCAGACCACGACCGAGGTGCTGGCCGAAGTGTCGACCCTGATCCGCAAGCTGTTGCAAAAGGCCGGTCAAACCCATGATTCGATCAGCGCCATCGGCATCGGCTTGCCGGGCATTGTGGATGCGCAGACCGGTATTGTGCAATGGTCGCCTGTGCTGACCGATACCAATATTCCCCTGCGCGAAAAGCTGGCGCAGGAACTGGATTTGCCCGTGTCGCTGGACAATGACACCAACCTGCTGACACTGGCCGAACTGTGGTTCGGGGCCGGTCGGGGGACGTCGAATTTTGTTGTCGTGACCATCGAACGGGGCGTCGGCATGGGGCTGGTGCTGAACAACCGCCTGTTCCGTGGTGCGCTTGGCCCGGGGATGGAGCTGGGGCACACCAAAGTGCAGCTTGATGGTGCGCTGTGCCGCTGCGGCCAACGCGGCTGTCTTGAGGCCTATGTCGCTGATTACGCCCTTGTCCGCGAAGCTGGAACCGCGCTGGACAGCGACCCGAGGGCCAGCAGTTCCGCCGTGACCATGATCGAAACCCTGTATGAAGAGGCGAACGCCGGAAACGAGGCCGCGCTGGCAATCTTTCGGCGGGCGGGGCGGTTTTTAAGCGTCGGCTTGGCGAATATTGTGCAGCTGTTCGACCCCGAACGGATAATCCTAAGCGGCGAGCGGATGCGCTATGATTATCTGACCACAGACGACATGTTGGCGGAAATGAACAGCATGATTCTGCCCGCTGGCCGCACGCCCACCCCCGTGGATATCCACGCGTGGAGCGGCTCTGTCTGGGCGAAAGGTGCGGCGGCGCTGGCGCTGTCCGAGGTTACCGATGCCTTGCTGGGTGAAAACGCGGCATGATCCGCTGGTTGCCCCTGATCGGTGTCATCGTGGCGGGATCGGTGCAGGCCAATCCGGTCTTTCAAGACATCACCGACAGGGTGCCAAAACACGAATACACCGGCGGGTGGGAACATTTCGTCGGCGGTGGCGTGTCGGTCTTCGATTGCTCGGGCGACGGGTTGCCCGACATCGTGGCCGCTGGTGGGGCGTCGCCGATGACCTTGCTTAAAAACGTCTCTGACATAGGGGAAATCGCGTTTCAGCCATTGCCTTCGTTGGGCGATGTAACGGGCGTGACCGGGGCTTATCCCGTTGATATCGATGGCGATGCGGTCCTGGATCTATACGTGATGCGTGTCGGGCCTGACCGTGTGCTGCGCGGCGGGCCTGATTGCAGTTTTACCGATGTGACCGAACGCTGGGCCATCCCCCAAACCGATCAATGGACAACCGCCTTTACCGCGTGGTGGGACGCGGGCGCGCAATTTCCTACGCTCGCCGTCGGTCACTATGTGGACCGTACAAACCCCGACGGGCCGTTTGGCACCTGCGACACCCACACCATCCTGTCGCCATCTGCTGGAAATGCGCCAAGCTATCGCGCGATGACGCTGGAACCGGGCTATTGCACCTTGTCCATGCTGGCCGCCCAAGATGCGCGCGGGGTGATGTCGCTGCGTATCTCGAACGACAGGCATTACTATTTGACCGGCGGGGCAGAGCAGCTGTGGGACATTCTTGAGCGCCGCTTTCTAACCCCTGATGACGGGTTTCCGGCGGTCTCCCTGTGGGGCATGGGGATCGCCAGTCGTGATTTGACCGGCGATGGCCGGGACGAGCTGATGTTGACGTCCATGGGGGATCAGCTGATGCAGATCGCCCAGTCAGACGGCACATATGCGAACGCGCCTTACGACATCGGAACCTATGCGCATAACCCTTATCTTAAGGGTGACGGGCGGCCATCGACGGGCTGGCATGCCACTTTTGGCGACGTGAACAACGATACCCTGCCCGATTTGTTTATCGCCAAGGGCAACGTCGACCAGATGCCGGGCATGGCCATGCGCGACCCCAATAACCTGTTGATCCAAGGGCCTGATGGCAAATTTACCGAAGCGGGGGAAAGCGCAGGCATTGGCGATGTTGCGCGGTCGCGGGGGGCGGCGCTGGCCGATTTTGACGGCGATGGCCTGCTTGATTTGGTGGTGGTGAATCGCCGTGCGCCGATGCGGCTGTATCACAATGTCACTCAGGGTGCGGGCAATGCCGCATGGGTGCAGGTGCAGGGCGCAGGCGGCAACCGCTTTGCCATCGGCGCGCGGGTCAGCATCCGCGCGGGCGATATGCAGCAAAGCCAACAGGTTACCATCGGCGGCGGGCATGCTGGTGCCGTTGCGCTGCCACTGCATTTCGGGCTGGGGCAGGCGGATAAGGCGCAGGTGACGGTGCGCTGGCCGGACGGATCACAAAGCGACGGATTTACCGTGAACGCGGGCGAAACCCTGACGATCCGCCAGGCCGATTAATTCGCGACACCGCCGACCGCCAAACCGCTGGGCACGGCATCTGGAATGCCCAACCGCCCGCTTAGCGCTGTGTTGTCGTCCAAGGTTTTCAGGAACGCCACCAATGCCGCGATGTCTGGTGGATCAAGGGCAACGGGTGCGCGGGTCAGCGCGGCCTGAACGATGCGATCACGTGCGATTGGATCATCCATCTCGCGCCAATCATCCGACTTAAGCGGGGGAAGTTGCACGGTTTTACGCGCCTCTGCATCAGGGCCAAACCGATCAGCTGCAGCTACCGGATCAAGGTGATCACGAATGAACTCATCAATCTTGCTATGGGCACCGGCATGGCCCCATGGCCCGGTCTGCATGACATTGCGCAAAGACGGTGTGCGAAACGCAAAATCATCCGCCGGATCGCCGGTTACCCGGTTCCGGCCCAGATCATGCGCATGATTTTCGAACACGGCGGCCTTGCCGGGGCCAAGCTGGGGCGCGCCCATGGGGTGAAAGCTGTGATCCGTCTGGAATGGCCCGCTGTGACAGCTGCTGCATCCTGCGTCGCCATAGAACAGGGTCATTCCGCGGGCTGCATCCACCGGATAGGCCGTTTCGGGATCTTGTAGATAGGCATCAAATACCGATGTGTCCGACCGCCATTCATGCGCAACAAACACCGCAATCGCGTTCGAGATATCGGTAAAGGCTATCTGATCCGGGCTGTCGATATGGTCATACACTGCCTGAAATTGTTGGGCATAGTCGGGAAGGGCGGCAACCCTGCGCGCCAAAATACTCCACGCGCCGCCGTCGCCCGTGATCAACCCCTGACGCACGGCTTTGGACACGTCATTCTCAAGCTCTTGGCCAGCCATTTCATCGGGGCTGAGAACGGGAAACATGGTCTGCGCTGACAAAAGCGAGGCAAACCCGTCTAGCATGTCGTCATCCAGCGGCGTCCGAAAGCCGGAGGGCGTGGTATCATCAACCTCGATCCGGCCATCGTGGAACATGACCGTAAACTCAGCCGCACCAAGGTTAAACAACGCGGGCGAATTGCGCGGAATCCGGTCGGGGGGGATGTTGTTCGGGTCACCGCGCCGTGCTGGCCCCAGCCCAATGCCGCCTTCGCCGATGCCCAGCGATACCCCGTCGCTGGTGGCAAATTTCGGGTGGTGGCAGGTCGCGCAGGCGATGTTTTTGTTGCCCGACAGAATTGGGTCGTAAAACAGCAACTGGCCCAGCAATGCTTCGTCCATGTTTACAGGGGCGTAGGCCGATGCCGGAACCGGATCAGGCAACGGCCCCGCAAAGGCACCAAGGGCGCTGGCGATAAGGATGAAAGCTGAGGGGCGAAACAAAACCATGCGGCCAGCATTGCGCAGTTTCTTTCCGTCAACAAGGTGATCTGCGCCCCCTTCGCGGTCATGTTTCACTCTGCAAACCGATAGTTGTTAAGAATTGGTTAACGTGGTCCCGGCCCAAGGGAACATAAATAACTTTTGCCAAAGCAAAATTCTGACTAGGGTCTAGCGCGAGGCCGCAATGAACGGTCAAGGACAAGCATGGAGCTAAGTAATGGGTAAGAGAGACGAATGGATCGCGAAATACGCGGATGATCTGACAAACAAATGTGGCATGACACCTGATATGCCGTTGCTGACCAAGGTGACAATCGGTTGCGGGCCAGCGATTTACAACGCGGATGCACAGACCGTCGCGGCCAGCCAGGAAAGCGAACTTGAGCTGGTTAAACAGAACTTTCTGATGAAAAAGCTGGGCATGGCCGACGGCCCCGAGCTGATGGAAGCGATCCATAAAGTAATCGATATCTACGGCAAATCCGAGCGCAACAAATACCGCGCCGTGATCTATTACATGCTGACCAAACATTTCGGCAAAGAGGCTGTGTACGGCTAAGCCGCGCGCCCTTTCAAAGTGAACCCGAGACAGGAGCGCCCAATTGGTTAATTGGGCGTTTCTTTATTACATCCCCTTTGAAACACTAGATTCTTGCGCTGAACCGTTCGGGGGGGTACCACATACAAGTCGGCCAGGATGGCCAGAACATATTTCGATACACGCGAGGTGGCCTTTCGGGGAACGCGTGGGGTGAGAAAGGGTTCTGGCACTGCGCCGGAACCCTTTTTACATTTCAGACACCCAGTAAGTTACGCTTCGGTATCGCCCATGGCGCAAATCTGTTGCCATTGTTGGTCTGTGACAGGCTGCACCGACAATCGCGGGCTTTTGACCAAGAGCATATCGTCAAACCTGCCATCACCCTTAATCTGGTCCAGCGTGACCGGGTTTTTAAACGGACGTACGGCCTTGATATCGACGCAGGTCCAACGCGGATCGTCGGTTGAACTGTCCTGATGGGCCTCGGCGCAAACCTCAACAATGCCGACGATGGCGCGCTCACCCTGCGAATGATAGAAAAACCCACGGTCGCCGATCGCCATATCGCGCATGAAATTGCGGGCCTGATAATTGCGCACGCCGTCCCATTCCTCGCCCGCATCCCCTTTGGCAACCTGATCATCCCAGCCCCATGTCGAGGGTTCGGATTTGAACAACCAATACGCCATCAGCCGATGACCCTGTTCCACGCAACCAGTTGCACATCTGCAAACAGGCCGGCCTTGGCATAGGGGTCATTATCCGCCCAGCTTCGCGCGGCGGCCATATCGGCGACGTCCAAAATCACCAGTGATCCGCACATTTGCCCGTCGGCATCCAGCAACGGGCCCGCTTGTGCAACGCAGCCGGTTGATTTCAGGTAATCGACATGGGCGGGGCGGTTTTCCTGACGCACAGGCAATGCGCCGGGTTTGTCATGGGCAAATAGGGCAACGAGCATATTATTCCTCCTTTAGCGGACGGGTCAAAAGCGATTTCATAGCGCTGGGCACATCTAATCGGTTCTCGACCAACCCTGCAACGGCCGCAGTGATTGGCAGATCAAGGCCCTGTTCCCGGGCAAGCGCATCAACAGCGCGGGCGGTGGCTGCCCCTTCGACAGTTGTGGTGCTGTCGAAGGGCTGGTTTTCCCCAAAGGCGAGGCCAAGTCGATAGTTGCGCGATTGGGCGGAGGTGCAGGTCAGTACCAGATCGCCAAAGCCGGACAGCCCGGACAAGGTTTCAGGCCGGGCCTTTAGATGCTTGGCCAGCCGCTGCATTTCCGCAAATCCACGGGTCAGCAAAGCGGCGCGTGCGCTTTCGCCCAAACCGGCACCCATCACGGCACCGCAGGCAATTGCGACCACATTCTTTAACGCACCGCCCAGTTCAGCGCCGATTGTATCGGTGGTTCGATACAGGCGCAGGTTTTCTGTTGTCAGCGCGGATTGCAGCGTTTTGCCCACGTCGGCGTTTTCACATGCCAGCGTTAGTGCCGTCGGCAAGCCGCGTGCGATATCCGCGCCAAAGCTGGGACCGGTCAGAATGGCGGGCACCGCATCCGCCAGCGTTTCGCGGATCACGGCGATGGGGCCAAGGCCGGTTTCCAGTTCGATCCCTTTGCAGCAGGCGACGATATTTTTGCCATCCAGAAAACCGGCGTTCTGGGTCAAAAACCCCCGCAGCTTTTGCATGGGCACGGCGACCAAAATAATGTCCGCCTTTGCGGCATCTGCGATGGATTCGGTCACAAACAGCTGGTCGGGAAACGGGCAGCCCGGCAATCGCTTCGTGTTTTCGCGCGTTTGCGCCATGCCGCCGCTGTCACGCGCCCACAGCGAAACAGGCCCTTTATGCGCCAGCGAAATGGCCAGCGCGGTGCCGAATGCGCCAGCGCCAAGAACCGCGATGCTCATGCCTTGGCCCCTTTTTTGCCGCTGCCCAACATTGAGGGTTGATTGATATCCAGCGGCCAACGGGGGCGGGCAGAAAGCGTCAGATCGTCGGGGTCACGCAGGCTGCTTTGCTCTGCCGCGGCATAGGCGATCATGGCAGCGTTATCCGTACACAGCGCAAGGGGCGGCGCGATGAAACGCGCGTTGTTCTTAGCTGAAACAGTCTCTAACCCGTGGCGAATGGCTGTGTTCGCGGCAACACCGCCCGCGACGCACAGAGCGGGGTCAGCGGGGGCGTGTTCCATATAAATCGCCATGGCGCGCCGTGTCTTTTCGGCCAATACATCCACAACGGCGGCTTGAAATCCGGCGGCAAGGTCGGCCTGATCCTGAACGGTCAGGCCTCCCTTTTCAGCAATCACCTTATCACGGGCGCGCAGCACGGCGGTTTTCAAGCCCGAGAACGACATGTCGCAATCGGGCCGATCCAGCAACGGGCGCGGCAGGGCAAAGCGTTTCGGATCGCCGTTCAAAGCGGCCTTTTCAATTGCGGGGCCACCGGGTTGGGGCAGGGAAATCAGGCGCGCGACCTTGTCGAATGCCTCTCCCGGGGCATCGTCGATGGTGCCGCCCAGCCGTTCAAACCTGTCAGCCCCATGCACCAGCAGAAATTGGCAATGCCCGCCCGACACCAAAAGCATGAGATAGGGATAGGGCACATTATCGGTCAGGCGCGGCGTAAGCGCGTGACCTGCCAGATGGTTAACGCCGTACAGCGGTTTGCCCGTCGCGGCCGACAGTCCCTTGGCGCACATGACGCCAGATAGTACTCCGCCGATCAGACCCGGCCCGGAGGTCACTGCGATCACATCGATTTCACCCAGTGTTAGAGCCGCATTCTCCAGCGCTTGTTCAACGCAAAGGTCCAGCTTTTCCGCGTGGGCGCGGGCGGCAATTTCAGGGACGACACCGCCAAAAGCTGCGTGCAGATCGGTTTGCCCGACCACAACGGACGATAAAACAACCCCATCTGCGCCGGGTTGATGGCGCACGATGGCGGCAGCGGTATCGTCGCAGCTGCTTTCTAATCCTAGAACAATCATGGCCGTTTCCGTTGCAAGGGTGACCTTGGCCAAGTAACACCTTGGGACAGACGGAACAATCCTTGGGGTGCTGCTGCCGAATGTCGCTGCCTGTGCTGATCATGACCCGACCTGCCCCGGATTCCGAGCGGTTCATTGACGGGATGAAGCCTGATGTGCGGGCAAAGCTGTCGGTTGTAGTCAGTCCGCTGCTGGAAATCGCGCCGACAGGGGCCGTGGTGGATATGGCGGGCTATCGCGGGGCGATCTTCACCTCGGCCAATGGTGTGGCATATGCCCCGCCGGGGGCGGGGCGCGTTGCCTATTGTGTGGGCGAACGCACGGCCCATGCCGCGCGGAAAAATGGCTGGAACGCCAGTGTTTCGGGACAAAATGCAGAAGAGTTGATTAAAGAGCTGGCGAATACGCCGCCCCAAGGCCCCTTGGTCCATATCAGCGGTGTGCATCAGCGTGGGGATATCGCGACGCGGCTGTCAGAGGCGGGCGTTCAGACTGATGCCATCGCGGTTTACGATCAACAGCTTTTGCCGCTATCCCCCGCCGCGCAACAGGCGATAACCGCGAAAGCGCCTTGCATTGTACCTATTTTCTCGCCCCGGACAGCGGCGCATTTCGCAACCTTTTGCACAAACGTTGAAAACCTCGTTATCATCGCGCTTAGCGATGCCGTTGCGAAACCTCTTGCATCTTGCGGCGCAAGGAAATTGATAGTGGCTGACGCGCCCAACAGCGCATCCATGTATGATGCACTTGAAACTGCTCTGGATTGGGCCACGTTATCTTGAAGACCAACCCAAATGCTGTCTAAGGTTGTGTAATACTGCCTGACAATTAACGAGAATCGGAAAGGTGCCAAGCGTGGCGAAAGCGAACACTCCGAGTACGGGCGGGGAGAAACCTGCGGAAAACCCAACTTCGCGCGCCTCCACCGCCGCAGCCAAGCCAAAAACCGCCGGTAAAACGACGGCGAAAACGGCCAAGCCGACGGTAAAGACCGACGCTGATAAAGCACCTGCACCATCGTCTAGCACGGCATCCACCCCCTCGACGGCAAAGGCTGCTTCGACGGGAGCGGCCAAGACGTCGACCGTGGCAAAACCTGCCGAAAAAGTTGATGCGCCCAAGGCGGACAGCCCGAAACCTGCGGAGCGCGAGCAAACGGTGATCAAGGCCGAAACAGCTACGACCGAGTCAAAGGCCGAGAAAACACCTGCGGCGGCAAAAGCTGCGGCACCTGCCACACCATCCAGCCCCGATGCGGTCAAAGCTGCGCCAGAAAAGCGGGCCAGCGTGTTTTTCCCATTGATGTTGGGCGGACTTGTTGCGGGCGGGATCGGTTTTGCCGCGGCAGAGATGGACCTGTTAGGATTGCGCGGTGAAACAGATACGCAAACCCCGCTGGTGCAGGACCTTGCCGCGCTAGAGGGGCGTATCGCAACGCTTGAGCAATCGACCGCCGAGCCAGCGCCCGATACCAGCGCCATTGATTCCGCGATTGCCGATCTGACTGCCCGTGTCGATGAAATCGCAAACCGCCCCGCACCTGTTGCGGGCGAGGCTTCGCAGCTTGATACCTCAGGGCTTGAGGCGGATTTGGCGGCGTTGAAAACATCCGTTGAAATCCAACGGGCAGAAATCCAGAAAATGCTGGAGGATGCCCTAAGCGTTGAAGAAGCCACGGAGCAAGCGGCGCAATCTGCGGCGGCGCAAACCGCCCTTGCACGGATCGTTGCAGCAGTAAGCACCGGCCAGCCCTTTGCCGCCGAGATTGCCGATTTGCAGGCCAATGGCGTTCAAGACGTCCCCCCAGCATTGACCGATGCCGCTGAAACCGGTGTTGTCACCATGACTAATTTGCAGGACCGGTTTCCAGATGCGGCGCGTGACGCATTAACTGCCGTGCGCGCAGATGCGCCCGCAGGTACCGGCGGTGGGTTGGGGCAATTCCTGAAAAACCAGCTTGGGGCGCGGTCTGTGACCCCACGTGCGGGCGATGACCCCGATGCGATCTTGTCACGGGTCGAAGACGCAATGCGCCGCGGTCAGCTGGCCGAGGCATTGACCGAGGTTGACGCATTACCCGATGGCGCAAAAGCACCCCTTGCCGACTGGATTGCGGATGCGCAAACCCGCCAAGCTGCGCAAGATGCCCTTGATACCCTGTCGCAGCGCCTGACGGCAAACTAAGGAACCTAATATGCTTTGGTCACTGATTAAGATCGTTCTGTTCGTTGTCGCGATTGCTGCGCTGGCATGGGGCGCTGGCTTTCTTATGGAAAGCACGGGCGGGTTGCAGGTCACTGTCATGGGCACCGAATACAGCTTTGGCCCGCTGCAATCTGTCATTGCGGTTATTTTGCTGGTGGTTGCGGTTTGGCTATTGCTCAAGATCATCGCGCTTTTGGTGGCGACCTGGCATTTCCTGAATGGTGATGAAACAGCGATGTCGCGCTATTTTGACCGCAACCGCGAAAGAAAAGGCTACGAGGCGCTGTCCCAAGGGTTGATGGCGTTGGCCAGCGGCGAAGGGCATGTCGCGCTCAGCAAGGCAGCCAAGGCCGAGAAATATCTGGAAAAGCCGGAACTGACCAACCTGTTGATCGCGCAGGCCGCCGAGATGGCTGGCGACCGCCGTCTGGCCGAAGAATCCTATCGCAAGATGGTGGAAAATGACGCGACACGTTTTGTCGGCGTGCGTGGCATCATGAAGCAAAAGCTGGCCGATGGGGATACGGATACGGCGCTTAAATTGGCGCAAAAGGCCTTTGCCCTAAAGCCCAAGCACGAAGAGACGGGCGATGTGTTGCTAAAGCTTCAGGCCGAAAAAGAAGATTGGAAGGGGGCCCGCGACACCCTGAACACCAAGCTGAAAAACGGGCAACTGCCCCGTGATGTGCACAAGCGTCGCGACGCGGTTCTGGCCCTGTCCGAGGCAAAAGACGTGTTCGCCCATGGCAACAGCATCGAAGCGCGCGAAGCCGCGATCGAGGCGAACCGCCTGTCGCCCGATCTGATCCCTGCCGCCGTGATGGCCGCGCATGGGTTTATCGACGAAGGCAAACCAAAATACGCCACGCGGCTGCTGAAAAAAGCATGGGCCGTTCACCCGCATCCCGATCTGGCCGCCGCCTTTGCCGCCATCGCACCGGACGAAAGCCCCAGCGAGCGGTTGAAGCGGTTCACCACCCTGACCAAGTTGCAGCCGGATCATCCGGAAACCAAGATGCTGCTGGCCGAGCTGAACATCGCAAACGAGGATTTCCCGCAAGCGCGGCGGTCCTTGGGCGATCTGGTGGAAACCGACCCCACCGCGCGGTCTGTCACACTGATGGCGGCGATTGAACGGGGCGAAGGCGCATCTGACACCATCGTCAAAGGCTGGCTGGCCCGGGCGCTGACCGTGTCGCGCGGCCCGCAATGGATTTGCGAGAATTGCCAGCATATTCACGCGGCATGGGCCCCGACCTGCGAAAATTGCCACAGCTTTGATACTTTGGCGTGGAAAACTCCGCCCCTATCCGAAGTCGCAATGCCCGGCGGGCTGCAAATGCTGCCGCTGATTGTGGGCGGTATAGAGGATAAGTCCGGCGCAGATGCCAAACCGCCTGTCGCGACCCGGTCTGACATTGAAGACGCCGAATTGATCGATGATCCTGATGACAGCAGGCCTGGCGATACGAAAGAACCTTGATCCGTCTTTGAGAAATATCGGTTCAGATCCAGTGAATAATACCGGCGTGGGCTAATCCGCTGACGCCGGTTTTTTATTGGGGTGTCCTCACGATGTGCGTTACCCACTGTTCAACTTTGTATCCGGCATCTTATATGGGTGTGGTACACCAGATTTAGGATGCACGTTATGGCGCTGGATCAAACACAAACCCTTTCGATCAATGGAATGACCTGCGGCGGCTGTGCCGCACGTGTTGAAAAGGCGTTGCGGTCGGTGCCCGGCGTGACCGAGGTCAGCGTTAATCTGGCGAGTGACACGGCGATGGTGACTTATCCGCAAGGTGCCTTGCAGATCGACGCGCTGACCAAAGCGACCAGCGACATTGGCTATCCCGCCACGGCGGCCACCAAAGACACCACCAAGAACCAAGCCGTAAAGCGGCGTGAAGAGGCAGCCGAAGGCGCGCGCGCCTTCTATTTCGCAGCCGCTTTGGCGCTGCCTGTGGTCGTGTTGGCCATGGGCGCGCATATGTTCCACGCGATGCATATGCTGATTGCCAGCACCATCGGGCAACAGGGCAGCTGGCTGATCCAGTTTGTGCTGACGGCGGTGCTGATCCTTGGGCCGGGACGCAAGTTTTATACGGTTGGCATCCCTGCGCTGTTGCGCGGTGCGCCTGATATGAACAGTCTCGTCGCCTTGGGCACTGGTGCGGCGTTTACCTATTCAACCGTCGCGCTGTTCCTGCCGCAACTTTTGCCCGCCATCGCCCGCGAGGTGTATTTTGAGGCCGCAGCCGCAATCATCGCGTTGATCCTGCTGGGCCGCTGGCTTGAGGCGCGGGCAAAGGGGCGCACGGGGGCGGCGATCCAGAAATTGATGGGGCTGCAACCCAACACCGCGCGGGTCAAACGCGGGGCTGACTGGGTCGACGTTGATATCGTGGATCTTGCCGTTGGGGATGAAATCCTGATCCGTCCGGGCGAACGGCTGCCAACCGACGCCACGATCATCAGCGGTGAATCCGGTATCGACGAAAGCATGATCACCGGCGAACCCATGCCGCTGCGCAAAACGGCGGGCGACCCGGTCACAGGCGGCACGGTTAATGGCACCGGCAGCCTGACCTGTCGGGTGACCTCGGTGGGCGACGATACGACCCTCGCGCAGATCATTCGGATGGTGCAGCAGGCCCAAGGCGCGCGGTTGCCTATCCAAGGGCTGGTGGACCGCGTGACGCTTTGGTTTGTGCCCGCTGTTCTGGTTGTGGCGCTGCTGACCGTGGCGGTTTGGGCAATATTCGGGCCGTCGCCGGTGCTGTCGCATGCGTTGGTCGCGGGCGTGTCCGTGCTGATCATCGCCTGCCCTTGCGCGATGGGTCTGGCGACGCCGACATCGATCATGGTGGGCACAGGCCGCGCCGCTGAACTGGGCGTGTTGTTCCGCAAAGGCGACGCTTTGCAGGGGCTTGGCAGTGTTGATATCGTGGCCTTTGATAAAACCGGCACGCTGACCCAAGGACGCCCGGCGCTGACCGCATTGATCCCCGCATCGGGCCGGTCGCGTGACAGCCTGTTGGCACAGGTCGCTGCCGTGGAAACGCAATCAGAACACCCGATTGCCAGCGCGATTACCGCTGCAGCCAAGAACATGACCCTACCGGAGGCCACGGGGTTTCAGGCCATCAATGGTCAAGGCGTCACCGCATCGGTGAACGGGCAGGAAATTCACATCGGCAATGCCCGGCTGATGGAGGGGTTAAAGGTTGATACATCCGAGTTCGCGAGCGAATTTGATACCCGCGCGGAACAGGGTGAAACGGTATTTTATGTCTCTATCGCGGGGAAAATGGCCGGTTTGATCGCAATATCTGACCCGATCAAACCTGACAGCAAAGCCGCGATAGAGGCATTGCATGATCGTGGGATCAAGGTTGCGATGATCACGGGCGATGATCCCAAAACAGCGCAAAGCGTCGCGGCGCGCTTGGGGATCGACCATGTGGTCGCAGGGGTTTTGCCCGATGGCAAAATCGCCGCGTTGGACCAGTTGCGCGGGCAGGATAGTCACATCGCTTTTGTCGGTGACGGGATCAATGATGCGCCTGCCTTGGCCCATGCTGATGTGGGGATTGCGATTGGCACCGGCACGGATGTGGCCATTGAATCGGCTGATGTGGTGCTGATGTCGGGCAGTTTGACAGGGGTGAACAGCGCCATTGCAGTGTCGCAGGAAACCCTGCGCAACATCCGTCAGAACCTATTCTGGGCCTTTGGATACAACGTGGCGCTGATCCCTGTTGCGGCGGGCGTGCTGTACCCGCTGTTCGGTATCTTATTGTCACCGATCCTTGCTGCGTCGGCGATGGCGTTTTCATCGGTTTTCGTGCTGACCAACGCCTTGCGGCTGCGGCGCATTAAAGTGCAGGTTTAATCCTTAATCAGATGACGCCGGCAAAATTGGGCGCTATCCCTTGGCCTAAACGGCTAAAAAGGATCCGCCCATGACCTCTGAGACTTACGCATTCGCCCCCCCGAAACAGGCAAGCCTGGCGATCAAGGGGTCTGACGCGCGGTTTCCGGTCAGGCGCATCTTTTGCGTCGGGCGCAATTACGAGGCTCACGCGATTGAAATGGGCAAAGACCCGACGCGCGAGGCCCCGTTTTTCTTTACCAAACCGGCCGATGCCGCGCTGGATACGCCCTGCACCGTTCCCTATCCACCGCTGACCGAAAACCTGCATTACGAGATCGAATTGATCATCGCCATTGGCAAGGGCGGCAGCGATATCACCGAAGACGACGTGATGGATCATGTTTGGGGGGCCTCGGTCGGGATCGACCTGACCCGCCGCGATTTGCAAAACGAGGCCAAGAAAATGGGCCGCCCGTGGGATTGGGGCAAAGCCTTTGATCACTCTGCCCCGATTGCACCGATCGTGCCGATTACTGATGTACCCTCGGTGGAAACCGGGCGCATCTGGCTGGCGGTGAACGGTGAGACGAAACAAGATGCCGATCTGGCCGATCTGATCTGGTCCGTACGTGAACATGTGTCGATCCTGTCGCGATCAATGACGCTGGCACCGGGCGATATCATCATGACCGGCACGCCTGCGGGCGTTGGCGCAATCGTCGCAGGCGATGTGGTCACCGGCGGCGTTGACGGCATCGGAACGCTTGAGGTCACAATCGGCCCGCGCGCATGACCGATCTGGCGCTGCATAACTATTTCCGCAGCTCAACCTCGGTTCGGGTGCGGGCGGCGCTGAACCTCAAGGGGTTGGCGTTTGATTATATCCCCCTGTCCCTGCTCAAGGGCGAACAGGCCAGCGCAGCGCATCTGGCGCTGAACCCGTCGGGGTTGGTGCCCACGTTGGTGACGCCGCAAGGCGCATTGCCGCAATCGCTTGCCATTCTCGAATGGCTGGACGAGGTGCACCCCGAACCACCGTTGCTGCCCGCCGATCCGTGGGGCCGTGCGCGGGTCCGCAGCCTTGCGCATATTGTCGCATTAGACATCCATCCGGTGAACAATCTGCGCATCCTAAAACACCTCGAGACCGAGTTCGGCGCGGACGCAAACGGCAAGGCCGCGTGGTTTCGGAAATGGGCCAGCGCGGGCATGGAAGCGCTGGAAAATCGCCTGTCATCCGAGCCTGAAACAGGTGACTTTTGCCATAAAAACAAGGTGGGATTAGCCGATCTGTGCCTTTATGCTCAGGTCATCAATAACGCACGGTTTGATGTGGATATGACCCCCTATCCGACGATCCGGCGCATCCACGAAAACTGTTTGGCGATCCCTGCGCTAAGGGATGCAGCACCTGAATTTCAGCCCGACGCCAGCTAGAACTCGCCGACCTGTCGATGTTGACTAGTGTCACCCCGCGCTATCTAGATCGTATAGGTTTCTAGGGAGATTACTGATGAAATTGATCTATACAGCACTTATCGCAACTGCCTTTGCCGCACCGGTTTTTGCAGATAGTCACAGCGCGGGCGATATCGCCGCCGGTGAAAAAAACTTTCGCAAATGCAAGGCGTGCCATGCGATTGTGGATGATGCGGGCGAAGTCATCCAAAAAGGCGGCAAAACCGGCCCAAACCTTTTCAACGTCGTCGGGCGTCAAGCGGGATCCGCTGAAGGTTTTAAATACGGTAAATCGCTGGTTGAAGCAGGCGAAAATGGCCTGATCTGGGACGAAGCAACCCTGGCCGCCTATATGACCAACCCTGTCGATTTCCTGCGCGAAACACTGGATGACAGCAAAGCCAAATCCAAGATGTCGTTCAAGCTGCGTAAGGGTGGCGAAGACGTCGCGGCCTATCTGGCAAGCGTGTCCCCCGCAGCGGTCGAAGACATGAGCGAAGAAGAAGTGCCTGCAACCGAATAATCGACCCTAACATGTAGAAAAAGCCCGCCCGGTGGAAAACTTGGGCGGGCTTTTTTTATGCGCTTTGGCTTACCGTGATCCCACCGCAGCCCGTGTGTTTTCAGCACGCGCGCGAGCCTTGGCCGCCTGTTCGGGCAGGCCGGATTTTTCATAGATATCCCCCAGCAACAGGTTCAACGGCACGCCGTCGGGGTCATAGGTGCGTCGCATTTCAAGCACTTGCTGGGCGGCAGAGGCGCGGCCATCCTGCACCAACGCATCAAGGTGGATTTGTTCAAACAGATCGCGCTGCGCATGACTGCCACCACATTCCGCCATGCGGGGCAATGCCTGACCAAGCTGCGCAATCGCGGTTGGCCAATCCCCCTTGCTGTGGGCGATGATCCCACGGGCGGCTGGCAAGGCGACCTCGGCCCAGGCGACGTGATTATATTGGGCAGTATCTGCCGCCCGTGCCTTGATCGCGGCCATCAGGGATTGCGTTTCGGGGCGGGCGGTACGGCCAAGCGCATAAAGGTATTGCAGCGTTAGAAAGGCGCTGACCGTGTCCTGACCGCGCAGGGCAATGTGATTTGCCACATCGTCCCAACGGTCACCAACGCTGACGCCTGCAAACTCCATTCGCGCCAGCATTGAAACCGCGCCGACCTGATCCTGAGAATAGTCTTTTTCGAGGCCCCAAATATGCGTGTCATAGGCGCGGCATACGTCCTCGTGACGGCCCTGTGACAGGTAAAACAACGCCAGATGCCACCAATTGTGGCTGCGCATAAAGGAATTGAGCTGTTGCCAAGTATGCGCGACGCTTTCCAGAAACTCTGCCCCTTCGGACACGCGCCCTTGGGTCAGCATGACATGGGCCAAGGCATGGTGTGCCCAAGGCTCGTCATGGCGCAGGGCCATGGCCTGCCGCGCGGCGGCTTCTGCGTCGTCCAGCAGGTGGCATTGCTCGTATCCAAAGGCGATCATGCCATGGACATAGGGAATATCGGCGGCGTCCGGCAGCGCCTTGAGGGCAAAGCGTAACATGCCCGCCGCATCGCCTGTGTTGAACAGATGGTATTGCGCGAGCTTGAGCATCACTACATCGCGGGGGTGTTCGGTTGTGATGGCATCGCACCCGGCCAACATCGCGGGGATATTACCATCGACCCAATGGCCGATGGTGTCGATCACCTGCGCCTCGCGCGCGGTGCCCGGCGTCGCAGCGCGGGCGCGGGCCATATAGGGCGCGGCCTTTGCAGGGGCGGCGGGGGCTTCGAGGAACATCCACAGCATCGCGGCATAGGCATTGGCCAGCCCGCAATCAGGGTCCGCATCAGCGGTCGGGATGATGTTGGGGGCCTTGGTCTCATAGGCGATAAAGCCGTGGATGAAATCATTGATCCCCTGCACCGTTTGCGGGTTCTGCGTGGTGATGGGCAAGCCGTATAGGTCGGTGGTCATAACGTGCCTCTTATCGGATGGGTCTGTGCAAGGGTTTTCACATGGGCTGCAACGGTGTCAGCGGCATCCCAATGGATCGAATGCCCCGCGTTAGGGACGATATGAACCGGCAACCCGTCCAACGCTGATTGCGCCAAGGGCAGCGGAATAAGCATGTCATCTGCGGCCAGCAACGCTTGGGCAGGGACGGGCCATTCGGCTGGCATGACTGCTGGGTGATAGCCCTCTAACGCCTGCAACTGATGCGCCATGCCCTGCACCGTTTGCGCGTGGGCATAGGCAAGCGAAGCGGCAGCAGCGTCATCCACGGCCCCCGGAATATCGTAGACGGCAGGGGCAAAAAGCCACGGAAAGAACGCGCGCAGCCAGGTGTCTGGGGCGGCATCGCTTTGCCGGATCGCAAGCAGTGCTTTGAACAGGTGCAAGTTGCGGGTCAGGCGAATGGGCGCGGTGGCGGCAAGGGTGAGGCTGGCGATTTTTGTCGGCATGTCCTGCATCATCTCAAGCGCGATCATTCCGCCCATTGAGTGACCCAAAACATGGGCCTGCGGTATGTCCAGATGATCCAAAAGCGCGGCGCAGTCTTGTGCGTAAATGCTGACCGAAACGGGCGCATCAACCGGCGTGGTCCGGCCCGTTGTGCGGTTGTCGGGCCGGATCAGGGTAAAATGAGGCTCTAGCAAAGGGACTAGCGGTGCCCAGCTGGCGCTGTCGCTGACCATACCTGCGATCATCAACAGGGGTGGGCCAGTGCCGCTGACCTCGTAATGCAGGGCGACGTCGGGCAGGGAAAGCTTAGGCATTCAGGTCTCTCCAGCAGGGCAGCAGGTCGTTGGGGGCCGGGGTCGCCTCGTAAGCGGCGCGGGCAATTGCGCGGGCAAGGCACAGGGATGCCGCGTGGCCGATAAGCAGGAGCATGCGGTCATCAACCTCATGATCTGCGGTGCTGAGCGCGAAGACCAGATCACCGTCATGGGGCGTGTGCGCGGGGACGGTCGCACGGGCGATACCATCGTGGGCGGCAACTGCCATCCGCTTGCATTGCGCCTTGGTTAGGGTCGCATCTGTGGCGACGATTGCGATGGTTGTGTTTTCACGCGGCGACATGGCGGCGGTTTTGCGGCTGTCCATACTCAGCCCCAAGCCGCTGCTCATATCAGGCCCTAAACCGCCAAATTCGCCGTTCATCTCAAAGGGCGCGGCATAGAAATGGCGATCACCCGGGGTTGTCACGGCACCCACAGGGTTTGCTGCGACCAACGCGCCGACCATAGTGCCGTCGGGCAGCTGCAAAGAAGCGGAACCAAGCCCGCCCTTGACCATCGCGCTAAGCGCGCCGGTGCCTGCGCCGACGGTGCCGAGCGCGAAGCTGTCGCTGGCGTCATCTAGTGCTGCACGGCCAAGGGATCTGTAGGGGTTTTCGGCCCAGTCTTTCTGCCCGCCATTCAGCAGATCAAACAGGATCGCGCCGGGCACCAAGGGGATTGTGGCAGCCCCGACCTGAAACCCGCGACCCGCAGCGCGCAGCCCGTCCACCACACCAGAACAGGCATCCAGCCCATAGGCAGACCCGCCCGACAACACCAATGCATCCACGGCAGCGACCGATTTATCAGGGGCCAAAAGATCGGTTTCGCGGGTGCCCGGCGCGCCGCCCATGACATGAACAGACGCGGTAAAAGGGTGATCGCCCAGCAGAACGGTCGTGCCGGATTTCAGGGCATCATCTTGGGCATTGCCAACATAGAGGCCAGGGACGTCGGTAATCAGGTTTTTGGGCCCTGTTTTCATAAATCTGTGCCTGTTGATGGTGCGGGACGCTCCGCGGGGAGTTTATTTGGCAAAATGAAAGACCCCTAGATACAACGGCCGCCGTCGACTTCCATTGCGACGCCGGTGATCATGCTTGCCTCGTCCGAGCAGAGGAAGAGCGCCGCGTTGCCCATGTCTTCGGGTTGGCTGAAGCGACCCAGCGGGATGGTCGACAGGAATTTGGCGCGTATTTCGGGGGTGTCTTCGCCCATGAACGTTTTCAGCAGGGGGGTTTCGCCGGCCACAGGGTTGATCGCGTTGACGCGGATGCCTTGGGGGGCGAGTTCAACGGCCATCGTTTTGGTGGCGGTGATCATCCAGCCCTTTGAGGCGTTATACCAGTTGAGGTTGGGCCGTGGCGATACGCCAGCGGTGGACGCAACATTGAGGATTACGCCGGATTGACGTTGTTTCATATGCGGCACGATGCTGCGGGCGGTTAGGTAGACCGATTTCATATTTACCAAAGTGACCCGGTCAAAATCTTCCTCGCTGATGGTTTCAAGGGGTGCTGGCATGTGAGACACGCCGGCATTATTGATCAGGATATCGATATGGCCCCAAGTATCTAGCGCGGCTTGGGTCATCGCTTGAACCGATGCGCCATCCCCCACATCGACCTGTTGGGCAAGGGCGTGATCGCCCATTTCGGTCGCGAATTGCTGGGCGGCATTGCCGTTGATATCGGCCACCATAACGCGCGCGCCTTCCTGAAGAAAGCGGCGCACGATGCCCGCCCCAAAGCCGGAGGCACCTCCGGTCACGATTGCGGTTTTTCCTGTCAGTCGCATGTTGGGGCTCCTTTTTTGGTGGGTGTCGGGTGCATGCTACGCAGGTTCTTGGCCCCCGCCAAGTGGCGTAAGAAAGAAGTTGTGGGTGCATATCTTGTGACATTTCGGGTTAAGCTATTGGCGTTCAATCCTAAAATTGAAGTTGCCACATTGATGCGGCGTTTTGGGCGGGCCGGTCGTAATCTCGCAGGCATTTTCGCACTCGGCCAAGCATTGTTCCCAGAACGCCATGCTGCCGGGTGAATTTTCGACGACGCCCAGCGTCCAATCCCCGCCAAGCGCGTTAAACACCAGATACGCGGCCTGCGTGCCGATCCCTTGCCGCCGATGATCGGGGTGGATGGTGAATTCGGCCAGCTCATGGGTGCCATCGGGGTGGTTCCAGACAAGGGCAAAGCCGATGGGCATGCCGTCGAGATTAATCACATAAGGATGCCGGCCCTTTTCAATCCAATAGCGGTTCAGCGCGGAGGGGTAATAGTTCGGCCCTTCTGGAAAAATTTCGGCGAAATATGCCTTGGCGAGGCCATCCAGCACGGCTCGATCTTGTTCGGGCACGGGGGCGATGGACAGTGTCATGGGCCAACACCCCCCAATTCCGGCAGGACTGGCGCGGCCGCAAGAAGCGCCTGCGTATAGGGATGTTGCGGGGTTTCAAATACGGTTTCGGTGTCACCCTGTTCAACGATCTGGCCGGATTTCATGACCAACACGCGGTCGGTGATGGTGCGCACCACGGACAGATCATGCGAGATGAACAGGTAGGTCAGGTCGTAGGCCTTGCACAGATCAGCCAGCAGATCGAGGATTTGTGCGCGAACAGAGACATCAAGCGCGCTTACGGCCTCGTCAAACAGGATCAGATCGGGGCGGATGATCAGGGCGCGCGCGATGGCGATGCGTTGCCGCTGACCGCCCGAGAATTCGTGAATGTATTTATGCGCGTCATCCGGGGTCAGGCCGACGGCGGACAGCGCCTCGGCGATGGCATCGTCGCGGGCGGCCCCTTTGGGTGGGTCGGCCAGCAGGTGAAACGGTTCGGTAATCAGGCGGTCGACACGGTGTCGGGGGTTGAAGCTGCCAAAGGGGTCTTGGAACACGACCTGCATTTTGCGGCGCACGGCGAGGTTGGGTTTGTTTCCGGTGAAAACAGGTTCCCCGTCCAGGGTGATTGCGCCGTCTTGTACCTGCTCTAGCCCCAGTATGGCCCGCGTTAGGGTCGATTTTCCGCAACCGGATTCACCGACAAGGCCCAAACGTTCGCCGCGCTGTAAGGTAAAGGATACATTGTCGACGGCGCGGAATGTGCCGGGGCTGCCAAATACGGTGGTGCGCGGCAGACGGTAATCCCGGCTGACATTCTGCACCTCTAGCAGCGGCGTGGGTGGGGGTGCTGCGGGCAGTGCGACCTTGTGATTGGATGCCGCGAACAGCATTTGCGTATAGGGGTGGCGCATCTCGCGCAGGAGCGCTTGGGTCTCGCCCTGTTCGACGATTTCACCCTTGCGCATGACGATAATCCGGTCGGCCATGTCGGCCACAACGGCCAGATCATGGGTGATCATCAGCAGGCCCATATTGTCGGCTTTGGCCAGCGATTTCAGCAGGTCAAGGATTTGCGCCTGCGTGGTGACATCCAGCGCCGTGGTCGGTTCATCGGCGATCAGCAGCCGGGGCCGCAGGGCAATTGCCATCGCGATGACAACGCGTTGGCGTTGACCGCCTGATAATTCGTGCGGATAGCGGCTGAGCGGGAATTTGGCCTGAGGGAGCCCGACGCGCTCCAAGGTTTCGGCCGCGCGTGCCAAGGCATCCCGGCGCGATACAGACCGGTCATGCACGCGGATCGTTTCGGCGACCTGATCGCCAATGGTTTGCACAGGGTTTAGCGCGGTCATCGGTTCTTGGAACACCATGCCGATGTCGTTGCCACGGATGTTGCACAGATCCTGTTCAGACAGTTTCAGCAAATCCTGATCGCCCAGCATAATGTGGCCGGTGGCTTGGGCACCTTTGGGCAGAAGTTGCATGGCGGCGAGGGCGGTCATGGATTTTCCCGACCCGCTTTCCCCCGTTACGGCAACAATTTCGCCCGGATCGACGCAGATCGTCACATCATGCAATATCGGATAGGCGTGAATGGCGATCGACAGGTTGGTGATACTAAGCAAGGTCATACGCGTGTCACCCGCAGCCGTGGGTCCAGATAATCGCGCAGCCCGTCGCCCATCAGGTTAAGCCCCAATACCGTGAGGATGATCGCAAAGCCGGGGATCAATGCCATATGCGGCGCGATAGACACCAGCGTTTGCGCATCGGCCAGCATCCGGCCCCAGGACGGCGTTGGCGGTTGGGCCCCCAAACCGACGTAGGACAGGCCAGCCTCGGCCAGAATACCCAGACTGAACTGGATGGTGCTTTGAACGATCAGCAGATTGGTGACGTTGGGTAGGATATGTTCGACCGAGATGCGCGTGGCGGATTTTCCGGCGACGCGGGCGGCAAGGATGAACTCGCGTTCCCACAGGCTAAGTGCTGCACCGCGGGTGATGCGTGCAAAGACAGGGATGTTGAAAATACCGATGGCGATAATGGCGTTGATCGCGCTGGCCCCAAAGATCGCCGTGATCAGAATGGCAATAACTAGTGAGGGGAAGGCAAAGATCAGATCGTTGCCGCGCATGATCACCTCGTCCACGAGTGATCCGCGCCGTGCGGCGGCCCACAGGCCCAGCGGGATGCCCAGCCCCATGCCGATCCCCACAGCGACCAGCGCCACAGCGATAGAGGTCCGCGCGCCGACCATGATCATGCTTAGAATGTCGCGGCCAAAATGGTCGGTGCCCAGAATATGTTCGCCGCCGATTCCCTGCAGCTTGTTGGGGATATCCATCGCGGTGTGATCAAAAGGCGTCCAGATGAACGACAGCAGTGCGGCCAGAATGAACACGCCGGTCAGGGCAGCGCCAATAATCAGATTGCGGTTCATGTGCGTGACCTTAGACGCGGATCGACGGCGGCATAGGCCAGATCGACCAAGAAATTAACCACGATCACGGAAAACACCAACAGCATCACGACCGATTCAACGACAATCAGATCGCGCGCGGAAATGGATTGAAAGACCAGCCGCCCTAACCCCGGCAGATAAAATACCTGTTCGATAATAATCGCGCCAGCCAGCAGGAACGAAAATTGCAAACCGATGATGGTCAGCACAGGGATGAGCGCATTGCGCAGCCCGTGCCGCCACAGCGCCTGCCGCGCGGTCAGACCTTTGGCGCGGGCGGTGCGCATGTAATCTTCGCCCAACACATCCAGCAATGCAGACCGCATGACGCGCGCCAGAATGGCGGCTTGCGGTAGGGCCAGGGCGATTGCAGGCAAGGTGAGCGCGTGTAGGCCGGCCCATAACCCCTTGTCCCAGCCGACAAAACCGCCAGCGGCGAACCACCTTAGGTTGATTGCAAAGATCAGCACCAGCATCATGGCAAACCAGAAATTCGGGACCGCAACACCCAGCTGCGTGGCCCCCATAACGCCGAGATCGCCAGCACCACCCCTGCGGGATGCGGCGTAAATACCGGCGGGAAACGCGATCAGCGTGGACAGTGCCAAGGCATACAGCGCCAGCGGCAGCGACACCCATAACCGTGCGGCAATCATATCGGCGACGGGGGTGCGGTAGGTATAGGAGGTGCCAAAATCACCCGTCAGCAACCCGCCAACCCAAGACAAGTACCGTTCGACCTTGGAGGCATCCAAGCCCAGTTCTGTCCGCAGCGCGGCCAAAGTTTCGGGCTGCGCGTTTATGCCCAGCATGAACGATGCCGGGTCACCGGGCGCGATTTCAATGCCAGTGAAAATGACCAAAGACGCCACAGCAAGGCTGATGCAAAGAGAGATCAATCTTTTGATTGTGTAGCGCAACATTTCGCTAGGTTAGGCGCGGATTTTCCATGCGTCCAGATAAGAAAGCGTTGAACAGCGCTGAATTGATGGCTTTTAACCGCCTGAAATAAAAAAGGATATCAGAACAGGCAATAAAAATCGGAACCTTTAAGCAAATGGTCGAGTTGAGACGGCAGAAATGAGTGATAAGGAGCTTAACGATGACTACTACTTTTAAAACAATCGCATTCGCCGCCCTGATGGGTACCATGTCCGCACCAGCATTTGCAGCGGCTCACGCCGATCCAAACATGACATGCGCCCAATTCAACCAACTGTCCTCTGAGGATCAGGCAACTGTTGCCGCACTGGCAATCGCCGAGATCAACGACGGCTATAACGGTGAGTCCATGGAAGACAGCGCCAAGGCGACAGACACATCCACAGACGTAACAGCACGCGCAGCAACTGATGGCGCTTCTGAAGAAGGTTCGCTGATTGATGGCGAAGCCAAAGCCGTTGCAGCAACCGGTGGTAACACCGCTGCATCGAATGCTACAGCAGAAGCCCAAGTTGTAACCGCGACCGAGCAGCTGTACCGCACTTGCGAGATCAACCTTGACGCGACTCTTGGTGAAGCCGCAGCTGGCCTTACCGGCACCAAGTAAGCGTATTTGAAGTAAGCGTATTTGAGTAACGAGTATCAACGGGCGCAGAGTTGCGCCCGTTTTTTCATTCAAGGGCCGCGTTTTGTTTTACACCTATCGAGATCTGGCAGATTGCGGCCCGTCTAGATGTCGCGGTTGTTGTCCATCTTCTGACGCAGCCGCTGAAGTATCGGTAAAATCTCCTCCAGCCCCTCTATGCCATCGGCAAGTTGCGAGATGGGTTCTTGCATTTCTGCAATGACCTCAAGGTATAAGGTCCGGCCAGCATCGGTCAGGAATATCTGTTTTTTGCGCATATCATCGGGGTGGATATGCATCGTGATCAGCCCACGTTTTTCAAGCTGCATCAGCGTGTTTGTCATCGACGGTTTGGGCACCTGAAATGCGCGCGCCAGATCGGCGGGGGTTTTTCCATCGCCAAGCCGGGCAAGATTTCCCAGCAGATTGAACTGGGACGGATGCAGCCCGTCGGGCAACCGCCGTGCAAGCACAGCGGTCCCCAATTGTGTGATAATTCCGATCTCGTTGAAAATGCGGAACAGTGTTGTACGTGGATCGTTCAAAGGCGGCCTCAGATCAATTTTGCCTCTAGGGGCCAACGCGGGCTTGGGGCAATAGAGGCTGCATAGCCTATTCTGGCAAGCATTTGAACCGTTCCGCCATCGGGCGCGAATTGCGTCTGAACGTCCTCATAGATGTCTTTCATTTCAGGATATTCCTGAAGCGCCTGACTAAGCGGTTGAATTGCCAATCCCTGAGAGGTCGCGGCAAGGTTGATACGCAGCCAATCGCGCCCTGCGGTAATCTGATCATGCCGCGTATTCGCGGGGGTCACTTGCCACAGATGGCCCATTGCGGTGTCCGTATTGGCAAAGATCGCTTTCATCCCTTCTTTGTAAGAGGCCGACGATGTATCCAACAGCGCCTCGCGTTCCATCATTCCGGCAGCGCCCAAAAGTTCAAACACAGGTCCGGTGAAATCAATGCCATCGGGGTTTGCGTCCACAGCTTTCGCGCCAATGCGGAACAGATCGACGCTTTCAACATAGGTTCGTGGGGTTTCGACCTCGATCCGCAATGCCTCGTGGGTCAATGTGCGCAACGCTTGGACATGCCGGGGCAGGACGCTGCCATTGACTTGGGTTTGAACGGCAGCGTCTAGCACGGTATGCAGGGTATCCGGTGCCACGGCTTTTGACGTATCAAACGGCACCTTGTGAGAACGCCGGTTCAAGGCATATGCGAAAAGCGGGTCTTTCGGTGTGGTGCCGCCAAATTTCAGGATGGCGACGGGCCTGCCATCAAGCGCTGCGGCGTCTGATCCGTTGGGAAACAGCTGAGCCGTAATGCGGATACCATCCTGAGAGGCAGCCAAGCGTGCCATTTCGATAAAGCACCCAAGCCCGATGGTAATCTGCCGGTTAAACGGGTCCGTGTGCGGCAACATCCGGCTGGTATCGACATAGAGGGTCGCCTGATCCGGCTCAGAAAGATCAACCATCCAAGGCTGACGGTTGTGCGGGTTCGGGGCCAAGATGGCCCAAGACAGCGCACGTTTGCGCGGGTCAGAATACTGGGTGCCAGCAGCGTTCCAAGGAAGAAGCGCGGTTTGTGTTTTACGGGTTGCGATCACGCCGGTTGCGGCCGAAACGGCGACAATTGTGCCGCCTCCGATAAGGCTAAGAAAATGTCTGCGTTTCATTGAGAATCTCCATTCATTCGATATCGAACATTAATAGTTCGAGATCAAACTAAGTCAACAATGAACTTCGCAGCCGTTGAAAATGGGCGCTGAAATGAAAAACGCCCCCGCAAAGCGGAGGCGTTTAAAGCATTATATTCAGTGTTTTGGTGCTTTAGTCAGCCCAGCTGACGCCAGTCAAATCTACCGCTTGGGTCGGCGCATTTGTCCACAGACCTTGAACGCCAGCCTTCGCAACCCCCAACGCAGCAAGCTGGAACAGGTAACCGTTCACATAATCCTGCGAGATGATTTGCTGTGCTTCGCCCATCATCTGGGTGCGCATATCTTCGTCTGTGGTTGCGTTCAGTTTGGTCATTAGCGCCTGGAAATCAGGATTATCATATTGGAAGTAATAATCCGGGTTGGCGTAAATGCCGATGTCCATGGGTTCGGTGTGGCTAACGATGGTCAGGCCAAAGTTCTTGCCCTTGAACACCGTCTCAAGCCATTGCGCCCATTCGACGTTGTTGATCTTGGCCTTGATCCCCACATCGGCCAGCTGTGCGGCGATAATCTCGCCTCCACGGCGCGCATAGGATGGGGGCGGCAGGTCAAGCGTTGTTTCGAACCCGTCGGGGAAACCTGCCTCGGCCAGCAGGGCCTTGGATTTTTCAGGGTCAAACGCGCTGATTCCGGTTTCATCGACATATGCCGGGTTGTGCGGTGCGAAATGGGTGCCGATGGGCGTGCCATATCCGAACATCGCGCCGTCAATGATGGCTTGGCGGTTGATCGCGTGGGCGACCGCTTCGCGGACTTTGACGTTGTCGAACGGCGCTTGCTTGTTGTTCATCGCCAGAATGGTCTCGCCTTCGGTCGATCCGACCAACACCTGAAAGCGTGGGTCAGCCTCAAACTGGGGCAGGTTTTCGGGCGCGGGGAAACCGGTGAACACGTCGACATCTTCGGCCATCACCGACGCAAAAGCGGCAGTCGGGTCCGAGATGAACTTGAACGTCGCCACGTCCAGCGCAGCAGGCGCACCCCAATAGTTGGGGTTCTTTTCGATCTTGATATTATCGCCTTGGGTCCAGCTGGTGAACTTGAAAGCGCCCGTGCCGATGGGCAGCTGTTTGATGTTATCAATACTTTCAGGCGCCACGATTACGGCATCACCCCAAGCAAGGTTAAACAGCATGTTGCCGTTTGGCGCGCTTAGCTTGATTTCGACAGTCGACGGATCAATCACGTTCACTTCGGAGATGGCGCTGAACAGGGCCTTTTGGGCGTTGGCGCTGTCTTCGGCATTGATCCGGTCAAGGCTGAACTTCACATCATTGGCGTCCATTGTGGTGCCATCGTGAAAGGTCACGTTCTCTTGCAAACGGAACGTATAGGTTAGACCATCATCAGAGATTTCCCAAGATTTGGCGAGGCCGGGCACGACCGAACCGTCACCCATAAAGCGTGTCAGCCCTTCGAATACATTCGAATACAGAACTGAATCGATTGCGCCCGCAGCGGCGCTGGTTGGGTCAAGATGCGGCGGCTCTAGCTGCATCGCGACGGTGATATCGCTTTTTGCAACGGCACCGCCGGCCATCAGCGCGGCAGTACAAGTGCCAAGAATAAGTGAGCGAAGATGGAACATCGGTGTCTCCTGTTAACTTTATGGGCCGAAGACTACTCAGTTAGATACAGTTTGGCCAGCGCTGCATTGCCCGTTACAGATTTGTATTGTGCCGCCCGTTCTGCCGGTTTATGCGCCAGCTTCGCTTTATCTGTCAGGGGTGCATTATGGCCGCGGTATCTTCCACTTTGGGCATTGATTTCGGCACGTCAAATTCGGCGGCGGGTTATGCCATCGATGGCGTGCCCCACCTTATTGATGTCGAATCGGGCGAAAACACCCTGCCCACTGCGCTGTTTTTCGACGCCGAAGAAAAACGGATCATCTATGGCTGCGGTGCCCAAAAGGCGCTGATCGGGGGGGATGAGGGGCGGTATATGCGCGCGCTCAAAAGTTTGCTTGGGACATCATTGATGCGCGAAAGCCGGATGTTGCTGGGCAAACGGATGGATTTCATCGCCATCGTTGCCAGTTTTCTGGCGGAACTGAAGAACCGTGCCGAGACCGCCACTGGGCAAACATTCGACCGCGCTTTGTCGGGCCGTCCGGTGATGTTTCACAGCGCCGATGCCGCGCGAAATGCCCAAGCGCTGACCGATCTGACCGAATGCTACCATCTGGCCGGGTTCAAAGACGTGCGTTTTATGCCCGAACCCGAAGCCGCAGCGCTGGCCAACCGTGCAGTGCTAGAACCCGGTGATCTGGGGCTGATCGTGGATATCGGTGGCGGTACCTCGGACTTTACGCTTTTCCGCCAGCAAGGTGACGCGGGCATTGATATTCTGGCCAGCAAGGGCCTCCGCTTGGGCGGCACAGATTTCGACCGCGAGCTAAGCTTGCATCACGTCATGCCGCATCTTGGCATGGGTAGTCAGATCAAACATGTGTTCGGCAGTGAAACCCATGCCGCCCCCCATGCGGTTTTCACCGATCTGGCGACGTGGCAAAAGATCCCGTTCCTGTATACGCGTGAACAACGCCGCGCGGTGGATGATCTGGCGAAATATGCCGTTGAACCTGATTTGCTGAACCGTCTGGTCAAGGTGCTGGAGGACGAGCTGGGCCACGACATCGCCTTTGCGGTCGAGGCGGGCAAAATCGCGGCGAATGATACGGCTGCGACTGCCCCGCCCGAGATCAAGCTGGATATTCTTGAGCGGGGTCTGCGCGTGCCGCTGCCCCCCGCGATGATGGCCGCGACCTTGAATGAGATGGCGAACAGCATTGCGCAGGTCGCGACCGATCTTGTGGCGCAGACCGACCTTGAACCCAAAGACGTGAACAAGCTGATTTTCGTTGGCGGGTCGAGCTTGATGGGTGTGATCGACATGGCGATGCGCCGCGCCTTTCCGCAGGCCGAACTGCATCGGGGGGCCGCAATGACCGCCATCGTTGACGGGTTGGCCATCGCAGCATCAGATGCGTTTTCTGCGGATTAGAGCCTAATCTTTCGGTAAAAGTAGCGTTTCCAAGGCCGCACCCATCACGCAGGCGCTGTCGATCATGTCGTCGATGCCGATATATTCATCCGGCTTATGCGCAAGCTCCAACAGGCCGGGGCCATAGGCGATACAGTTCTTGAGCTTGCCAATTCGGTCGATGTGTTTCTGGTCATATGACCCGGGCGAGGCGATGTATTCAGGGGCCTTGCCCATGATATCCTGGATCGCGTTGGCCACCGTTTGAACGACCGGCGCATCGCGGTCTGTCATTGACGGTAGGACCGAGTTTAGCTCGGTCAGTTCATAATCGAAATCTACCCGCGTTTCCCGCAAACCTTCGAGCAATGCGCGCACTTCGCCGCGCACTTGGTCAAGCGGCTCTTCGAGGAGGAACCGTCGGTCGATGGTGATCCGGCAACTGTCAGGCACGCAATGGGCGGGCAGGCCGTCGAAATCAGCATCGTTTTCCTTTTGCCCGCCATGGATTGAATTGATGTTCATGGTCGAACTGCGCGCCCCTTCGGGCACGACGGGCATATCTGTGTGACGGGCGGCCATGGCGGGGAACAGCTTGTTTTCGAACTCTGACAGGACGGCCCCCATGTGCCGCACCGCGCAATCGCCAAGAAATGGCATGGACCCGTGCGCAATCTCGCCTTTAGTCTCAATCTCGGCCCACCAACCGCCGCGGTGACCCAGACAAATACGGTCTTTTTGCAAGGGTTCGGGAATGATCACATGCTGGACACGGTCAGGGTTAAAGAACCCCTGTTCCGCCAGATAGGCCACACCGCCATAGCCGCCTGATTCCTCATCCGCAGTGCCGGAAATTTCGATCGCGCCAGCAAAGTCGAGATGCGTTTCGATAAACGCCTCGGCCGCGATGATCGATGCGGCCAGCCCGCCTTTCATATCGCAGGTACCGCGCCCGTAAATCTTGCCATCCGAGATTTCGGCCCCGAAGGGATCGAATGTCCAGCCGGCACCCACTTCGACCACGTCGGTGTGGCTGTTGAAATGCACGGTTTCGCCAGCGCGCGTTCCTTCGCGGCGGGCGATGATGTTCCAACGCGGGTATTTCGTGCTGTCACCGGGGGTGCCATGGGCGCGGATCAGCTGTGTCTCGAACCCGTGCTTTTTCAGCCGCTGGTCAAGGTATTCGCAAATCAATCGGTAGTCGCGGCCCGGCGGGTTAAGCGTCGGAATGCGGATCAAATCTTGGGTGAGGGCGATGAGGTCATCGCGCTTGGCAGTGATTGCTGCGGAAAGTGTGCTTGTCATGGGCGCATGTTTGAACGGACGCGCCGATATGGCAAGCGGTGTCTGGGGTTGTACCGTCGGATTTGAGTTTATTTTGCAAAATGAAACATACCCGGCGTGATTATTCAGCGATGTCCTTGATTGCAGTGAGAAATGCGCGGACTTCGTCCAGTGTATTGTAGTGGCACAGCGACACGCGCACGGCGGCGTCAAGGCCAAGCGGCGTCAGGATGTTGCCCGAGTAATGATCGGCCTTGCGCAGGTGGGTGCGGATGCCTTGGGTGTTGAGCTGTTCCACGATATTGGCGGCGGGGACGGATTTGAGGGCAAAGCAAACCAACCCTTCGCGGTTGGGGTTTTCGGTGCCGCCCAGAATCGTGACATCCGGCAGATCGGCCAGACCGGCAAGGTTACCCGCGCCAAACAGCATGGCATCGGTCAGCTGTTTTTCGTGGTCATGGATGGCGGCACCGGCGGCTTCGATCTGGGCGCGGGGGTCGGTTTCGTCCGACACTTGCTGGCCCAGCCATTCGAAATAGCGCACCACATCGCTGAACGTGGCATAGGACCCGGTATCGCGGGTGCCCATTTCCCAGTTGCCTGCCGGACCTCCCTGAAGTGTCTCGATCGGTAGCGCGCTCAGGCGATCAGAGGCCCAAGCGATGCCATAGCCGTGGCGCGAGAACAGTTTGTAGGGCGAGATCACATAGCCGTCGATGTCATAGCTGGCGATGTCGATGCGCCCGTGGCTGGCGTGTTGAATGCCATCGACAAAGACGAACGCATCGGGGGCCACCGCGCGGATCGCCGCAGTGATACCGGCCACATCATTGGCGATGCCCGTTACGGGCGAGGTATGCAGGATCGTCGCGACCCGGACATCCGGTGTCATCAGCGCGGCATAGGCGGCGGGCGTGACCTGCCCCGTGGCATCATCATGGGGGACGTTGATATAGGGTTTGCCCGCCATGCCCGCCCAATGCTGCGCGGCACTGCGCGAGGCGGGGTGTTCAACGCTAGAGCCGATAACCGCGCCATCGGGGGTGCCCATGGCCGCGGTGCGGATCAGGCGGAATGTCAGTTCTGTCCCGCTTTCGCCCACGAAAAACTGGCCGCCGGGGGCGTTAAAGAAGACCGCCATATCGGCCTTGGCCTGTTTGATTTTCGCCACAAGCGCATGAGAGGCGGGATTGTCACGGCCCTGATTGTCGGGGATCGCAGCAAAAAGCGCCGAGGTTTCAACGACCGCGTTCAAGGTTAACGCACCACCTGCGTTTTCAAAGAAAATGCGTGGCCCTTGGAAGGGGCAGTTGTCGACATGAGCGAATTTGGCGCGGATGGCCTGTGTGAGTTCGGAATTTTCGGTGAACATTTTTGGCCCTGCCTGCGTTAGCTTATGTGATTGTGTGATTTCTGCGCTAGATTACCCCCAAATCACAACCACAATTAATTGCTTTGGTCATATGCATCTGCGCGCGACCGGGCGCGGAACGTCACCTATTTGCGGGAGCAGCCAAATGGCCCCATTGATTCAACGCAGCGTGTCCCGGAAAAAACGCCAAGAGGCGGAGGATGACGAGCGTTCAGTTTCGCAGGCGACATCCCTATCGCCCAAGCTGATCTATGAGGTGATCCGCCGCGAGGGCGAGGAAGAGCTGTCGCGCACGAAACGTTCACTGATCTGGTCGGGCATCGCGGCGGGCATCATGATCAGCCTGTCGGTTTTGGGCGAGGCGATCCTGCGGACCTATCTGCCGGACACGCCATACCGGTTTTTGGTTGAAAACCTGGGCTATTCGTTGGGCTTTCTGGCCGTGATTATGGGTCGGATGCAATTGTTTACCGAAAACACGATCACCACCGTTTTGCCGGTGATGCGCGCCAAAACATGGCATTCGATTATGTGTATGCTGCGGCTGTGGGGCATTGTTCTAAGCGCGAATGTGGTTGGGGCGTTTGCCGCCGCGATGTTGTTCATCTGGACGCCTGCATTGTCGCCTGACATCGTTCCAGCGATCTTGGAATTGTCCCACCACGCGACGCATATGGGCGCGTTTGAGGGGTTCTGGCGTGCTATTCCCGCTGGTGTGATTGTGGCGTTGATTGTGTGGATGTTGCCCCAAGCGGATGAATCATCGTTCTTTTTGATCCTCGTCTTTACCTGGCTGATCGCCGCGGGGGATTTCGCGCATATCGTCGCCGGATCGGTCGAGATGGCCGTGATGATCCTCGATGGTCAGTTGGGCCTTGGCGGAGCGCTGTTTGGGTTCTTTATTCCGGTGCTTGCAGGTAATATCGTCGGGGGTACGATCATCTTTACCCTCGTGGCTTGGGGTCAGGTGCGCGACGAGGTAGAAGAAGAGGAATAGAACCTATGGCGGCGGTTGCCGTTCGGTAGGTGGCAGGCGGCCAGCAAGAAAAGGCGCAGTTTTGGGGATATACTTTGGTGCATAGGGTCAAGCTTTATTGGGCGGCTTTCAAGGCAACAATCGCTGATATCAGCGAGCTGAATATCGCAATGGTCGCGGCCGGGGTCGCCTTCTATGGGATGTTGTCGCTGTTTCCGGCGCTGGCGGCTTTGGTGACGCTTCTTAGCCTGATCTCTGACCCTGTCGTCGTGATCGCCCAGTTGGAAGAGATGCGCGGGCTGCTGCCGGACGACGTTTACAAAATCATGAACAAGCAGATTGTATCGCTGGTGACCACCAGTTCAGAGACCTTGGGCTGGGCCGGGACCGTGTCGGTTCTTGCCGCGCTTTGGTCGGCGCGGGCGGGGGTTGGCGCGATGATGATCGGCCTGAACAGTGTCTATCACGAGCGGAACCGCAATTTCGCACGGCATTATCTGCAGGCTTTGGTGCTGACCTTTGGGTTGGTAATGGTCGGGATCATCGCGTTGCTGACCGTGGTGATTGCGCCCATCGTTTTGTCGTTTATTCCGCTTGGCAGATCCGGTGTGATCGTTGCGGATTTGATCCGGTGGAGCATTGCGATCACGGTGTTGCTGGCGGGCATCGGCGTTTTGTACCGCTTTGGGCCGAACCGGCGTGGCGCGCGGGCGCGTTGGCTGACGGTGGGGGCAGTGTTTGCCGTCGCGTCTTGGGCCATCGTGTCATATTTATTCAGCTATTACGTCGCCAATTTCGGGAATTATAATCAGGTTTACGGATCCATCGGGGCGGTTGTTGCGATGTTGGTTTGGTTGTGGATCAGCAGCTTTTTGGTGCTGATGGGCGCGTCATGGAATGCGCAGGTTGAATTGCGCATGCGTCCGGACACCACCATAGGCCCCGCGCGCCCGGCAGGGGAACGTGGGGCTGTCGTCGCGGATGGTTTCGTCACACCAGACGAAAGCGAACCCTTATAAGGGTCTAAGTTTTTGGGGGAATGCGTCGATGGCGTGAAAGCCCCGTCCGGCAACGGGCGGGGCGTTGATGTAAGAGATCAAAGTCTCGTTTTTTTGCCAGCGTTGAAACCGTTGATCAGCGCGACGACGATGCCCACGATACCTTCGATTCCGGTTGGGCCCATTGCCCTGCGTTCGGCTTCTAGGCGCAGTAGTTCTGCTGCTCTTTTGCGTTGCAGGTGGCGTGACCGGATGTTCATTGCGGCGATCATCACCAGACCGACACCAAAGAACAGGCCGCCCATGATCAGGCAGGCCGTCAGCGCCGTGGTGATCGTGAGCAAAAAGAGCCACGCCGCAACGGCAAGAAATACCGATCCGACCATCAGGCAAATGCCAGCGCCCAGACCGATTGCTGCGGTCTGGGCTGTTTCGGTTGCCCGTAAGGCAACTCTATCCAATAAAACGTTCAGCATTACCGACGTGCCGCGATTAGCCCGACCAGAAAACCGACGCCCGCTGCGATACCCATTGCGGTCGCTGGCTGCGTGCGAATGAAATCTTCGGCGTTTTGCTGTGCTTCGGCGGCTTTTGCTTTGCCAAGGTCGGCATAGTCATGTGCTGCTGTCTTGGCTTGGTTCGCGGCATCACGGGTGGCGGTTTTGCCATATGTGCTGACAGAGCTTGTGAGCGCTGCGATATCCTCTTTGAGGATCGAGATTTGCAGGGAAAGATCCTCTACGGTGACATCCTTGGCCGCTTTTACGTCTTTTGCAGCGGCGTCTTTTGTCATTTCCTTAACCATTTCTAGTCTCCTTAATTAACTGAATATCTTGCATTACAAACGCGTGGGGAGTGATTCAGTTCCAGCCTATCATAGTCAGCCTGCCGCCCGAACATAATGTGACGGACCGACGCGCAGCGAGTGGGCGGCGTTGACCGCTCAGCAGGCTTTGGTTGCGCGTTCTTGATCTGCACCGAAATATGTCTTGAACCAGCTGGGCAGCGTGACGCGATGTTTGAACACCTTTGACGCGCTTCTAAGCACATTTTCTTTTGCGTCACGGAGGGGGTCGGAAACGATGGCGTCATATGCCTCGTCTCGGGCGCTGGCCCAGTCCTTGTCGTCATAGCGGACAAGATGCAGGTAAAACCGCGCGGCGACTTTGTCGGCCTCTTTCCATGCGGCACCGGGCAGGCCTTTGCCTGCGGTGTTTCCGATGCCGATGCGATGTTCATTGGCAATCTCAAGCGCCCTTAGGTTGGCGTATTTGAGATGGGTCAAATACACGCCCTTGGGCAGATTAAACGGTGCAGTGGCCAGCTTGTCCGGCGCGACCTTGATCCCGTGCCGCCATAGCGCAGTGCCGCGTTTGGATGCCCAAGCTTTGCTGTAATGTCCGGTAAAAACTGCCGTAGACCGATGACCCAAGGCCATCTGGCGCTCAGTCAAAACCCGATCATTGATCGTTTCGGCAACATCCAGACCCAACGCAAAAACCGCATCCGAGGACGTTTCAAAGATATCCTCGAAAGAAGTGTAAATCGCCGGATCAAAGCATACCAATTCGTCAACATCGGTCTGGATGGCCCAATCATAGGTCTGACCCAAGTCATCCGCGAATTCATTCAGAAACTTGCCGCGCTTGCGGTCGAACCCTTCTAGGGTATCGCGGGGGATTGTGGTGATATTGGCCAGCGGACAAAGGTCGGCGATCATCGGGTCATGCCCGTGCGCGACGATGTATAGGTGCTCGTACCCCAGCAAACGACCGTAATGCGTATACCACTGCGACAGCGCCCAGTAATCTTTGTAAACCATTGTGATCGCACAGGTGCTCATGGCGTCCTTTATGCCGTCTGCGAAACCTGTGACAAGGTTTTTTGCAAGGTACGGCTGGCTAGGCGAACCCGGTCTACGCGCCAAACGCAAAAAGGCCGCGCAGTGGTGCGCGGCCTTTTAATTCCGGTCCTTGCAAAAGGATCAGGAGTTGAGCGTTTCCGTCGATGAAAAGAACATCGCTTGTGAAACAGCCGAAACTACCTGATCAACGCTATAGGGCTTGGAGATCAGGAACGCGGGCTCAGGCTTGTCACCGGTCAGCAGACGTTCGGGGAATGCGGTGATAAAGATCACTGGGCGGTGGCCCAGATCCGCCAGCAGGTCGTTAACCGCATCGATCCCGGAAGAATTATCCGCAAGCTGGATATCGGCAAGGATCAGGTCCGGTACATCGGCCTTGCCCAATTTAACCGCTTCGTCGCGGGTGCGGGCGATGCCGGTGACACGGTGGCCCATGTCGGCGACAATGGACTCGATGTCCATCGCAATGATTGCCTCGTCTTCGATGATCATGACCGAACCTGTGACGCTATCAGCCATTTCACGGCGGGCGATTTGTACCAGCTGGCTGGCCTCTTCCTCGTCCACATTGATGATCTGACCGACTTCGGCAAAGGAGAAACCTTCGATGGTGTGCAACAGCAATGCTTCGCGGCTGTGGTTGGTCAGTTTGGCAAGGTGTTTCTGGGCACGTGCACGTGGGCCAGTCTCGCCTTCTTCGATCGGGGCACCGGCGCTTGACCAGATGCCATACAGAACTTTGAAGATCCCTGTCCGAACGTCTACTCCGTCCAACATCGACCGATCTACCAGAATGGCCTCGAGCGCTGCTGCTGCAAATGCATCGCCGCTGGTTTGACTGCCCGTGAGTGCGCGTGCATAACGACGCAAGTATGGAAGGCATTGACCCAACGCGTCGCTGACACTCGTGTTTTCTGTGACGTCCGTCATTTATCGTTGTCCTTTTAAAATAATTATGGAACCAAACCCCGCAGATGCGTGTTTAGTTCCACACGGTGTGCAGAATATATGTCAAAGTCAGGAAAAATGTCGATGCAGTTGGGCAATAACGAAGAAAAAGAACGTTTCATCGACGAAAACCTTCGGCGCGTCTACGACGAGACGATGGAAGAAGGTATTCCTGACAAATTCAAAGACTTGTTGAACAAACTAAAAGAGCAAGAGAAAAGCGGCGGAAAATCCGAATGAACGGTTCAGACCCGCGTGATGAACTGGTCGAGCATTTGCCGGCCATGCGCGCCTTTGCCATCAGTTTGACCCGAAACGGGGCCATCGCGGATGACATGGTACAAGATACCGTGGTCAAAGCGTGGACCAATATCGATAAGTTCGAGACCGGCACCAACATGCGGGCCTGGCTGTTCACCATTCTGCGCAACACTTATTATTCGTCGCGTCGCAAGTCGAACCGGGAAGTCGCTGATGTGGACGGTGTATTCACCGAAAGCTTGGCCGAAAAACCTGCACATGACGGCCATATGCAAATGACAGATTTCCGCAAGGCGCTGGGCGAATTGAAAGACGAGCAACGCGAGGCGCTGCTTTTGGTCGGTGCGTCTGGTTTCTCGTATGAAGAGGCCGCAGAAATGTGTGGCGTCGCCGTGGGGACTATCAAAAGCCGTACCAACCGCGCGCGGGCCCGCATCGCCGAGCTTATGGGCCTGCGGGATGACGAAAGCCTTGAGATGACAGATGATGCGACAATGTCAGTTATTTCGTCGTCAAAAGTTTCGTCCTTTTAACGATGACTTCGGGCTTTCCTGGCACTGATGTCTTTCGGGGGCTGACCTTTCGGGTTTTGCTATTTCTATCGCTTGCGCTGTTGCCGATCGGGTTAATCTCGGTCGTGCAAACCCGCGAGATCGCAGAGCAAAGCATGATAAACGCCGAGCTTTCATTGCTGGCGATTACGGAACAGGCATCGTCGAACGAAAGCAGTATTATTCAAGAAGCGTTCGGCGGGGCCGATGCGCTGGCGTCTGTTGTGAACCTGATCAAAGCCGACAGTTTCTCGTGCAGTGCGTTTTTGCGTGAATATCAAAAGACCTCCAACCTTTATACGCTTGTGAGCTTTGTCAGGGTCGACGGGCAGATGGAGTGTGTGTCGAACGGTATCGCCACCGACATGAGCGAAAACACGAATTTCAAAAAGCTAATGATCAGCAAAAAGCGCACAGCGAATTTTTCGCTGCGACCCGCGGTCAGCCCGGAAGCTGTGCTGATCGTCAGCGCGCCGCTAAGGGTAGAAGGCGAATTGCTGGGCTTTGTGAACATGTCGATCCCCGAGCGTGTTTTTCGCGAGGGTGTGGAACCTGACCTAGAGATCAGGCCCACCGCCATGGTGACCTTCAACGCTGAAGGTGAAATTCTGACAACCGAAAACGACCGCGAAATGGCCCGTCAGGAAATGCCGTCTGTGCAAGAGCTTAAGTGGTATGCCGGGCAATCGGGCCGCGTGATCCGTGCCACCAGCCTGCGCGGCGATGACCGCGTTTATGCGATCCTGCCAATCGTGCCGGGTGTTGTCTACGCGATGAGCGTCTGGCCAGAGGATTCCCCCCTGCTTACGGCGGGTGCATCGACGCGGCTGAACCTCGTGCTGCCGGTCGTTATGTGGATCGCAAGCCTGATCGTGGCGTTTTGGGCGCTGAACCGGTTGGCAATCAAACACATCCGCAAACTGGGCCGTCAGATGCGCCATTTCGCGTTGAACAGAACCTTGCCGCGCACCGCGCTTGGCGGGGTGGTTCCGACCGAAATCGTGAACATGGAAGAAGCGTTTGTGGGGATGGCTGAATCAATCCTGCGGGACGAGGCCCGGTTGGAAGACAACCTGCGTCAAAAGAACATCCTTTTGAAGGAAGTGCACCACCGCGTTAAAAATAACCTTCAGCTGATTTCGTCCATTATGAACATGCAGATCCGGCAGGCCAGCACGCCTGACGCAAAGCGTGTTTTGCAGCGCCTTCAAGACCGTATTCTAAGCCTCGCGACGGTGCATAAAAGCCTGTATCAAAACGATAATCTGACCCGCGTTGATGGCGGCGTCTTGATGCACGAGATCGTTAACCAACTGCTAAGTGTCGGCCTGCCAAGCGGGTCCGGGATCACTGTCACCCAGAAATACGAGGCGATCCAACTGGACCCCGACGATGCGGCACCGCTGACATTGCTGGTGTCCGAAGCGGTCACCAACGCGCTGAAATATGTCGCGGTTGGACAGACGGACAAAGGTTGGATCGAGGTTAATCTAAAGTACACGGCCCCAGAAATGGCCTTGCTGACGGTCAGAAACTCCACCGGTCACGGTGAAGTTGAAAAAGGCACCGGTTTGGGGTCGCGGCTGATCAATGCATTCTCGCGGCAACTGAATGGCCAGTTCGAGATCATAGAAGAGCCTGACAGCTATACCCTGTCGGTCGAATTCCCCGTACCGCTGAAATCAAAGATCGTCTACGATTATTAACGGTCCATTGGGCGGCAGCTTGGCTGTCCACCCTCGGCAACCGGTTCAGAAATCTTTAACCCTGCGCGCGTTAGACTGACCGAAATCTAGCGAAAAAACCGTCGATCACAGCACCCCTGATGCCAATGCCGTGCGTTGCCTTTTGGGCGACTTCACGAAAACAGCCGTGAAACGTGATCGCTGCGTTGGAACATTACGCAGTTCGGGCCGTTGACCCCCTGAATCGCGAAACACATTTTTGAAAGGAGGTAGCTGTGACGATAGATCTATTCATAGGATCGCTGATGATCCTGACGCTGGCTGCCCTCGCCATAGTATCTTTGACGACACGCAAACGGGATGATGAGAAGCGAAACAAGTGGTCGTCTTTTCGATCCGACGACGACGATCAAAACAATCTGCCGGGCATGTGACCTAATGCGCGATCCGGTTGTCAGAAGCTCGGCGGTGTACAGGCGCTAAACACCACGCAGACTGTGTCGCTGATGTTTCTGAACCGATGCGGCAGACGGCTGTCGAACAGATACCCGTCCCCCGCGGCAAGCACCTCAACCGTGCCATCGACTGTCACTTCGACCTCACCTGAAATGACGATCCCCGCCTCTTCACCCTCGTGAACGATCCACTCTGGCCCGGTGTCCGCACCGGGTTGATATGTCTCGTATAACACTTGCAGGGTGTGCTTTTCAGCGTTGCCTAGCTGGCGCAGGGAAACCTGCTCTTCGCTTGACGGGGATACTTCGGTAAATTCATGCTTTCGGTAAAAGACCTTGGGGGTTTCTTGATCTTCCAACGTGGCAAAAAATTCGGCCATGCTAATGGGGATCGCGTCCAGCAAGCTTTTGAGCGAGGCAACCGACGGGCTGGTCTTATTCTTCTCGATCAGTGAAATCGTGCCGTTGGTGAGCCCGGCCAAACTGGCAAGCTCTCGTTGGGAAAGCCCGCGTTCTTCCCGAATCTTTCTTAGCCGTTGACCTATGTTCACGTCTGGCCCCTGAATTTTTCTTTTTCGATCTCTAGCCTGTATCTGTGCGCGATCACAGGCAAATTTTGGCGCAGCATTGATATGGGCCATTGTTTGAATTGAAACATGATTGACAATTAAATTAAACGCAATAATAGGATTTTAAACGCACTCTGCTTCGTTCAAAAGGAATTTCATATGTCCAGCACAGTCAAAAAACAGCATCGCAAAGGCGCGGCCAAGAAATCGACTAAAAGCACAGTAGTTCCAGACATGCTGGAAGCGAATGTTGCAATCGCCACGAACGAGCAACTGATTGCCCGCCGCGAGCAGGCCGTGCCGCGCGGTGTTGCCTCTGCTGCCCCGATCTACGCGAAATACGCTGAAAACGCAGAGCTGTGGGATGTAGACGGCAACCGCTACATCGATTTTGTTGGTGGTATTGGCGTGCTGAACACCGGCCACCGTCACCCAAAAGTGGTCGCAGCTGCAAAGGCCCAAGAAGATCAGTACACGCACACCAGCTTTCAGGTTGTGCCCTACGGCCCCTATATTGAGCTGGCCGAGAAACTGAACGCGCTGGCCCCCGGTGATCAGCCGAAAAAGACGTTGCTGGTGACCACAGGTGCCGAGGCCGTTGAAAACGCGGTAAAAATCGCGCGCGCCGCGACGGGCCGCCCCGGTGTGATCGCCTTTACCGGCGGGTATCACGGCCGCACATTGCTGACGCTGGGCATGACCGGCAAGGTGTCCCCCTACAAAAAAGACGTGGGCCCGTTCCCGTCCGACATCTTCCGCGCGCCTTTCCCATCGCAGCGTGATGGTATTACGGTTCAAGACGCCATTACCGGCCTGAAAAATCTGTTCCTGACGGATGCGCAGCCCGAACGCGTTGCGGCCATCATTATTGAGCCTGTCTTGGGCGAGGGCGGGTATACCCCCGTGCCGTTCGACATGATGCAGCAGCTGCGCGACATCTGCGACGAACATGGCATTCTGCTGATCGCTGACGAAGTGCAAGCCGGCTTTGGCCGCACAGGGACATGGTTCGCGATTGAACATTCCGGCGTTGTGCCAGACCTGATCACGGTCGCGAAATCCATGGCGGGCGGATATCCGTTGGCCGGTGTGATTGGCCGCGCCGACGTGATGGATGCCATGGCCCCCGGTGGTTTGGGTGGCACATATGGCGGCAACCCTGTTGCCTGCGCGGCATCCCTGGCAGCCATCGCCGCAATCGAGGAAGAAGGCCTGCTGGCGCGTTCAACATCGATGGGCGAACATATCAAGGCACGCTTTGCCGAGATTGGCGCACGTTCGGCACCGTTCCGGATGTGGGATATTCGCGGATTGGGCGCGATGATCGCGGTTGAATTCGTAACAGACTTTGACACAGCCACACCTGATGGTGATTTCACCAAACGTGTCATCGCCCATGCGCTCAAGCGTGGCCTGCTGCTGCTAAGCTGCGGCATGCATGGCAACGCGATCCGCGTGATGGTGCCACTGACCGCATCGGACGAGATTGTGGAAGAAGGCCTGAACATTTTCGAAGCGGCTGTTCAGGCTGCGATGGCTGAATAAGCCCCAGCCCTATCACATTGAAAAAGGCGCGCCGGGAAACCTGCGCGCCTTTTGCGTTTGGGCGTCGTTATCTTTCAAAGAAAACGGGCCGGAATTTTGAAAATTCCGGCACCTGCATCAATCGAAGGGCACAAAACTGGAGGCCTGCGCACGGTCCCAACGGGTCTTGTTGCCCTTATAATCCAAGGCCTTGTCATCCAGCAGGTATCCTTCGGGCAGATAGCCATAGACCTCGTCGCCTTGCACCATGCTTTTGTCGCCCTGACGCAGCATTAAATGGCGCGGCAGGAATTCGCTGGGGTTCTCCAGCCCGGCAGCACCGGTCATTTCGCCCAAGGCTTTCAGGGTATTACGGTGAAACCGTGCGACGCGTTCGCTTTTGTGGCCGACATCCAGCGCGCGTTGGCGTATTGGGTCTTGGGTCGCGACGCCAACGGGACAGTGGTTCGTGTGGCACGCCTGCGCCTGAATACAGCCGATCGCAAACATGAACCCGCGCGCCGAATTGCACCAATCCGCGCCCAGTGCCAGACATCGTGCGATGTCGAATGCCGATACGACCTTGCCCGCCGCGCCCAGTTTGACCTGATCGCGTATGCCCGCACCGCGCAGGGTGTTGTGCACAAAGGTAAGGCCTTCGACCATTGGCATGCCGACATGGTTCGCAAACTCAAGCGGTGCGGCACCTGTGCCGCCTTCGGTGCCGTCCACGACGATGAAATCCGGTACGATCCCGGTTTCCAGCATCGCTTTGACCATGCACATGAACTCACGTTGGTGTCCGATGCACAGCTTGAACCCCACAGGCTTTCCGCCCGACAGGTCGCGCAGCTGGCCCAAGAACTCCATCATCTCGATAGGGGTGGTAAAGGCAGAATGCGCGGCGGGTGACACGCAATCCTGACCCATGGGAATATCACGCGCCTCGGCAATTTCGGCGCTGATCTTTGAGGCAGGAAGCATACCGCCATGTCCGGGCTTTGCGCCCTGGCTTAGCTTAAGTTCGACCATCTTGATCTGGTCGCTGCTGGCTTGGGCTTTGAATTTTTGCGGATCGAATTGACCATCGGCAGTGCGGCACCCGAAATACCCCGAACCGACTTCGTAGATCAGATCACCGCCGCCATCGCGGTGATAGCGGCTTACGCCACCTTCGCCGGTGTCATGGGCAAAACCGCCCATCTTGGCCCCCTTATTCAACGCGCTGATTGCATTGGCAGAAAGGGAGCCAAAGCTCATCGCGGAAATGTTGTAGATCGACGCATCATAGGGTTGCTTGCAGTCGTCATTGCCGATGCGCACGCGGAAATCGGTGTCTGTGATATGCACGGGCTGCACGGAATGGGTGACCCAGGAATATCCCGCATCGTAAACCCGCATCCGCGTGCCAAAGGGCCGCGCGTCTTCTTGGCCTTTGGCGCGCTGATAGACCAAAGACCGGTCATCGCGGCTAAAGGGTTCTTCGTCCTGATCGGATTCAATGAGGTACTGCCGGATTTCCGGGCGTATCCCTTCAAAGAAGAACCGCATGTGGCCCATTACGGGATAGTTGCGCAGGATCGAGTGCTTTTCCTGAAAAACATCATAGACGCCCATCAGCGACAGCACCCCGAAAAGCGCGAGCGGTATGATGAACCAGATCGACCAAGTTACCAGAAAGACGAGGGAAAGCAGGGCTAAAAACAGCACCCCCGCAAACGTTCCAAAACGGGCGAGGGACGGGATTCTTTTCATGCATTCTCCTGCGGGTGCGCCCATTTTAGGCAGTTTTTCGAGGCTGACATAGCCTATAGCATAAATACTTGGGATTTCACGAGGGTGCCACAATTTATCCGATACAATTAAAAATGCCGTCGTTTGATTTTCTCAACACTGCATGTGTGTTTGTAACTATCGTCACCGACCGTCTTGCCAAAAGCATTTTAAATCAAATGGTTGTATTGGTTCCATACCGGCACAAGTGACTGGCGAGCATTAAATCCAACGCCGATACACCAATAGGATGCAGGGGTGCGGCCAAGGTCGCCGACGCCGAAACCGGTGTTTGTGGCGTGTATTCAACCTCTAGACTGCAATAAATTGGCTTGTTTTACTCGAAAATATCTGCGCTCATTTCAGGTATCTATGAAACCCCGCGCTGAATGACGGGGGGTCTGGGAAAAAGTTGGGAGACTATCAAAATGACACTTTTCAAGTCCATCGCTATTGCTTCTGCGCTTGTCGCGGGCACTGCAGCGACAGCACAAGAAAAATTCATCACCATTGGTACCGGCGGTCAAACCGGCGTTTACTTTGTTGTGGGTCAGTCGATCTGCCGTCTGGTGAACCGTGACAGCGCCAAAACCGGTCTGAAGTGCACGGCACCTTCGACAGGTGGTTCCATCGCCAACATCAACGCGATCAAAGCGGGTGATATGGATATGGGCGTTGCCCAATCCGACTGGCAGTACCATGCCTATAACGGCACTTCAAAATTTGAAGGCGAAAAGTTCGACAAAGAGCGGGCGGTGTTCTCTGTACACTCTGAACCGTTCACTGTGATTGCACGCGCTGACGCAGGCATCGACAGCTTTGACGACCTTAAAGGCAAGCGCGTTAACGTGGGTAACCCCGGTTCCGGTCAGCTGGCCACAATGGAAGTCGTTCTGGACGCCAAAGGCTGGTCCATGGATGATTTCGCGCTCGCGTCCGAGCTGAAACCAGCCGAGCAAGCTGCCGCATTGGGCGATAACAAGGTTGATGCGATCATCTATACCGTGGGCCACCCAAACGGGTCGATCCAAGAAGCGGTTTCCACAGTCGACGCCAAGCTGGTTCCGGTTGAAGGCGAAGCCATCGACAAGCTGGTCGCTGAAAACCCGTTCTATGCATATGCGACCATCCCCGGTGGCATGTACAAAGGCACAGACAGCGATGTGAAAACATTCGGTGTGAAGGCGACGTTTGTGACATCGTCCGATGTTGACGACGACGTGGTGTACGAAGTTGTAAAAGCTGTGTTCGACAACTTTGACCGCTTCAAAAAGCTGCATCCTGCGTTTGCGAACCTTCAAGAGGAAGAGATGATCTCTGGCGGTTTGTCCGCACCTCTGCATGACGGTGCTGCAAAGTACTACAAAGAGCGCGGTTGGATCGAATAATCTAACCCAAGCTAACCTAGAAAGCGGGTGTGCCCCGCTTTCTATGGGCTGCAAGGCCCGCCAGATACCAAAAAAGCGGCACTCGTCCTAAGATGGGGCCATCAGGGGGACTACACATGTCAAACAAAGATCAACAGCAAGCCGCTGCCGTCGAGGCCGGAGCCGCAGGGCGCGCGGGCCTAAGTCAGGCGGAACTGGATGAACTTGTTGCGTCTTCTGACACGGGCGGCCGTTCCGCGACGGGGAGCGTCGGCTTTTTCCTCGCGATGATTGCCCTTGCGTGGTCGCTGTTCCAGCTTTGGATCGCGTCACCCATTCCGTTTGTTGTGGGCTGGGGCGTGTTTAACGACACCGAAACCCGGTCTATCCACCTGGCGTTTGCCTTGTTCCTTGGCATCACCGCCTTTCCCGCGGCCCGCACCAAAGTACAATTGGGCCTTGGTCTGATTGTGCCGATTGTGTTGGCCTATCTGTTTATGGTTGCTGCCAAAGACGGAACACCAACATGGTGGATTCTGCTGGTCGCGCTTGGTGTTGTTGCCACCGTTTTGCTGGGCTCCCCCAAAGACCGCGTTCCGGTTTGGGAATGGGCCTTGGCCATCGTCGGTGCCGCAGCCGCACTGTATTTGTTCGTTTACTACCGCGATATTTCCAGCCGCGTTGGCGCGCCCAACATGCAAGATACCGTGGTTTTCGTGATCGGTATCATGATCCTGCTTGAGGCGACGCGCCGCGCGCTTGGCCCGGCACTGATGATCGTGGCCTCGGTCTTTTTGATCTACAACGTGCTTGGTCCGGTGATGCCCGACATCATCGCGCATAAGGGCAACAGCCTGTCCGAGATCGTGAACCACCAGTGGATCACCACCGAAGGTGTGTTCGGCATCGCGCTTGGTGTTTCGACGTCGTTTGTTTTCCTGTTCGTTCTGTTCGGCGCGCTGCTGGATAAGGCCGGGGCGGGCAACTACTTTATCCAGGTCGCGTTCAGCATGATGGGCCACATGAAGGGCGGGCCTGCGAAGGCTGCCGTTGTGTCCTCTGCGATGACGGGCCTGATCTCGGGTTCTTCCATCGCGAATGTTGTGACCACAGGTACATTCACCATTCCGTTGATGAAAAAGGTCGGGTTCAGCTCTGAAAAGGCGGGCGCGGTCGAGGTTGCCTCCTCCGTGAACGGTCAGATCATGCCGCCTGTTATGGGCGCTGCGGCGTTCTTGATGGTTGAATATGTGGGCATTCCCTATTTCGACGTGGTCACGCATGCGTTCCTGCCTGCGGTGATTTCCTACATTGCGTTGGTTTATATCGTGCATCTTGAGGCCTTGAAGGCCGGCATGGTCGGGCTTGAACGTCCCTATACGCCCAAGCCGATTGTGCAGCGCCTGCTGGTGACCGCGTTTGTCGTTGCGGCGATCTGCGCGCTGAGCTTTGCCGTGTACTATGGCATGGGCTGGTTGCGCCCTGCGTTCCCGAACAGCGCGGGCTACATCATCTTTGGTGTGCTGACGGCGGTTTACGCGGCCCTGCTGTATATCGGTTCCAAAGAAGAGCCGCTGAAGCTGGACGATCCGAACGAGCCTGTGACACGCCTGCCGATGCCCGGGCCAACGGTGCGTTCCGGTTTGCACTTTATCCTGCCAATCGTCGTGCTGGTTTGGGCGCTTATGGTTGATCGCCTGTCCCCCGGCCTGTCGGCGTTCTGGGCAACCACCTATATGGTGTTCATCTTGGTCACCCAACGTCCGCTGATGGCGATTTTCCGCGGCGAAAGCCAGTTTGCCAATGACGTGGTTGAAGGTGTCAAAGACCTGATCGACGGCTTGGTCGTTGGTGCGCGCAACATGATCGGTATCGGTATCGCCACTGCGACGGCGGGTATCATCGTGGGCGTTGTCAGCCAAACCGGTGTGGGGTCTGCTTTGGCCGATGTGGTCGAGGTTCTGTCGGGCGGCAATATCCTTGCCATTCTGTTCCTGACCGCGATCTTGTCGCTGATTCTTGGCATGGGTCTGCCGACCACGGCGAACTATATCGTTGTGTCTGCGCTGCTTGCCCCTGTCATTGTGACCTTGGGCCAGCAAAATGGTCTGATCGTGCCGCTGATCGCTGTGCACCTGTTCGTGTTCTACTTTGGCATTATGGCCGATGTGACGCCGCCGGTGGGTTTGGCGAGCTTTGCCGCTGCTGCTGTCTCTGGCGGTGATCCGATCAAAACCGGTGTGGTCGCGTTTTTCTACAGCTTGCGCACCGCAGCACTGCCGTTCCTGTTCATCTTCAACACCGAATTGTTGTTGATCAATGTGACGATGGTTCAGGGTATATTCGTCTTCATTGTCGCGACCTTTGCGATGCTGCTGTTCGCGGCGGCGACCCAAGGGTGGTTCCTGGCTAGAAACCGTTTTTACGAAACCATTGCCCTGCTGCTGATCGCATTCACGCTGTTCCGGCCCGGTTTCTGGATGGATATGGTGTTCCCACCGTATCTTGAGGAAGCACCAGCCGAGATCGTGCAAGCCGCAGCCGATACACCCGTTGGCGAGAATTTGCGCCTGCGTGTGTCCGGTGTTGGTGATCTGGGTGATCCGATTGAATTTGTGGCGCTGCTGCCGATTGGCGAAGGCACCACAGGCGAGGAAAAACTGGAAGCAGCAGGTATCGTGACACGCATGGATGGCGACAAGATGATCATCGATGATGTGCTGTACGATTCATCTGCAGCGGCTGCCGGTCTGGACTGGGATCAAGAGGTTCTGCGCGTTCTCAAACCTGTGTCCGTGCCCAGCAAATACTGGATGTTTATCCCTGCGCTTTTGCTGCTTGCCTTGGTTGTAGTGCTGCAAAGAGGCCGTAATTCACGTGGCATTCGCCAGACGACAACGGGGTAAGCAATAGAGCAATGTGCGTGTCACGCATACAAGCCATGCACAGGGCGCTTAAGGGGCCAGCACGTCACCTGTTTAGTATTCTGAACAGACGGGGTATGGACTGTCCAACTTGGGCCTCTGGCGGGAATATGTCCCGCCAGAAACGCCCCCTTGGACGGAGTAACTTCTTATGACACCTTTTGCGATTGCAGGCGTGCAAATGTACGTCAATGCTTTGGAATCCAACGTCGATGGAATGATCCAGCGGCTGGATATTCTGATGGCGCGTTTCCCGTGGACACAGATGGTTCTGTTTTCGGAACTGGCCCCCTTTGGCCCGTTGGATCGCTTTGCCCTGCCGCCGGAAAACGAAACACTAGAGAAGTTTCAAGCCGCCGCGCGCAAGCACCGCGTTTGGCTGATCCCCGGATCGATGTTTTTGAAAAACCCCGAGGATGGCCGCGTTTATAACACCGCCGTGGTGATCAACCCCGAGGGCGAGATCATTCGCCGCTATGCCAAGATGTTCCCGTTCCGGCCTTACGAATCCGGTATCGCGGCGGGCACTGAATTCTGCGTCTTTGACGTGCCAGAAGTCGGCCGTTTCGGCCTGTCGATCTGCTATGACATGTGGTTCCCGGAAACCACGCGCCAGCTGACCAGCCAGGGCGTCGAAGTTCTTTTGACGCCTGTTCTGACGGGCACCACCGACCGTGACGCCGAACTGGCCATCGCGCGCGCAACGGCGGCGCAATTCCAGTGCTATGTCTTTGCGGTGAACGGCCTTGGGGCGGGCGGCGTTGGCAAATCCTTGGTCGTTGATCCGACATCGATGGTGCTACACCAATCCGCTGGCCAAGAAGACATGTTCCCGATCGAAGTTGACTTGTCGATGGTTCGCCGTCAGCGTGAAACCGGTATGAAGGGTTTGGGCCAGGTTCTGAAATCCTTCCGCGACCGGTCTACCGATTTCTCGGTCTATGATCGCACCAGCGGAACAGACGCCTATTTGAACACGCTTGGCCCGCTTGAAATACCTCATCAAGGTACGCGTGCGGGTCTGCATGTTGATGTGCCCGCGCAACTTATCCCCGATGCGCCAACCTTTAAGGGGCAAGATGCGACACCCAGCTTCGCACACGAACCTTTACCAAACCCAACTGCTGGAACAGCGACAGTTCCGGCTGAACCTCATGTCGCTGCGGTCCCTGCCGCTGCACCACCGAACCCACCCGTAAAACCCGGCGCACCCGCCGGAAGCGGTCCAACATCCAGCGGCTAAGCTTTTGTATCTTGTCCCGGCCAGTCTTTGGCCGGGGCGCAGGATGCAAAAGCGGACGCCCTAACCGGAGTACGATTGATGCATTCTATGAACAACTATTCGTCGGCAATTCAGTTGCGGTCGGACAGGTGGAGCGCACTGCGCGGGGCGGCAACAGCCCTGACCCGCAAAGCAAGCCCCGCAGAGATCGAAAAACTGCGGGGAACATGCCAAGAGCTTTTTGCATCACTTGCCTTGATTGAACCCTATTGGGCATTTCCGGGCATGCCTGCGTTCGAACATCTGCAGCGGATGCTGAATCACAACAACTTTGAAGACATGGCATTCGCCATCAACCGCATCGCCCGTGGGCTGACCACAGGGGCCTATCGCCGCCGGTCCATCCCGCTTGAGCGTGACAGCATCGACAACGAAGAACATGACGACGAGGCAATGCTGTCCCCCGAAGCGCGGGCGCTGACGAAACCCTATTTCGAGGTTTTGATCGTTGACGATGTAAGCGAACAGCAGGAACGCTGGCTGAAATCCAACGTCAGCCGCATGCGCCGCCCTGAAGACCCGTTTCATTACGAGGCGGTGGTCGTCAAATCCATCGAAGACGCGCTGATTGCCGTGCTGTTTAACTACAACATCCAAGCCATCGTTGTGCGCCCCGGTCTGACGCTGAAATCCAAAATGGATAAACAGATTTTGACCCGCTATCTGGCGCGTGCAGGTGGTCAGGAAGAGATCGAAAAACTGCAGCCCGAAAACTATGGCCCCGAACTGTGCCGGATGATCGCCAAGGTGCGGCCTGAACTGGACGCCTATCTGGTCACCGAACGGTCGGTCGAAGACATCGCAGGCCTTGATCTGGGTATCTGTCGGCGGGTTTTCTATAACCAAGAAGACTTTATGGAGCTGCACCTGAATATTCTGCGCGGTGTGCAGGCGCGGAACAAATCGCCGTTTTTCACCGCACTTGTCGAATACTCCAAACAGCCCACGGGCGTGTTCCACGCGATGCCGATCAGCCGCGGCAAATCGATCACCCGTTCCCACTGGATTCAAGATATGGGCGCGTTTTACGGGCCCAATATCTTCCTTGCCGAAACCTCTGCCACGTCTGGCGGGTTGGATAGTTTGCTGGAACCGCACGGCCCGATCAAAGAGGCGCAAGAACTGGCGTCGCGGGCGTTCGGATCAAAGCAGACGTTCTTTGCCACCAACGGTACATCGACCTGTAACAAGATCGTCGTTCAGGCGTTGGTGCGGCCCGGTGACATCGTGCTGGTCGACCGCGATTGCCATAAATCGCACCATTACGGCATGGTGCTGGCGGGCGCGCAGGTCTGTTACCTTGATAGCTATCCGTTGAATGAATATTCGATGTACGGTGCCGTGCCCCTGCGCGAGATCAAGCAGCAATTGCTGACGCTCAAGGCGGCGGGCAAGCTGGATCAGGTGCGTATGTTGTTGCTGACCAACTGTACCTTTGATGGGCTGGTTTATAACGTCGAACGCGTCATGGAAGAATGTCTGGCGATCAAGCCCGACCTCGTTTTCCTGTGGGACGAGGCATGGTTTGCCTTTGCCCGTTTCAACCCGACATATCGCCAGCGCACAGGTATGAATGCCGCCAATACCCTGCGCGAAAAGTTCAAGACGGCCAAACACGCCGAAGCCTATGAGGCGCAGCAGGCCACGCTGAAAGATGCAGATGACGAAACCCTGCTGAACACACGGTTGATCCCGCCGCCAACGTCGCGGGTGCGGGTCTATACCACGCAATCGACCCATAAAACGCTGACGTCTTTGCGTCAGGGGTCGATGCTGCATGTCAACGACCAGGACTTTAAAGGCGAGGTGGAACAGTCGTTCCACGAAGCTTACATGACCCATACATCCACATCGCCCAACTATCAGATCATTGCGTCATTGGATGTAGGTCGCAGGCAGGTTGAGCTGGAAGGGTTCGAATTCGTCCAACGCCAGATCGAAGCGGCCCTGTCGATGCGCCGCGCCATCGCCGACCATCCGCTGCTTAGCAAATATTTCAAGGTACTGACCGCAGGCGATATGATCCCCGAGGAATATCGCGAAAGCGGGGTCACCAGCTATTACGATCAGGAACAGGGCTGGACCGACATGTGGGACTGCTGGGAGAAAGACCAGTTCGTTCTGGATGCCAGCCGCGTGACCCTTTTGGTGGGCGGCACGGGCTGGGACGGTGACACGTTCAAGACCGATATCCTGATGGATAAATACGGCATCCAGATCAACAAAACATCGCGCAACACTGTGTTGTTCATGACCAACATCGGCACGACCCGGTCCAGCGTCGCCTATCTGATCGAAGTGCTGGTCGAGATCGCCAAATCGCTGGATGATCTGCTGGATGATGCCAGCAAGATGGAACGCCGCTCGTTCGACAATCGGGTGTCGAACCTGATGGAAAATTATCCGCCGCTGCCAGACTTCAGCCGTTTTCACGATGCATTCCGCGCCGATAACGTGACCTCGGAAGGGGATATTCGCACCGCGTTCTTCCTCGCTTATGATGAAAAGAACACCGATTATCTGGACCTTAACGGCACCCTACGCGAGGCGATGGATGCGGGTGAAACGGTGGTATCGGCCAGCTTTATCATCCCCTATCCGCCCGGCTTTCCGATCCTTGTGCCGGGGCAGGTCGTCAGCCAGGAAATTTTGTCCTTCATGCGCGCCTTGGATGTCAGCGAAATTCACGGCTACCGGCCCGATCTGGGGCTGCGTGTCTTTACCGATGCTGCGCTCAAACGTGTGCGCAAGAAAAACCTCTCGTCTTCACCTGAATAACAAAAGGAACCCATCCTATGTCCACGACTGTTCTCAAGAATATCTCGGAAATCCGCCGGTTCTTTCACCGTAACGAAGACCCGATCTATTTCATCTCGGCCACCAACTTTAACCTGTTGGGTCTCGATGAATGGGTGAAGAACTTTAAATATATCTGCTACATCGACTGCTACGGCGGCAAGCACCCCAATGTGTTCTGCCCGTCCGAACAGCCGCACGCCGAATTCCAAAGCATCGAAGACATCAACAACTATCTGTTGCAGCACAAAGAGGTGATTGATTTCATCAAGCGCCGCGGCGGCAAGCCCAAGTTTGTGTTCCTGATGTTCGACGAGGAAACCGAGCGTCTGTCTAAAGAACTGGGTGCCGATGTCTGGTTCCCCAAGGCCAAGCTGCGCACCAAGATGGACAACAAGATTGAAACCGTCCGGATCGGCAACAAAGCGGGTGTGCCATCGGTACCGAACGTGCTGGCCGAGGTCAAAAGCTATGAAGATCTGAAAAAGACCTGCGAAAAGGCGGGGATCGGCCACGATCTGGTGCTGCAATCGGCCTTTGGTGACAGCGGGCACACCACGTTCTTTATCAAATCCGAGGCTGATTTCCGTCGTCACGAATCCGAGATTGTCGGCGAGGGCGAGATCAAGATCATGAAACGCATCGATTGCCGTGGTTCCGCGATCGAGGCTTGTGCCACAAAAGAAGGTACAATCGTTGGCCCGCTGATGACCGAGCTGGTCGGTTTCAAAGACCTGACACCCTATCGCGGCGGCTGGTGTGGCAACGAAATTCTATCCACGGCCTTCCCGCCCAAGGTGCGGCAGCGCGCGCGCGAGCTGACGTTCAAATTCGGTGAGCAGCTCCGTAAGGAAGGGTATCGCGGGTATTTCGAGCTCGACTTCCTGATCGACAAAAAGACCGGCGATCTGTGGCTGGGCGAATTGAACCCGCGCATTACCGGCGCGTCATCCATGACCAACCACGCGGCGTTTGCCCATGCCGATGCGCCGCTGTTCCTGTTCCACTTGCTTGAGTTCTCGAAAAAGAAATTCAATCTGGACACGGCCGAGCTGAACGATCGTTGGGCCGACCCCGCGATGATCGATGGCTGGTCGCAAATGGTGATCAAACATACCGAGGACAGCGTTGATATCTGTAGCGACGCGCCGGAAACCGGTATCTATAAGATGCTCGAAGACGGGCGTGTGGTGTTTGACCGTTTCGATTATCACCGCCGCGCGGTCGAATCCGAAAACGAAGCGTTCTTTTTGCGCATCCTACAACCCGGTGATTACCGCTATGAAGGGGCCGATATTGGCATCCTTGTGACCCGTGGCCGGTCGATGACCAAATCATTCCAGTTGAATGAGCGCGCGAAAAAGTGGATTCACGGCATCAAGCAGTCGGTGCACGGTCGGCCTTTGCCTGTGGCAGAGGCAGGTCCGGCGTTTTCAGACCCGGCTTTTAAAATTCTCTAAGCCCCGAGAGGCCAGCACATGCTTTGGCGTGCGATATCAGAAGAAACGCCCGGTCCTAAATGGGCCGGGCTTTTCGCAGAATACTGGCCTCACTACCGTAAATGGTGGCTGAAGGAGGGCGAATCCGTGCGCCCGACCTATGCGGAATGCCTGCGCGCGCTGAAAACCCACATGCCCGAGATGGTCCCCCTTTACGAGGAACTGTGCGAGCAGGCCGGCGGCGGTGATCTGGCCGCGCGGTTCCTAAGCTTTTATTGTCCGCCGCCCTATCTGTCGGGGTGCAGTCAGGCCGTGTGGGGTGGCAGAGAACCGGTTTTGGTCCGTAATTACGACTACAACATCAACGCTTTTGACAGCCTGGTTTTGCACACGGGATGGCAGGGCCGCAAAGTTATGGGCACCTCGGACGGGTTGTTCGGGTTGGTGGACGGGGTGAATGACGCGGGCCTGTCGATCTCGCTGACCTTTGGGGGCAGGCGCGTTGTGGGTGTGGGGTTTGGCGTGCCGTTGATCCTGCGCTATGTTTTGCAAACCTGCGAAACCACCGAACAGGCAGGCGAGGTGCTGGCGCGCGTTCCAACCCACATGAGCTATAACGTCACCGTGCTGGACCGCAAACGCAAGTATCTGACGGCGTTCATGGCCCCTGACCGGGAGGCATTGATCACCAATGCCGCTGTGGCAACCAACCACCAAGAAACCGTTGAATGGATCAGCCACGCACGGTTTACAGCCACGGTCGAACGCGAACGGTATCTGCTGCAACGCCTGCGTTTCCACCGCGACCCCGAAGAGAAATTCATTGGGACGTTCCTAAAGCCGCCCTTGTATTCTCATGCCTTTAATGCCGGTTTTGGTACGCTATACACCGCCGTGTACCGCCCCCGAAAACGCGAGATGGAACTGCGTTGGCCCGGAACGGTCTGGCCCCAGACGATTGATAACTTTGAGGAAGGGGCGCGCAACGTGTTGCTGCCCGGTGCTGCCTAACCCTTAACCAAGGATAACCCGATGTCGCATGTCTTTCCCCGTCACACCCGCAACCTGCCCCCAGTCGCCGTCAGTGGCGAGGGGTGCTATCTGACCGACGCCAGCGGCAAGCAGTATTTGGACGCATCAGGTGGCGCGGCGGTGTCGTGCCTTGGCCATGGCGACCACGAGGTGATTGACGCGATCAAGGCGCAGTTGGACAGTCTTGCCTATGCGCATACGGGGTTCTTTACCTCTGAACCGGCTGAGGCCCTTGCCGATCTGTTGATCGAACATGCGCCGGGCGATCTGGATCGTGTCTATCTGGTGTCCGGCGGGTCAGAGGCGGTCGAGGCCGCGCTGAAACTTGCCCGCCAGTACTATGTCGAACGCGGACAGCCCGACCGAGGCCGCATCATCGCCCGCAAGCAAAGCTATCACGGTAATACCATCGGCGCATTGTCTGTAGGCGGGAACGAATGGCGGCGTGCGCAATTTGCGCCGTTGTTGCTGGATATCAGCCATATCGATCCCTGCTATGAATACCGACTGATGCACGACGGCGAAACGCCCGAAGAATATGGCCTCCGCGCCGCCAACCTGCTTGAGGCGGAATTGCTGCGTGTCGGCCCTGAAACCGTGATGGCGTTTATTGCCGAACCTGTGGTGGGGGCGACGTCGGGCGCGCTGACCGCCGCACCGGGGTATTTCAAACGCATCCGCGAGATTTGCGATCAATACGGCGTGTTGCTGATCTTGGACGAGGTCATGTGCGGCATGGGGCGCACCGGTGCGTTATTTGCTTGCATGCAGGAAGGCGTGAATCCGGATATCTTGTGTATCGCCAAGGGGTTGGGCGGTGGATACCAACCCATCGGGGCAATGCTGTGCACGGCAGAGATTTATCAGGCCATTCAAGACGGCACAGGCTTTTTCCAACATGGGCATACCTACGTGGGCCACCCCACGGCCGCCGCCGCCGGTGTCGCCGTGGTTTCTGCGGTGCTGGGGCGCGATCTGCTGTCCAATGTGCAACGTCAGGGTGACACGCTGCGCAGCGCGTTAAATGCCGCCTTTGGCCAGCATCCGAACGTGGGTGATATTCGGGGGCGGGGCTTGTTCATGGGCGTTGAAATGGTGGCTGATCGCAGCACCAAAGCGCCGTTTGATCCGTCCATGGGGATCGCCGCAAAGATCAAGAAACACGCGTTTGAAAATGGGCTGATCTGCTATCCGATGGCGGGCACGATTGACGGGAAAACCGGGGATCACGTGCTGCTGGCACCACCGTTTATCATCACCGATGCCCAAATTGATGAACTTGTCGAAAAGCTGGCCAAAAGCATCACGCAGGCGTTGGGCTGAAAACCAAAAAGGCAGGGCGCGAACCCTGCCTTTTCGATACGATACGCAAGCCGGATTTAGGCAGCTTCGCGGTCGTGTTTGCCTTCTTCGACCTCTTCAACGATCTTTGCGATGAACGCATCCAGATCTTCGGGCGAACGGCTGGTGATGATCGCCTGATCAACCACAACTTCGCTGTCCTCAAAATGCGCGCCGGCATTTTTCAGATCGGTGGCGATGGACCCGTATGAGGTTGCTTTGCGACCCTCGATAATACCGGCCTCGATCAGCAACCAAGGTGCGTGGCAGATGGCGGCAATCGGCTTGCCGGAATCGCCAAACGCTTTGATCAGTGCAACGGCGTCTTTGTTCGCGCGCAGAATGTCTGGGTTCATTTGACCGCCGGGCAGGACAAGAGCGTTGTAATCGTCAACACTTACGTCGGCCAATGCCTTGTCAGCGGGGACGGTGTTACCCCAATCCTTTTGATCCCAACCTTTGATGTCTTCGCCATCAGGGGTCACAACATGCACTGTCGCACCTTTGGCGCGCAGGTCATTCAGGGGGCGCTCAAGCTCGGATTGCTCAAAACCATTCGTTGAAAGGATCATGATTTTTGCATTTGAAATCTGTGTCATCGTTACTCTCCTTCATGCTCGTTATTTGCTTCTCCCTCCCAACACCTGTGTGGCGAATTCGTTCCAGTCAGTAGCCAATCATTACTGGGTGACATGCGGGTTTTCATGACTAAATCGTGTGCGGATTTGGATATCAAATGCCGAAAGACACTGTATAAAAGCGCCATGAAGGACACCGCAGATCTAGACACGCAAATTCCGCTGACAGACCTGATTGTCTGTCCCAAATGCGATGCCGTGTATCATCTGAAAATCCCCAAGATGGGTGAAAAGGCGGTTTGCCAACGCTGTCACACCTTGCTGATCGCACCCCGGCACAAAGCGGGCCTGATTATCATCGCGATCTCAATCGCGACGTTCATTTTGATCATTGGCGCGGCGTTCTTTCCGTTCCTCAACATCGACGCGGCAGGCAACAAAAACTCGGTCTCGGTGATCGATGCTGCATTGGCGTTTTCCAGCGGGCCGCTTTTGCTGCTGGCCTTGGCAACGGCAGGTTTGATCCTGATCGTGCCGTTGATCCGGGTGGTGATCACGCTTTATGTGCTGGTCCCAGTTGTGCTGGATTTACCACCCGCCCGATATGCGATGCAGGCCTTTCGTGCGTCCGAGGCATTGCGCCCGTGGTCGATGGCCGAGATTTTTGCACTAGGTTGCGCTGTGGCGCTGGTCAAAATCGCCGATCTGGCAACGGTAGGGTTTGGGCCTGCATTCTGGATGTTTGGCGGTTTGGTGGTTCTGGTGGTCGCCCAAGAGAACTTTATTTGTAGATGGTCTGTATGGAATTCTCTGGAACACCCAAAAAAATCCTAAGCGCGCGGCAGATGGGCCTTGTGGCCTGTACCCGTTGCACCCAAGCGTGGCCGATGGGCACGCAGATTTGCGGGCGGTGCGGGCACAAGATGGTGTCGCGTGACTATGGCAGTTTGCAACGTGTCTGGGCATTCTGGGTGGTCGGGTTGATGTGCTATATCCCGGCAAACGTGTACCCGATGCTGCGCACCAAGACGTTGTTTCAGAACGACGAAAGCACGATCATCAGCGGTGCGGTAGAATTGGCCCATCACGGTGCCTTTGGGGTGGCGGCGATCATTCTGGTGGCGTCGGTCGTCATTCCGTTGGCCAAATTCTGGGCCATTGCGTATCTGGCGATCAGCGTCAAAAGCCGCCGCATGGCCTCGAACAATGCGCGGCATTTCATGTATGAAATCGTCGAATACATTGGCCGCTGGTCGATGATCGATATCTTTGTGGTTGCGATTTTATCATCTCTGGTGCAACTCAAGACACTAGCCACTATCAATCCCGGTCCGGCGAGTATGTTCTTCGCACTTTCCGTGATTTTCACTATGCTTTCCGCACAGGCTTTCGATTCTCGTATGATTTGGGATGACCAAGCAGGGGATGGGGATTCCACGCAAAATGACTGATACACCACCTGACGTGCCGATCAAATCTGCGCGCAAGATATTCCTAAGCGGCGCATCGATCGTTTGGATCATCCCGTTTCTGGCGCTTTTGGTTGCATTGGGCGTGGCCTGGCAAAGCTATAACGCGCGCGGACCGCAAATATATATCGAGTTTGAAAACGGTGCGGGCATCAAAGCAGGTGAGACCGAATTGCGGTTTCGCGATGTGACCGTTGGCCGGGTCGAGGCCGTTGGGTTTTCCCAAGGTTTGGACAAGGTGGTCGCCACAGTCCGCGTCGACAAGGACGTTGCCCCCTATATCGATAACAGCGCTGCCTTCTGGATCGTTCAGCCCGAAGTGTCGGCCCAAGGGATCACCGGTCTAAGCACCGTTTTGAGTGGTGTTTACATCGAAGGGTCGTGGAATGATGAAATCGGTTCATTCGCCAATCGTTTTAGCGGCGCGGAATCTGCGCCCCTGATCCGGACCGGCCAAACCGGCTTGCAGATCGCGTTTCGCACCGTAGGGAATGGTCAGCTGACTGACGATGCGCCGATCCTGTATCGCGGGATCGAAGTGGGCCGTCTGGGCAAGGCCGAGATCGCACCCCGCGGTAATTTCGCAATCGTCGAGGCGCTGATCTATGAGGAGCACCGCAATCTGGTGAACAGCTCTACCCGGTTTTGGGATAGTTCGGGGTTCAGCGTTTCGATTGGCCCCGGTGGGGCCGAGATTGACTTTGCATCCATCGCCACGCTGATCGGCGGGGGCATCACCTTTGATACTTTTGTTTCAGGGGGCGGTCGCGTTCAAGACGGGACGGTTTTCGAGATTTTCCCAAGCAAAGAAGAGGCGCGCAACGCGGTCTTTAATTCGTCTGCGGTTGAACCGGTCGAGCTGAGTGTGATCTTTGACGAGAATATCTCGGGCCTTGCTGTGGGTGCGGTGGTCGAGCTGAGCGGGTTGAACATCGGTCAAGTCGAAGCGCTGTCCGGGATCGTGGATTATAACCAGTTTGGCGACAGCGGGGTTCGGTTGAACGCGACCCTGTCTATCCAGCCCGCGCGTCTTGGCCTGCCCGGCGAAGTGTCTGCTGAAAGCGCCTTGGCGTTTTTGCAAGATCGCGTGGCGAACGGGTTGCGCGCCCGTCTGGCCAGCGCCAGTCTGCTGACCGGTGGCCTGAAGGTGGAAATGATCGTGGTCGAGGATGCCCCCTTTGCGCGGCTTGAGGCGACGGCGGATAGTTTGCCCGTCATGCCGACCACCAAAAACGAGACATCCGACGCTGCCGCGACTGTCGAAGGTGTGTTTACCCGCATCAACAACCTACCCATCGAGGAACTTCTGAACAGCGCCATCGGCCTGATGAACTCCGCTCAGGCGTTTATTGGCAGCGACGAGTTGCAGCAGACCCCAAAAGACGTACGGACGCTTATCAACGAGGTCACTGGACTGGTCTCATCCGACTCCGTTCAGAACATCCCTGTCAGTCTGAATGCAACATTGTCGCGGGTGGAAACCTTGGTCGCGACGCTCGAGCAAGAGCAGATGGCAAAGCGTCTGTTGGATGCGCTGGACGCGGTATCAGGTGCGGCTGATGGGTTTTCGACCTCCATTGAGGGGGTGCCTGAACTCATTACAGAAGTGCAAGCTGTTGCCGCCAAAGCCAGCGAGCTTGAGCTTCAGGAATTGGTGGACGAGTTGACGGCACTAACCCGTTCGGCCAAAGCCGTGATTGATACGCCAGAGGCAGTTGCCCTGCCGGGATCGTTGAAAAACGCCTTGGACGAGCTGAACTATACCTTGCAAGAATTGCGCGAGGGTGGTGCGATCGAAAACGTCAATCAAACCTTGGCGTCTGCCCGCAATGCAGCCGACAATATCGCTGTATCAGCAAAAGATCTGCCTCAGATCGTTGATCGGCTATCGGCCCTGTTCGATCAGGCCAGCCGTACCATCGAAGGCTATGACGAAGGCGAAAAGATCAGCCGATCCGCACAGGAAACCATGCGGGATATCCAAAAAGCGGCTGATGCGCTTGCATCTTTGGCCAAGACCATTGAACGTAATCCAAATTCGCTATTGCTGGGACGGTAAAACATGCATGTCGTAAAAAATATTGCAGCTCTTGGGTTGTGTTTGGCGTTGACCGCCTGCGGGTCCGCGGACCGCTATGCCGTAACGCTCCCTCCCGTAACAGAAACGGTGCGCATCGCATTCCGGTCGGTCGAAGTGCGTGATGTCTCCCTGCCCAGCTATGCGGCGGCTGATGAAATCCACATCCGGAAGAATGATGGTACCTTGGTCAGTTCGACCGACACGCTCTGGGCGGACGCGCCAGAACGGGCCGTGGCGCTGGAAATCAGCGAAAGCCTGTCCCGGTTGACCGGCCGGCCCATCGCGTCAGAACCATGGCCCTTTGAGGCATACCCCGACGCCCGGCTTGAGCTGCGCTTTACCGAGCTGCTGGCAACCGAAACAGGGCAGTTTCGCGCGACTGGCCAGTACTTTGTTGCGGTTTCAGGCGGCGGTAGGGAGCGTTCCGGCTTGTTCGACCAAAGCGTTTCATTTGACCCTAAAAGCGGCCCGGCGGGCATTGCCAGCGCGCGCGGTCAGCTGATCTTTCAGCTCGCAGAATTTATTGCTAAAGAAGGTTTGAAGTAACAGAATGAATAATACGCGGCGAGCACGTGGGTAAAAGTCAACTTTATGTTGAAATTCTTGCCTAACCCATTAGTAGTCCACCCAATATTCAGGGGTCTCGCAATTGTAGATGCTGGGCAGTACCGCACAGGTTGGGCAGGCGAAATTCAATCGATCAAGCTTTAGTTGAAAGTGCTTTGGTAGAGGGACGGCCTCCAACACGTTGGCTGCCCCTTTTAAGAACGACAGGAACAAGATGAACGACACTTTGCAAAAAAAACAAGGCGGTCTTGAAGCCGAAGATGACACGATCGATGTTGGCGCTTTGATTACGACCCTGTGGCGTGGCAAGTGGCTTATTGCCTTTGTAACCATCTGCACCGTGGGTCTGGCGATATACTACGCCTATTTCAAAGCTGTTCCTATGTATCAATCTACTGCGGTTGTGATTCTTGAGACCAAGCAGGACAATTTTGCAGGTTTGCCCTCAATCTCGGGTGGCCTGTCCGGCGATAGCACAGGGGTTAATACCGAAGTTGAAGTTTTGAAATCGCGCGGTCTTGCCCAGAAAGTAGTCGAGCGTCTGAAGCTTATACAGGATCCGGAGTTTAACTCGGAACTCAGAGAACCTTCAGTCGTCGGGCGTGGGATTAAGGCAGTCAAATTGGTTTTTGGTTCGGGTATGTCCGAGGAAATGGCTCAAAGCGAGGCACTACAAGAAAACAGAATTCGGGATAACGTCACAGAGCAATTGCTGCGTCAGATATCGGTTAGTAATATTCGCCAAAGCTTGGTTTTTAATATCTCGGCAGAAACCCAGTCACCTGTGAAATCTGCCAAGATCGCAGATACATTTGCCGAAACCTATATTCGGAACCAGCTTGAAGTAAAATTCACAGCGACTGATCAAGCCACAGAGTGGTTGAGCAAGCGCGTGTCTGAGTTGCAAATTGAACTTGAGATTGCTGAAAAGAAAGTAAAAAGCTTCACCGCGCAGACGCAGCTTGTGTCGATCGAAGGTCTAGAAGCACTTGAGCGGCAAATTAAGGATATGCGGGACCGGATTTCCAACGCCGAGGTATCGAAGATTGAGCTTGAAACGATGCTGAGCGCATTAAACCAAGCACAAACCACCGAGGAAAAGCTGGCTGCTGCAAAAGACGCCACACTGGCCCGTATTGCACGCGATGGGCTCGCATCAGAAGTAAGCCAAAACGCATTTAATTCACGATATCAAACAATCCTGGACCGTGTTCGAGTCGACACTGCAAGAGCTGAACAGCAATTAACCACGTTGCGTTTGTCGGAAGTTGAGTTGGGGAGACAGGTTGCAAGCCAAGGCGAAGACCTGATTGTGCTCCAACAGTTGACCCGCGAGTCGGAGGCAACCCGCCTGTTGTACGAGTATTTTCTAACGCGTTTAAAAGAGACATCTGCCCAAGAGGGTATCCAAAAAGCAGATAGTCGTATTTTGTCGCATGCTGTTGTACCGGCAATGCCAAGCGCACCCAAGAAAACGCAGATCGTCGCACTTGCGATGATCCTTGGTGTCATGATTGGTGCGGGCATTGTGCTGCTACGTGAATTCAGAATGAGCACATTCCGCACGGCGGATGATCTCGAGAGTTACACAGGCGTTAACGTCTTGGGGCAGGTGCCGCTTATCCCGACCCGCGCGCGTCAGGATACCTTGCAGTACCTCTCGGACAAACCAACATCAGCTGCGGCAGAGGCAATTCGCAATCTGCGGACGTCCTTGATGCTTTCGAATATGGACAAGAAGCCGCAGGTCATCGTGTCGACTTCATCGATCCCGGGCGAGGGTAAGACCACTGTGTCACTGTCCTTGGCGAAATTTCTGTCAGGTCTCGGAAAATCGGTTCTGCTGATCGAGGGCGATATCAGGCGCCGCACGTTGAACGAATACTTCCCAACGCTGCCAACGACAGGCATTGCATCCGTTTTGAACCAAGATGTTGATTTTGCTGACGCGGTTCATCGTCCAAAGGGCTTTGACGTAGACGTTCTTGCCGGCGAGAAAACTAATGTGAACGCGGCGGATATTTTCTCGTCTGATACGTTCAAGGCGTTCATCGCTGAGATGCGTAAACGATATGATTTTATTATTATCGATACGCCGCCGATACTTGTTGTTCCTGACGCACGTATCATTTCGGAAAGTGCCGACGCGATCCTGTTCTCTGTAAAATGGGACAGCACAAGCAGGGCTCTTTTGGATGAATCCATGCGTATGTTCCAAAATTCAAACCAGCGTATCACCGGGTTTGTATTGAGCCAGATTGATGAAAAACGGATGAGAAAATACGGCTACGGCGACAAGGGCGGCGCCTTTTCTCAGTACGGAAAAGGTTATTACGACATCTAATAGGGCAGGATAGGGCTGCCCAGAAAAAGCCATATTCATACCCCCACCCTGCCTTAGCTTAGACGCGGTTATGTACGACATTTAACTGGGAATCATTCCCAGTGAGGTCTTGGACATGTCACGTACGAAAGAAATCCTTACCGTCGCAGGCACTTTGGGCTGTGCTTTGAGCATTGGTTTCATAATGCAAAACTCTGACGCGGCCGCGAAACGGTATGGTGCGGCGTCAGAGGCAGTGGCGCGGGAACGTCATCTTCAGTCTCTCGATGCTGAAACATCAATTCTTGAAGTTCAAGACATCGAGCTGACATCGGCGGCATTCACCTTTGAACCCGGTGAAATTTACAGCGCCAGCCCGACCCCGGACAGCAATGTAACCTTGGCCGCTACGTCCGAGGGTGAGAGTTCTGCGCTTGAGCCAACACCGCAACCCCCCCTTGATTCCTGCGAGATTACTGCCGAGGCGCGCCCGATGGCAGTTGCGATGGTAAACCTGACACTTAAGGCGACATGCCTCCCGAATGAGCGGGTTAATATTCACCATAAAGGTATGATTTTCACGCAAACCACGTCGGCGACGGGTGATCTGAATGTCACTGTTCCAGCGCTCAGCGAAACGGCGGTTTTCGTGCTTGCTTTCGGGAACGGCGAAGGTGCCGTGGCGCAGACTGAGGTTGAAGATCTGGTTGATTTTGACCGGGTGGTTTTGCAATGGAAAGACGTGTCCGGTTTTCAGATGCACGCGTTTGAGTTCGGTGCCAGCTATGACGATGCCGGCCACATCTGGTCGGGTAACCCGCGCGATACGGCCTCGGCAATCACGGGCGAGGGTGGCTTTGTCACACTGAACGGCGACACGGGCGCTGCGTCCCCCATGATGGCCGAAGTCTATACGTTTCCTGTCGCCCATGGCCGTGGCAACGGTAGTGTCGCGCTAAGCGTCGAGGCCGAGGTAACAACAGCCAATTGCGGTCAAGAAATCGAAGCGCAAACGCTGGAATTGATGCCGGATGATGGTATCCGCACGCGCGATCTGACACTGGCTGTCCCCGATTGTGATGCCGTGGGCAGCTTTCTGGTGTTGAATAATCTGTTCGAAGACCTGAAACTTGCCAGCAACTAAATAAAGCTGAGGTCACATGCTCACTTCTCTACGTGCGGCGGCTTTCGCCGCACTCTTCTTGTCTGGCTGGGCGATACAACTGGCGGCGCAAGATGTTGCGCTTACCTCACGTGATGGCAAGATCGAGCTGAGCGGTACCTTGCTCGGCTTTGACGGTGAGTTTTATCGGGTTGAGACGGAATATGGCGAACTGACCATCGATGGGTCGGGTGTTCAATGCGCGGGGCCAGGCTGCCCGAACCTAGATAAATACGTGGCAGAGCTGCGATTGTCCGGATCAGCGACCATGGGGCAGGTGTTGATGCCCGCGTTGATCGATGCCTTTGCAAAGCGCAGCGGGTACCGCGCGCTGCGCCAGGACGGTGAAGGCACCCATTTTACCTATAAGCTGAGAGACCAGAAAACCGACGATCTGGTCGGCCGCTTTAGCTTTCATGCCAGCAATTCTGACGAAGGTTTCGCGGATTTATTGGCAGATGAGGCCGATATCGTGATGTCGCTACGCGAGATGCGTCCGCAAGAACGGCAGCGTGCTCGGGAGGCAGGGCTTGGCGATATGACGGGTCTGAACCGCAGCCGTGTGCTGGCCTTGGATGCGGTTGTGCCTGTCGTGTCGCCCTCTAACCCGATCACATCAATTTCGCCGGCTATATTGGCGCAGGTGTTCGCGGGCGAGATTACAAACTGGGAAAAGCTGGGCGGGCCGGATGCGCCGATTGATCTGCATCTGCCCAGCGACAGCAGCGGGTTGGCGCAGGCGATTACAGATCAGGTTTTGCGCCCCGCCGGATTGGAACTGACAGCTGATATCACGCGACATGCCCTGCCCGAAGATCTGGCGAAGGCGGTGACCGCCGATACTTTTGCCTTGGGGATCACCAGCTATGCCGAGCGGCGCAACACCGATGTGCTGACGCTTACGGGAAGCTGCGGTTTTGCGCTGGACGTGTCCCGCCGCACAGTCAAAACCGAGGATTACCCCCTGACCGCGCCGATGTTTTTATACTTTCCGGCACGGCGCTTGCCACAGTTGGCGCGGGATTTTCTATCTTTCACCCGCAGCCCCACGGCGCAGATCGTGATCCGCCGGGCCGGATTTGTGGACCAAACCCCCGAAGAAATCGCGATTGATGATCAGGGCAACCGTTTTGCCAATGCCATCAGCGTGGCGGGGCCGGAAACCTCGTTAGAGGAATTGCAGCGCATGACCACGACGTTGACCCCGATGGCGCGGCTTTCCACCACGTTCCGATTTGAGGCGGGATCGGTGCGGTTGGATGCGCAATCGCGGTCAAATGTGCAGCAACTGGCCCGTGCGCTGGAGCTGGGCCAATATGATGCGCGGCGTTTGCTGTTTGTCGGGTTCAGCGATGGCGAAGGGGTCGCGCGCGGAAACCGTGAAATCGCCCTGCGCCGCGCAGAGGCAGTGCGCCGTGCTGTCACAACTGCCGCGGTTACGGTTAATCTGGAACGCGTCACACTGGATGTTGATGCCTTTGGTGAGGCGATGCCAATGGCCTGTGATGACAGTTCTTGGGGCCGTCAGTCAAACCGGCGGGTCGAGGTGTGGGTGCGTTAGCGGAATTGTGGCGGATCGTATTTCAGCAGAACCGGCACAACCAATTCTTCCTCGTCCGTCAGATGACGGTTCAGCATCGGACGAAAAGCATCAAGCTGCCCCTTTAGCGCCGCCGTCGCATCGATAAACCCATCCGTCGCGCCGTCATGTTGCAAGACAGCATTCGCACTGTTTGCGAGGTCTGACAGGATACCATCAAGGCTGTGATGGTCGGCATCTAGAATATCAAATCCCCGCTCTGCCGTTTTCTCGAGCTTTGCCATGATGGGGAAATACTGGGCGTCTTCGATCTGGTGATGCCCGTGCAGTTCGTTGATCAGCATCCCGCCAAATCGGTGCAGCTTGCGCTTGTATTGGTCTGGCGCTTCAAGCCCGTCTAGCGCCGATTTTGCATCGCCGTCCAATTGATCCAACAGGCGGCGGAACATGAGGTGCCGGTCCAGCCAAAAGGCGATCAACTGCGAATAATTGGGATTCTGGACCCATCCGGCGCGGGGATATGCCTCGATCAGGCTGCGCAGTGCATCGGGCAGGCCGCTGCGTTGCGACAGGGACAAGTCATCGGGAATGGGCATATCAATCATGGTTAACGTCATATCCGGCGCAGGCTATGCCGTAAATTCCACAATTCCGAACAGGTCAGCCGCAGTCTACAGATACCCTTCGGATCGAAAACTAAGCTCGGTTGATTTTCCGATGATCAAATGGTCATGCAGGGTCATCCCGAGGGCCGCGCAGGCGGCCAGAACCTGCCCTGTCATGTCGATGTCAGCTTGTGACGGGGTTGGGTCGCCTGATGGATGATTGTGTACCAAAATCAACGCGCTGGCGTTCAGTTCAAGCGCGCGTTTTGCAACCTCGCGCGGGTATACGGGCACATGGTCAACCGTTCCCTTGGCCTGTTCTTCGTCAGCTATGATCACATTCTTGCGGTCCAGATACAGCACACGAAACTGTTCGGTTTCGCGGTGGGCCATCACGGTGTGGCAGTAATCCAAAAGAGCATCCCAGCTGGACACCACATGTTGCTGCATGATCTTTGACCGGGCCATGCGGTGGGCGGCAGCCTCGATAATCTTGAGCTCTACGATTACAGCGTCCCCCACGCCTGTAATGTCACGCAAGCGGGCCTCTGGCGCGGTGACGACGCGGTTAAAGTCGCCAAACTGTTCCATCAGTGCATTTGCCAGCGGTTTGACATCGCGGCGCGGAATGGCCCGGAACAACACCAGTTCCAGCAGTTCATAATCTGGCAGGGGATCCGCCCCACCTTGCATGAAGCGCGCGCGTAGCCGTTGGCGGTGATTGGCGATGTAGGAAGGTTGCTTGACCGGCGCAGCCGCCGTCTGCGCGGCCTCGTCCCGCAAAAACGGGAACACGGGATCAGCAAAAGAGGATGTATTTTTCCGCATACCAGCACCATTTCGCAATGGTGGTTAGGATTGCGTTAATTTGCGCGAATCGTGGCGCACGGGGCAGGTCAGGTGGGGCAGTAGTTGCCCCACCTTGGTGTTAGCCCTTCATCGTATCCCAAAAGGATTTCACCGAGGAAAAGAAGCTGCTGGATTCCGGGTTGTTATTCTCGGATTCCTTTTCAAACTCTTGCAGCAGTTCTTTTTGGCGGCTGGTCAGGTTCACGGGTGTTTCGACAGCCAGTTCGATAATCATATCGCCTGCGCCACCGCCGCGCAGGGGCGGCATGCCCTTGCTGCGCAACCGCATTTGACGGCCCGATTGGCTGCCTGCCGGGATTTGCACGCGTCCACGGCCGCCATCGATGGTGGGTACCTCGATACTGCCGCCCAAGGCTGCCGTGCTCATCGATACGGGAACGCGGCAGAACAGGTTTGGACCGTCGCGTTCAAACAGCTCGTGATCCTGCACTTCGATAAAGATGTACAAATCACCTGACGGCCCGCCACGCATCCCAGCCTCGCCTTCGCCAGCAAGGCGGATGCGCGTACCGGTTTCGACACCGGCAGGAATGTTCACAGACAGCGCACGGTCTTTTTCAACGCGCCCCGCACCCCGGCAAGATTTGCACGGATTCTTGACGATCTGACCCATGCCGGAACAGGTTGGGCAGGTACGTTCAACGGTAAAGAAACCCTGCTGCGCCCGTACCTTACCCATACCTGAACAGGTAGGGCAGGTTGTGGGTTCAGCGCCACCTTCGGCACCTGACCCGTTACAGGAATTACAGGCAACCGACGTGGGGACATTGATCGATTTTTGCATCCCCTTGAATGCTTCTTCGAGGGTGATGCCAAGGTTGTACCGCAGGTCAGCACCGCGCGCGGCACGACGTCCGCCGCCCCCGCTACCACGTTGGCCCATAAAGTCGCCGAACAGGTCGTCAAACACGTCGGAAAAGGCAGACGAGAAATCGCCCTGACCACCGCCGCCGCCGAAACCACCGGGCCGCTGGCCACCGCCACCCATGCCACCTTCGAATGCGGCGTGACCATAACGGTCATAGGCCGCTTTTTTCTCGGCGCTTTTCAGAACCTCATAGGCTTCGTTCGCTTCTTTGAACTGGGCCTCGGCCTTGGGGTTGTCGGCATTGCGGTCGGGGTGCAATTCCTTGGCTTTGGTACGATAGCCTTTTTTGATCTCTTCGGCGGATGCCCCTTTGGCAACGCCTAGTATCTCGTAATAATCACGTTTGGCCATGTATTAGCTCCTACGCTGAAACGTGACGGGCCGGCCCAGCAATCGGACCGGCCCCATCAGTGGTTTCAATGGCACACTTACGTGCGCTTGTTGTCGTCCAGATCTTCGAAGTCGGCATCAACGATGTCGTCATCACCGTGGGGCGCATCAGCCGCCTCGGCCACGTCTTCGTTGCTGTCCTGAGCGTTCTTATAGATCGCTTCGCCCAGTTTCATCGCTGCTTCGGTGACGTTCTGAATGCCCGACTTGATCTTATCGACGTTGTCGGTTTCCAGTTCATCGTTCAGGGCCGCGATGGCCAGTTCGATGGCTTCGACGGTGGTTGGGTCAACCTTGTCAGAATGCTCTTCCAGCGACTTTTCGGTCGAGTGGATCAGCGATTCCGCTTGGTTTTTCGCTTCGATCAGCGCGCGACGCTCTTTGTCTGCATCGGCGTTTTCTTCGGCGTCTTTCACCATCTGTTCGATATCCGCATCGGACAAACCACCAGAAGCCTGGATGGTGATCTTTTGCTCTTTGCCTGTGCCCTTATCCAGCGCGCCAACAGCCACGATACCGTTCGCGTCGATGTCAAAGGTCACTTCGATCTGGGGCATACCGCGTGGTGCTGGCGGGATGTTTTCCAGGTTAAAGGCACCAAGAATCTTGTTGTCCGCAGCCATTTCGCGTTCGCCTTGGAACACGCGGATGGTCACAGCATTCTGGTTGTCTTCGGCAGTCGAAAAGACCTGAGACTTTTTGGTTGGGATCGTGGTGTTACGATCGATCAGACGGGTGAACACGCCGCCCAATGTTTCGATACCCAGCGACAATGGTGTGACGTCAAGCAGAACAACGTCTTTCACGTCGCCTTGCAGAACACCGGCTTGAATGGCCGCACCCATGGCAACAACCTCGTCAGGGTTCACACCCTTGTGCGGCTCTTTGCCAAAGAATTTGGTCACTTCTTCGATGACGCGCGGCATGCGGGTCATACCACCAACCAAAACGACTTCGTCGATGTCGGATGCCGAGATGCCCGCGTCTTTCAACGCAGCGGCGCATGGCTTCATCGATGCTTTGATCAGATCGCCAACCAACTGTTCCAGCTTGGAGCGTGTCAGTTTCATCACCATGTGCAACGGCGAGCCGTCTTTGCCCATCGAGATGAACGGTTGGTTGATCTCTGTCTGGCTTGCGCTGGACAATTCGATCTTGGCTTTTTCTGCCGCTTCTTTCAGGCGCTGAAGCGCCATCTTGTCTTTGGTCAGATCAACGCCGTTGGATTTTTTGAATTCATCCGCAAGGTAGTTCACGATGCGCATGTCAAAGTCTTCACCGCCCAGGAACGTGTCCCCGTTGGTGGATTTCACTTCGAACAGACCGTCGTCGATTTCCAGGATGGTTACGTCGAATGTACCACCACCAAGGTCATAGACCGCGATTGTTTGCGTTTCTTTTTTGTCCAGACCATAGGCCAAAGCCGCCGCTGTCGGTTCGTTGATGATCCGCAGCACTTCAAGGCCGGCAATCTTGCCCGCGTCCTTGGTGGCCTGACGCTGGGCGTCGTTGAAGTATGCAGGCACAGTGATAACCGCTTGGTTAACTTCTTCGCCCAGATACGATTCAGCTGTTTCTTTCATCTTACCAAGGATGAACGCCGAGATTTGCGAAGGGGAGTATTTCTCGCCTTTGGCTTCGACCCATGCGTCGCCGTTGCCGCCGTCGATGACTTTGAACGGCAGGTTCTTTTTGTCCTTGGCCAGATCCGGGTCATCATTGCGACGACCGATCAGGCGCTTAACGCCGAAAATTGTGTTTTCTGGGTTTGTGACCGCTTGCCGTTTGGCAGGCTGGCCGACCAGACGTTCATCGTCGGTAAAGGCGACGATGGATGGTGTTGTACGTGCACCTTCCGCGTTTTCAATTACGCGAGGCTGGCTGCCGTCCATAATGGCGATACAGCTGTTGGTGGTTCCTAGGTCGATACCAATTACTTTGGCCATGATTTGATCCCTCATTGAGTTAAGGCGATGACACGGGACTAGGGCCCATTGTGGCACCCACGCCCCGATCTTTGTACGCTAAAGGCCGGATGCCTTCAGCGGTTCGATGGGTATATAAGGAGCAGTTCTGGACCCTGCAACCGTTGCATGAGAAAGGAATAGGAGAATCTGTGTGGATTTTTCCGTATTCGGGCTATGAGAGGCAAATATTCGGGCTATGAGAGGCAAATAAATGACGGTTTTGCGTTTACGTGGCTTTGAAATCCACAAAGCGTTGCTTGATCCCGATGCGCAGCGGGCTGTGCTGGACGATGTGCGCACGGTTGTAAAAGCGGCCCCGTTCTTTCGTCCTGTCACCCCCGGCGGGCAGAAAATGTCGGTCCGTATGACGTCGGCTGGTAAATACGGCTGGATGACTGACGCAGATGGGTACCGATATGCAGAGGCGCATCCAAACGGTCAGGTCTGGCCTGCGATCCCCGACCGGGTCATGGCCATTTGGGACTGTCTAACAGGCCTTGATCGCAAGCCTGAATGTTGCTTGATCAACTATTATGCGGCGGACGCCAAAATGGGCATGCACCAAGACCGCGACGAGGCCGATTTCAGATGGCCGGTCGTATCGGTTTCCTTGGGGGACGAGGCGTTGTTTCGCATCGGCGGCCAAAAACGGGGCGGCAAGACCGACAGCGTCTGGCTGCAATCGGGGGATGTTGTGGTGATGGGCGGCGAGGCGCGGTTGAACCACCATGGTGTTGATCGCATCCGCGCAGGGTCATCCAAGCTGCTGCCCAAGGGGGGCCGCATCAATCTGACGCTGCGTGTGGTGGAATAACCTAGCGGCGGGCGTTCCAACTGGCCGAGGCATGCTTGCGCGTATAAAATTCGCCCATCAGGCCAATCACCATCAAAACCACGCCGACCCAGACGGCATATTCCCAATTGCTGTAGCGCGGGTTGTAATTGATAAACGCAAAGCCGCGCGCCTGATCAATGATGTGAAACAGCGGGTTCCAGTCAAACATCGCCAGCATGAAGGTGGGCAATGTATTGGCCAAAAACATCTTGCCTGACGCAATCATGTTCGCCCGCTGGTACAGCGACGTGAAAATGGTCGTGAATGAAGGGGCCCAGGGTTTGATCGCCAGCAAAACCATGCCCACGGCCACGCCGGTAAACCATGCCACCATCATCATACCAAACACGCCGGACCAGTCGTAGATATCCACCGGATTAAACGCGAGGTGATATACCGACATGATCATCACCAGCGAAAGCATCTGAATATAAAGCGACCCTAATGCGGATGCTGCCAGTGCGATCATGGTTGTCATGGGCGCGTGTTGCATCATGGCGCTTGCCGGTCCTTCGGACCCGACCACGGCTGTCACCGTTTTGGTGTGCATCATATACAGGAAAATGCCGCTCATGATGTAGATAACGAAATCACCCCGGATGGCCGAACCGCGCATCCCAAGGACCGTAAACATCACGTAAAAGACGCCGACGAACATGACCGCCTGAAAGATATTGATCCCGATCGCGGCAAAGGCGTTATTGTGCTGCTTACGCACCTGCCGGACAACGGAATGGTACACCAGCTCTGCCATAGACAGGGCGCTTGCCAATGGCCCTTTGGCCGCACGTCGGTGTTGGAACATCTCAAAAGCCTCTATGCTTTAGGTGTTAGCACGGAATTCTTGCTGTTCCGTCAATCTGTAATCATAAGGGGTTTGCTTACAGTAATCAACGAAACTCAGGGGACCGCGTCATTATGGATTATCAAAAGCTGGTGACAGTTATGCGGCGTTTGTCGCTTGAGGCTGGCGACAAGATCATGGAGATCTACGGTGCCGATGATTTCGAGGTTAAAACCAAGTCTGACGAAAGCCCGGTCACCATCGCCGATGAAGCCGCAGACAAGATTATCTCGGACGGTTTGCGCGCCGCATTTCCGGACGTGATGCTGGTGACAGAAGAACAATCCGAAACCCATTCCGCGCGTGGCGATACCTTTTTGATCGTCGATCCGCTGGACGGAACCAAAGAGTTCATCAACCGTCGCGGTGATTTCACCGTGAACATCGCCCTTGTCGAAGGGGGCGTGCCGACCCGTGGCGTCGTCTATGCGCCTGCGCGCGAACGCATGTTCTTTACCTTGGCAGATGGCAGCGCGGTCGAAGAAACCGGTGATTTCCCCAAGGGTGAAATGGGCCCGGTCACGCCGATAACAGTCTCTATCCCGGATAATGCGGCGCTGATGGTGGTTGCGTCAAAATCCCACCGCGATCAGGCGACCGATGATTACATCGCCAAGTATAACGTGCGCGACATGACAAGCGCGGGATCGTCGCTTAAGTTTTGTTTGATCGCGACGGGCGAGGCTGATTTGTACCCCCGCGTGGGCCGCACGATGGAATGGGACACGGCCGCAGGTCACGCGGTGCTGAACGGTGCGGGCGGGGCGGTTGTCCGCTTTGATGATCTGACGCCCCTGAAATACGGAAAGGCTGATTTCGCCAACCCGTTCTTTATCGCCCACGCGCCCGGCGTTGAGCTTAAGGCGTCCTGATGTCCGTTCTTATTGTCATTCCCGCCCGCTATGCATCGACCCGCTATCCGGCCAAACCTTTGGCGATGCTCAAGGGGGCAAGTGGGACATCGCGCAGCCTGATCGAACGCAGCTGGCGCGCCGCCTGCGAGGTGCAAGGCGTTGATAAGGTCGTTGTCGCAACCGATGACGACCGGATCAAAATTGCCGCCGAAGCTTTTGGTGTCGAGGTCGTCATGACCTCGGTCGATTGCGCTAATGGAACAGAGCGCTGTGCCGAGGCGCACGCGGTTTTGGGCGGTGGGTATGACATCGTCGTAAACCTTCAGGGCGATGCGCCCCTGACGCCGCATTGGTTCGTCGAAAGCCTTGTACAGGGTCTAATAAACGCCCCCAAGGCGGGCATTGCGACCCCTGTGCTGCGCTGCGATGGTGCCGCTTTGAACAGCCTGCTGGCCGACCGCAAAGCGGGCCGCGTGGGGGGCACAACATCGGTTTTTGCCGCAGATCATAGCGCGCTGTATTTTTCGAAAGAGGTGGTGCCCTTCACTTCAAAAACCTATGGCGACGCCGATCTGACGCCGGTTTTTCACCATGTTGGTGTCTATGCTTACCGCCCTGATGCATTGGCCGCATACCCGTCGTGGCCCGCCGGCCCGCTGGAACAGCTCGAAGGGTTGGAGCAGCTTCGGTTTATGGAAAACAGCCACACGGTTTTGTGCGTTGAGGTTGAGGCCAAAGGCCGCCAGTTCTGGGAGCTGAACAACCCCGAAGACGTGCCCAAGATCGAGGCGATGATGGCGCAGATGGGTTTGGAATGACCGATCTGCCTGTCAGCGTTGTGATCGTCAGCCGTGGACGCCCACAGTCGCTGGCACGCACGCTGACGGGCATTTCCCAACTGCAATACTGGAACTTTGAGGTCGTCGTTGTCGCTGACCCCGCCGGGATCGCCTCTGCGGCTGCTTTGCCTTTTGCTGATGCGCTAAAGCTGGTGCCCTTCGATGAGCCCAATATCTCGGCTGCGCGCAATCTGGGGATTGGCCATGCCGCTGGCGAAGTCATTGCTTTCGTTGACGATGATGCCGTGCCCGAACCGATGTGGCTGCGCCATCTGGTGGCACCCGCCAGCCAAAGTGACGTTGCCGCGATGGGCGGCTATGTCCGGGGCCGTAACGGGATTTCCTTTCAATGGAAGGCGGCCAGCCTTGATCACCACGGGCTGTCCCACCCCCTGACATTGGACACGGATCAAGCAACCGTTTTACACCCGACCGAAACCCGCGCCATCAAAACCGAAGGCACTAATATGGCGTTTAGGCGCGATGTGCTGGTTGATCTGGGTGGGTTCGATCCGGCCTTTCACTATTTTCTGGATGAAACCGATCTGAACATGCGGTTGGCAAAGGCGGGTCATGCCACGGCGATTGTTCCCTTGGCTGAGGTGCATCATGGATACGCCGAGAACCGGATGCGGACAGCGGCGCGGGTGCCGACTGATCTGTATGACATCGGGGCAAGCTGGGCGATCTTCCAACGTAAACATGTGCCCCAGGATGCAAGGACTGCCCAATGGCGCAGCCTGCGCGATGAACAGCGTAAGAGGGTGCTTAGGTTTCTACAATCCGGCCAGCTTGAACCACGCGACTTTACGCACCTGATGAAGCGGCTGGATCTGGGATATGCTGAGGGACAGAACCGAAAAGAGGCACCAACCACGCTACCCAAACATGGGATTGACCCGTTCCGGCGGTTTCCCGCTGTACCCAGACCGGCCAAGATGATCGTAAGCAGGCCGCTTACCGCTGCCGCCGATCGCAATCGCGCGTTGAACGAACTGGCTGCGGGCCACATCGTGACGTTGCTGATAATTTCACCAACTGCGGTATTTCACCAACTTTCCTTTGCCGATGACGGATTGTGGGTGCAAAGGGGTGGGCTGTTCGGTAAGGTCGAGCGCACTGATAAGTTGATTAGTCTTTCGTCCAGGGCCAAGAAGGCAAAGCGCGAAAAGCGCCGGGTTGCCGTGCAAAGAGGGTTTAGTCATTAGACGAAAAGAAGATCCGGACTATATTAACGCCAAGCTATTCAAACCAAACGGATATAGTGCTTTGCTGTTTTGCAGGGCAAAACCGATAACGCACAAAAAAGGCTGCTGCTATGCGTAAGAAGGTAACAAAAGCAATTTTCCCTGTGGCTGGGATGGGCACGCGGTTTTTACCGGCGACCAAATCGGTGCCAAAGGAAATCATGACCTTGGTCGACCGCCCCTTGGTCCAATACGCAATTGATGAGGCCCGCGCGGCAGGCATCAAGGAATTCATCTTTGTCACCTCGCGGGGCAAAGGCGCTTTGGAAGATTACTTTGACCACTCTCCTGTGCTCGAGCAGGAGCTCCGCTCAAAGGGTAAGACCGAGCTGTTGGAGATTTTGAAGAACACCAACATGGACAGCGGCGCGATTGCCTATATTCGCCAGCACAAGGCGCTTGGGCTGGGCCACGCGGTTTGGTGCGCACGCCGTTTGATTGGCGACGAACCTTTTGCTGTGATGCTGCCGGACGATGTGATCGCTGCCGACAAACCCTGCCTGCAACAAATGGTCGAGGCGTATAATGAAACCGGCGGCAACATGGTCGCCGCGATGGAGGTCGCCCCCGACCGCGTGTCATCTTACGGTGTGCTGGATGTGGCTGACGATCAGGGCGAACTGGTCAAAATCCGCGGGATGGTGGAAAAACCCAAACCCGAGGACGCGCCATCGAACCTCGCCGTCATCGGGCGCTACATCCTGTCGCCCAACGTGCTGCGCAATCTTAACCAGTTGAAATCCGGTTCGGGCGGTGAGATCCAGCTGACCGATGCGATTGCGGCCGAGCTGACGCAGGGCAACGATGTCTATGGCTACAGGTTCAAGGGGAAACGTTTTGACTGCGGGTCCAAATCTGGTTTCTTGCAGGCAACGGTATCCTTTGGTCTGGCCCGTGCTGATCTGCGCGATGATCTGCATGGATATTTGCAAGATATCATGGGCGTCGATAAAACGGCTAACTAAGGGTCTAGCAAAGGCACACTGATGGAAAATGTATTGGTAACAGGCGGCGCGGGCTATATCGGCTCGCACGCTTGCAAGGCGCTTGCCGCTGCCGGGTTCACGCCGGTGACCTTTGATAACTTTGTCACCGGTTGGCGTGATGCGGTCAAATTCGGCCCGATGGTTGAGGGTGACCTGCTGAACCGCGCCGAAATTGACGCGGCTTTTGCTGAATACAAACCTGTGGCCGTGATGCATTTTGCAGCGCTTAGCCAAGTGGGCGATAGCATGGTGCAGCCGGGTCTTTATTGGCGCAACAACGTTCAAGGGTCGCTGAACCTGATCGAGGCGGCCGTCGCGGCCAATTGCAAAAACTTCGTATTTTCATCTACTTGTGCCACTTATGGCGATCACGACAATGTTGTGCTGGATGAGAATACCGTGCAACTGCCCATCAACGCATACGGCGCATCGAAACGCGCAATCGAAGATATCCTGCGCGATTTCGAGGTCGCACATGGCCTGAAAAACGTGATCTTTCGCTACTTCAATGTGGCCGGGGCTGATCCGGATGGCGAGGTGGGTGAATTCCACCAGCCCGAGACCCATCTTGTGCCACTGATGCTGGATGCCATTGATGGCAAACGGGACGCGTTAACCATATTTGGCACCGATTATGACACACCTGACGGCACCTGTATTCGTGACTATGTGCATGTGTGCGATCTGATTGATGCGCATGTTCTGGGGCTGAATTGGCTGCTGGATGGCAAACCCAGCCGCGTCTTTAACCTTGGCACGGGTACGGGTTTTTCGGTGCGCGAGGTAATTGATCGCAGTCGCGAGGTCACCAATCGTGCGGTCCCCATCAAGGAAGGCGCGCGACGCCCCGGCGATTGCACCAAGCTGGTTTCAGGATCAACCCGTGCGGCGGCGGAACTGGGATGGGCACCAAAGCGGTCGACCATGTCGCAAATGATTTCTGACGCGTGGAGATGGCATCAAACTGGCCACTACAATTCATAATATGCCCGCCGCACGCTTGCTGGATGTCACGCGGACCTTGCGCCGCGCCGGACGTATGGCGACAGGTGTGGATCGGGTCGAACAGGCGTATCTGGCGCAATTTCTGTCAGATGATACCCCGTGCTTTGGCCTTGCGCGCACGCCGCTTGGCTATCTGTTGCTGGACCGCGCAGGCTTGCAGGGCATTCAGGACCGCATTGAAGGGCGCATTGATTGGGGCACGCCTGACGGACTGTCGCGGCTCCGGCGCGGCAGGGCGATGGAGGTAAGGCGCGCCGAGGCGGATTTCAGGCACCTTGCCATCGCGCGTGCTGCTGTTTGGCGACTGCCACGACTGATGGGAAAACTGCCCGACCCCTGCCAGTATTTCAATGTGGGTCACAGCAATCTTTCGCGGCGCGTGTTATCGACCCTTAGCAAACATGGGCTCGATATTAATGTTCTTATTCATGATGTTATCCCGCTTGAATACCCGCAATATCAGCGTCCCGGTTCCGTTGAACCGTTCAGGGCCAAATTGAAAAACGTACAAAAATGGGCTGATCGGGTTATTTATAATTCGGCAGATACCAGAACACGCGCCGAGGCGCAGATGGCGGCGTGGGGCGAAATACCAGCTGGCATTGTCGCACATCTGGGAACAGTTTCACCGAAACCCGACCCGTCTGAACTGCCGCATGGCCTGCCCCTGGCAGAGCCGTATTTCGTCACTGTCGGCACCATTGAGCCGCGCAAAAACCATAAGTTTCTGCTGGATATATGGGATGAAATGGGCCCTGACGCGCCGCTTTTGCTGATCTGTGGGGGCCGTGGTTGGAACAACGACGCGGTGTTTGCGCGCCTTGACAGGCTCGGCCCCGACAGCCGGGTGCGTGAAGTTTCAAACCTGTCTGATCCGGCCCTTGCGGCGCTTGTGCAATCGGCCTCTGGCAGTCTTTTCCCCAGTCTTGCCGAGGGCTTTGGCCTACCGCCGCTTGAGGCGCTGATGCTGAAAACACCGGTTTTATGTAACGATCTGGACGTTTTGCACGAGTTTTTGGGTGACATCCCTGTTTACGCAAGCGTTTCCGATCACTATCAGTGGATAAGGATCATAAAAAACTGGGCGAACACAGCTGAAATGCAAGAAACCCCGAGGGGGCTCCAAGGGCCGACGTGGAAAAAACATTTCAACATAGTGTTAAGTCCGAGAGCATAGGCTGTCCGCGCGTGGGCAACTTTGGTAAGGGCGGCAAGCACACCCCGAGAATGAAGGGCAGTTTTTGGGTATAATTCAGTCATATCGGCTTAGGCTGCAGCGCAAGAGATGGCGCATTCGCGCGTTTCGGAAACGCCGCGAGCTAAAGCAGATCGTGAACCGTACCAACCAGATCAAGCCTGATGATATCTTGCTGTTTTGCACCCAACGAAACGAGCAAATCCGCCTGCCGTATTTTCTGGATTACTACCGCAAAATGGGCGTCGGCCATTTCTTTATCGTGGACAATGACAGCGACGATGGATCGGCTGAATATCTGGCACAGCAACCCGATGTATCGGTATGGGGTGCGCGGGCCAGTTATAAACGTGCACGGTTTGGTGCCGACTGGCTGAACTGGTTGCAGATGAAATACGCACATGGGCATTGGACGCTGACGGTCGATCCGGATGAATTTCTGATCTATCCGTTTTGCGATACACGCCCCCTGCGTGCGCTGACCGATTGGCTGGATGCGTCGTCGATCAAATCCTTTTCTGCGATGCTGCTTGATATGTATCCAAAGGGGCGTCTGGACGAACAGCCCTATCAATCCGGCCAGAACCCGATGGAAATTGCATCGTGGTTCGACAGCGGAAACTATTCAATGTTCCGCAATTTCAGTTTTGGAAATCTGTGGATTCAGGGCGGGCCGCGCGCGCGGGTGTTCTTTAAAGACGATCCTGAAAAGGCACCTGCCTTGAACAAGGTGCCGTTGGTCAAATGGGACCGGCGCTATGTCTATGTCAGTTCGACCCATATGCTGCTGCCACGTGGTTTGAACCAGGTCTATGATGAATGGGGCGGGGAAAAAGCATCGGGCGTGCTGCTGCATGCCAAATTCCTTGATACCTTCAGCGCCAAAGCGCTTGAGGAGCTTGAGCGCGGCCAGCATTACGCGGGGTCGGTCGAATACAAGGCCTATGCCGATAATCTGCAAACGGATCCCCAGCTTTGGTGCAAATGGTCCGAACGCTATATCAACTGGCGCCAGCTCGAGATTTTGGGCCTCATGTCCAAGGGGAACTGGGCATGACGGTCGGTGTCGTCATGTTGGTGCACACGGCCCTTGGCCGTGCGGAGCAAGTCGCCCGCCATTGGTCGGCCGCCGGCTGCCCCGTTGTGATCCATGTGGACAAAAGCGTGCCGCGCAAGGTTTACGAAAACTTTGTAAGCAGCCTGTCGGATGTGCCGGATTTGGCGTTTTGCAAACGCTTCCGCTGCGAATGGGGGACGTGGGGCATCGTCCAGGCTTCGCAAGCCGGGTCAGAGATGATGCTGGCAAAGTTCGAAGACGTGCGCCACGTGTACCTTGCATCAGGTTCCTGCCTGCCGCTGCGCCCGGTCAAGGAACTGATTAACTATCTTGCCGCACGTCCAAGAACCGACTTTATCGAAAGCGCCACAACCGCGGACGTTCCATGGACCGTCGGTGGCTTGGACGAAGAACGGTTTACCATGCATTTCCCATTCTCATGGAAACGGCAGCGGTTTTTGTTCGATAAATCCGTCGCCATCCAGCGTGGCCTGAACCTGAAACGGAAGATGCCGAACGGGGTTGTCCCGCATATGGGGTCGCAATGGTGGTGTCTGACCCGCCAGACGCTGTCGGCCATTCTGCAAGACCCTGATCGCAAGGCATATGACACCTATTTCCGACGTGTCTGGATCCCCGACGAAAGCTATTTCCAGACCCTGTCGCGGCTGTATTCGACCAAAGTTGAAAGCCGGTCGCTGACCCTGTCCAAGTTCGACTTTCAGGGAAAGCCGCATATTTTCTATGATGATCACCTGCAGCTTTTGCGCCGCTCGGATTGCTTTGTCGCGCGCAAGGTCTGGCCCTATGCAGATCGCCTGTACAACGCGTTCCTGACGGACGAGGATAACGCGCTGAGCAAGACCGAACCGAACCCCGGCAAGATCGACCGGATTTTTGCCAAAGCGGTCGAGCGCCGGACGCGTGGGCGTTCGGGCCTGTATATGCAAAGCCGCTTTCCCAACGAAGACTGGGAAAATGGCGTGACCGCCGCGCCCTATTCCGTGTTTCAGGGGTTTTCTGAACTGTTCGAGAATTTCGAGCCTTGGCTGGCGAAATCCACGGGGTCGCGGGTGCATGGCCATCTGTTCGCGCCGGATCGGGTCCACTATGCCGACAATCAAACCGCGATCAACGGCGCGCTAAGCGACAGTGCGACGGTACGCGATTACAATGCCAAGGCGTTTCTGACCAATCTGATCTGGAACACACGTGGCGAACGGCAGTGTTTTCAGTTCGGGCCGGGCGATAATCAGGATGTCTGCTGGCGGATCGCAAAAGACCCCAATGCGCAGGTTTCTGTGATCACCGGTGCGTGGTCTGTGCCCCTGTTCCGGTCAAACAAGGATTTTTTGGTCATCCGTCGCACCGCCGCCGCGTTGCAAAAGATTGAAAACGAACACATGAATATCCTTCGCTCGCCCTATACCAAGGCACGGGTGCGGATCTGGAACATGGCCGAATTTATCGAGGCCCCGATGGAGCCGCTTCAGGGGATATTGGACGAGATTGGCCACGCAAAGCTGAAACGCATCTCAGAAGTGCCTAAAATGGTTGATCTTTCCGGGTTCGGGCAATTCTTGCAGAACCTCAAGAACCAAGGGATGCACCCGCATCTGATGGGGGATTTCCCGGTTGAACGGGGTGTTGCAGCTACTCAACCGTCGCCGCGCAAGCCCTATCTGGTGAAATAACCATGGCACCCAAATTCGAAAGCTTTGTCGTTTTTGCCGAAATGCGGACCGGTTCGAATTTTTTGGAGGCGAACCTGAATGCATTCGAGGATATCAGCTGCCATGGCGAGGCGTTTAACCCGCATTTTATCGGCTATCCGAACGCCACTGACATTTTGGGCGTCGATCAGGAAACACGCGACACCGACCCTACTGTGTTGCTGTCTGCCATTCGCAGTAAATCAACGGGGGTGGGCGGTTTTCGCTATTTTCACGACCATGACCCGCGTGTGCTGAACACGCTGTTGAATGACGACAGCTGCGCCAAGGTTATTCTGACGCGTAATCCCGTCGACAGCTATGTCAGCTGGAAGATTGCCCGCGCCACCGGCCAGTGGAAACTGACCGATATGAAGGCGCATAAAGCGGGCCAAGCCGTATTTGACGAGGCAGAGTTTTCCGCCCATCTTGAGGCATTGCAGGCGTTTCAATTGCTGTTGCTGAACCGTCTTCAGACCTTGGGGCAAACGGCGTTCTACATCGCCTATGAAGACCTGCAAAATGTCGAGGTGATGAACGGGCTGGCACGGTTTCTGGGCGTGGACGAGGTGTTGGAAGGCTTGGACAAAAGCCTGAAAAAACAAAATCCTGATCATATCTCGACCAAGGTCAGCAATTACGATGATATGCTGGCGGCGCTTGGGCGGCTTGACCGTTTCGATCTGACGCGCACCCCGAATTTTGAACCGCGCCGTGGGCCGGTGGTGCCGTCCTATGTCGCGGCGGCCGAGGCACCTTTGCTGTATCTGCCCCTGCGCAGCGGGCCCGAACCACAAGTGTTGGATTGGTTGGCTGCGGTCGATGGCGTTGGCCGCGACGATTTGCGCAGCAAGATGAACCAAAAGGACCTGCGCCAATGGAAACGGCGCAATGTGGGCCATCGCAGCTTTACCGTGCTGCGGCATCCGGTGGACCGCGCCCATGATGCGTTTTGCCGCCACATCGTCACGACCGGCAAGGGCAGCTATACCCAGCTGCGCGCCAACCTGATCCGCCGCTATAAACTGCCCCTGCCCGAGGGGGAGCCTGATGCAAGCTATGACGTCGACGCGCATCGTTCGGCGTTTAAGGCGTTCTTGGTTTTCCTCAAGGGGAACCTGAACGGGCAGACCGCCATTCGTGTCGATCAGACGTGGTGTAGCCAAGCGCAGGCGTTGCAAGGCTTTGGCGAATTTGCGCTACCTGACCGGATCATGCGCGAGGCGGATCTTGCGCATGAACTGGCTGCGCTGGCCAAGGACGTGGGTTTATCGACGTCACCAGCGATCACGCCACGCCCGGCAACCACCCCGTTTGCGCTGTCAGACATCTATGATGCCGAGGTCGAGAAGCTCGCCTCGGACGCATATCAGCGCGATTACATGATGTTCGGGTTCGACAGCTGGCAATGACGCGGGGCTAGGCCGCTTGCGTGGCCTGCGATTCGGTCAAAATGGTGTACAGCGTCGCAGGCTCAGGGTTGGCCCGCAGCTTGGAACAGACAGACGGGTCGCGCAGGGTCCGCGATACCAGCGCCAACGCCTTGAGATGTTCAACACCGGCATTTTCCGGCGCGAACAGCGCAAATGCGATATCAACCGGCTGGCGGTCGACAGCGTTGAAATCGATCGGTTTGTCCAGCAGCACAAATGCACCCAGAACAGAATCCAACCCTTCCAGCCGCGCGTGCGGCAGCGCAACCCCATGGCCGACACCTGTCGGACCAAGGGATTCGCGCGTTTGCAGCGCCTCGATTACGGCACCGGAATCCATACCATAGGCATGAAACGCCAGCTCACCAATATCATGGAGCAGGCGCTTCTTGCTTGATGCAGACGTCAGGACTTTTACAGCCCCCGGCTTTAGGAGTGTCGCAAAATTCATTCTGCTCGCTCAGTTCTGGGCCGCCTTCGTGCGATCCGTTGTGTTAGGACGGGTCGATCCAGCCGATGTTTCCGTCATCACGACGGTAAACAACGTTTATGCCTTCTTTACCCTCTTTGCGAAACACGACGACAGGTGATCCTGAAATCTCCATCTGCATCACGGCTTCTCCGACAGACAAGTTTGCGATTTTTGTCTGCATTTCGGCAATGATCATCGGTTGGAGGGACTCGGGTTCCTGCGCATCTGAATCGCTTTCTGAGGCGAGGATATACGAGGATGCGCCGAAAAGTTCAACAGGGTCCGACCGCTCTCTGTGGTGATCTTTCAACCGACGCTTGTAGCGACGAAGTTGCTTCTCCATTTTGGCTGCGCAGGAATCAAAAGATCCATAAATATCAGTAGCATGAGCTTTGGCCGAAGCGGTCAGCCCAGTCGAGAGATGCACGGTTGCTTCGCAAACGAATTCATGTCCGGACTTGGAAAAGACGACATTCGCATCCGTTGGACGCTCTGCGTATTTTTTCACCGCTTCGCCCAGTTCCGTTTTCACATGAGTCTGCAGGGCTTCGCCGATGTCGATCTGTTTGCCACTGATTTGGTACCGCATATACTCTCCTTATTCATATCGTTCTGAACAGCGTCACAAACCGCGAAATTCGCGGCGTGGGGCGGGGTCAGATGCGGGTGAATGACGATCTGTTCAGATTGAATGCCATCGGCCCTTTGTTGAAAGGGTCAGATAGGACAAACATGGAACGCAGTGTCGCCATATCCCTATTGAGCGCCCGAATGACACTGATTGTCAAATGAATCTGGTAGGTAATTGTGCGAAAATCAGCTGAGCAATTTCATCAAAAATTAAGAAATGCGGAAATTGTCACCCAGATAGACGCGCCGCACGTTTTCGTTCTGGACGACTTCGGACGGGGTGCCTGACATCAGAACCTTGCCTTCGTGCAGGATATAAGCGCGGTCCACGATCTCGAGGGTTTCGCGTACATTGTGATCGGTAATCAGCACACCAATGCCGCGTTTCTTCAGATCAGCGACCAGATGCCGGATGTCATCAACCGAAATCGGATCGACCCCGGCAAAGGGTTCATCAAGCAGAAGGTATTTAGGATCAGCGGCCAGACAGCGCGCGATTTCAACGCGGCGACGTTCGCCACCCGACAGCGCCAGCGCGGGGGCGCGGCGCAGGTGTTCGATGGAAAACTCGGACAGCAAAGCCTCAAGCCGTTCACGGCGCTTGCGCACGTCCGGCACCGAAATGTCCAAAATGGCCGAGATATTGTCCTGCACGCTTAGGCCGCGAAAAATGCTCATCTCTTGGGGCAGATATCCGATGCCCAGTTGCGCACGGCGATACATGGGCAGTGTGGTAACGTCTTTGCCATCGATGGTGACAGTGCCACCTTCGGGCATGACCAATCCGGCCACCGCATAAAATGTCGTCGTTTTGCCCGATCCGTTGGGGCCAAGCAGCGCCACGACCTCGCCCCGGTCCAGATGCATCGAAAAATCGCGGATTACGGTTTTCTTGCGATAGGACTTGCGCAGATGTTCGATCCGCAACCCGCCGCCGCCTTGTTCTATCGTCAATGGGGGCGTTGGCATCAGTTGTCGTTACCTGTTTGCAGGACCGTTTTAACGCGCCCCGTCATTTGCGCCGTGCCGTCAGACAGATTTACGCTCATCTTGTCAGAGCTTAGCGCGTTGCGTCCTTGAACCAGTAAAACATTGCCGGACATCACGATGGTTCCGGTGTCGATATTATAATCCGCACGCTCCGATTCGGCGGCATCTTGGCCAGACACCAGCGTGACGCCGCCTGTCGCCTCAAGCCGTGCGATACCTTCGGATTCAGCGCGGTAAACGACCAGAACACGCGCCGCCGTCAGCCGCATTTCACCCTGACCGATCAATACATTTCCTGTGAAAATCGCTGTGTCTGTGGTCTGATCGACCGACAGGTTATCGGCCGTAATCTCGACCGGCAGGCTGGTGTCCTGGCGGATCGATCCAAAGGCGACATTGGCCCCTTGAGCCGCCACAGACATGGCGGTGAACAACAAAAATAGCGGCAGCAGAAGGTATTTCACGCAGGTTACTCTATTAAAGGTTTCGGTTTATATATCAGCTTCACCCGATTTGTGAAAAACAATTGGGTGGTACCGCCGTTTTCTGATTGTTCGACTGTCATTGAACCCGCCTCAAGCACACCTTCGGGCGTTGTGCCGTAGACGGGGCCGGGGGAATCGATGCTAAGTGACGACAGGCCCGACGTCATGAAATCGCTTGTCATGCGATACCCGTTCGAGGTCATGATAATCACATCATTGGTCAGTTGCGCGGCATTGCGGCTCAGGTCGATCTCGGCCTCGCCAGACTGCAGTCGATAGGTGCTGCCTTGCGCCGTTTTAATGGTCACGCGGATATTTTCCGCTTTGTTTGCGCCAATCTTTCCTTCTGGCGTGGTCAGGACGTCAGCATAGAACGTCAGCTCGTCACCTTGTGCGGTAGAACCGGTAAAGAAGGGCGCGGTGATCTGTTGGTCGCGCAGCCGTTCCTGAATTTCTTTTTCCGCGAACGGAATCGCCTCGCCGGGGTCGATGGCGCGCGACAGCAGGAACAAGGTCGACAGCAGCGCCAGGGCCATGAGCGGGAACAGCACCTTTAGCCAGGAGACTGTTCTGGTGTAGCGGTCCCCCTGCACTTTGGTTATCCCAGTCCGACGCGCAGGCAGTCGTGAATGTGGATCAAGCCGGCGGGGATGTTCTTGCCATCCGGTTCAACGACCAACAGGCAGGTGATCTTGCGCGCATTCATCATCGCAACGGCCTTTTCAGCCAGCGCATCTGGGGCGATTGTGACGGGTGTTGCGGTCATGACATCGCGCGTGGTCTTGGACATCAACCCGTCCAGATGACGGCCCAAATCGCCGCTGGTGATGATCCCGGCAAGGGTGCCCGCGGCATCGGTAACGATAACCACGCCGAATGATTTACTGCTCATCATCATCAGTGCGTCAGACATCGGCGCGTCGTCTTTGACCATAGGCAGGGCATCGCCTGTGTGCATCAGATCGGCCACACGGCTTAGCCGCGCGCCCAGTTTGCCGCCCGGATGGAATTCGCGGAAATGTTCGGCAGTGAACGACCGGTTTTCCATCAGCGCAATCGCGACCGCATCGCCCATGGCCAATGTCATGGTGGTGGATGTCGATGGCACCACGCCGGTGCCGCAGGCCTCGGGCAGTTGGGGCAGCAACAAAACCACATCGCATTGCGCGCCAAGGCTGCTGCCCTCGCGGCTGGTGATGCCGATCAGCGGAATGGAAAAGCGCCGCGAATAGGTGATCAGGTTGGCCAGTTCGGGGGCCTCGCCGGAATTCGATATCGCCAGCACTACATCGTCGCCGGTGATCATGCCCAGATCGCCGTGGCTTGCCTCGGCAGGGTGGACGAATTGCGCAGGCGTACCGGTGCTGGCCAGCGTCGCCGCGATTTTCTTGGCGATGTGGCCGGATTTGCCGATGCCGGTGACGATCACACGGCCACGGGTTGCAACCAGGACGTCAATCGCTTGACGAAACCGATCATCCAGACTGTCAGCCAAAGCCGTCAGCGCGTCAGCCTCGGTGCGGATCACGCGCCGGGCGGTATCTAGGAATGGGGTGTTCATACGTGTGCAAAAATATCCGTGTCGGGCCAGCCTGCCAGATCTAGTTGGGCACGGGTGGGAAGAAAATCAAAACACGCTTGCGCGATGTCCATACGGTCTTCGCGCAAGAGCATCACGTTCAGTGCATCGCGCAGCTTGTGCAGGTGCAAAACATCTGACGCGGCATAATCAATTTGCGCTTTGGTCAGCTTTTCCGCACCCCAATCGCTGGATTGTTGTTGCTTGGAAATATCGACGCTCAGCAATTCTTGGCACAGCTTTGCCAGCCCGTGACGGTCGGTATAGGTGCGCACAAGGCGGCTGGCAATTTTGGTGCAATAGACGGGTGCTGCCTTGGCCCCGAACCGGTTCAGCATCGCGGCGATGTCAAAGCGGCCAAAGTGAAACAGCTTGAGCACGTCAGGGTTTTCCAGCAGCGCACATAGGTTGGGCGCGGTGGTCTGGTCCTTGGCGATCTGCACCAGATGCGCGCGGCCATCCCCACCAGAAAGCTGCACAACGCACAGGCGGTCGCGGTGCGGATGCAAGCCCATCGTCTCGCAATCAATCGCGACGATTGCACCCAGATCAAGGCCGTCTGGCAGGTCGTTTTGGTGTACTTTATGTGTCATGCCTTCCCTATATCGCCCCCGCGCGCTTTGGGAAAGCACCGCTTTTTAACTAGGGTTAAGCGGTGGCAATCTGTGTCGGGTCAGGCCTTGGATAGCGCGTCAGCAGATCAGCGACCAGAACATGGGCCTTAAACCCGACCCAATCGTCCCTGATCAGCGGTTTTGGCAAGGCCGGATGCTTGAGCGCCAGCCGCCGCCAGTTATGCACGATCAAACAGCGCAGCGTTGCGATTTCAAGCGGGGTCAGTGCGTCTGGGGCTGGCAGGTTTTGGGTCGCATGGGTCAATGCCATGTGCAACTGGGTGTAGCTTTCGGTCAAGGTTTGCGGCTCTAACTCGGCCTTAAGCCAATCAGGCGCGTCCGTACCGGCAGTCGCATAGGCATCCTTGGGCGGTACGATATTTGCCGGGCCGACAAAGACGCGCGGTTCCACTTGGGTGAACTCCTCGAGACCCACGCTGTCGGTATCTGGGGATTTCAGCAACAGCATTTGCCAGTTCGGGCACAGATCATCCGGGGGCGTGTAAATACGCGCGCTTGCAGCGTCCGCTTGGGCGCGACCATCGGGGGTCAGGCTGTGCAGGCTGATGCGCCCTTGTTTTTCAGACGCGATCCAATTGTCCTTGCGCAGCCGGTGCAGTGCGACGCGGGCGGCCTCGGGCCGGACGTCCATCGCGGCCATGATCGCAGATAACACAGGCCCGTCGATCACATCGCCCTCGCGCCGCGCAAGGTCGCCGAACAGGCTGATCATCAGGGACCAGACCCGCTGGCCGCCAAGTTTTTTCAGCGCAGAGGTCGCATGGGCGAAATCATCAGTAAGCATTCATCGTCAGCAGTTCATATTCGGCCACGGCGGCATCATCCTGATTGGTCAGGGTCACATGCCAGCGTACCTCACCATATTCCTCATTGCGAGGGGTCTTTGCCTTGACGCTTAGCCGCACCTTGATGCTGTCGCCCGCCTGAACAGGGGCCATAAAGCGCAGGTTATCCAAGCCGGTGTTCGCCAAGACGGGGCCGGGATCGGGCTGCACGAACAGACCCGCGGCAAAGCTTAGCAGCAGATAGCCATGGGCAACACGGCTGGGGAAGAAAGGGTTCGCCTTGGCGGCATCTTCGTCCATATGGGCGTAAAACGTATCGCCGGTGAAATGCGCAAAGGTTTCGATATCGTCCAGCGTGATGGTGCGGCTGGCGGAATTGAATGTCTCGCCCAGGTCCAGATCGCCAAAGACGCGTGTAAATGGATGATCGCGGTCGGATATTTCGGTCGCACCCGGTACCCATTGTTTGCCGATGGCGGTCAGAATATCGGGGCTGCCCTGAATGGCGGTGCGCTGCATGTAATGCATGACCCCACGAATGCCGCCCAATTCTTCGCCACCGCCCGCACGGCCCGGCCCGCCATGCACCATATGGGGCAGGGGGGCGCCGTGGCCTGTCGCCTCGGCCATGGATGTGCGGTTGTTGAAATAGAGCCGCCCGTGGAACGCACCGGCACCCATCGCCATCTGTCGCGCGATGTCACCGTCGTTGGTGATGACAGAGGCGACGAGCGATCCCTTGCCCTTGTTCAGCAATTCAATGGCATGCGCGGTGTCGCGGTAGGGCATGATCGTTGAAACGGGGCCAAATGCCTCGGTATCGTGGACGCGGATGGCAGCGTCAGGATCGGCACAATAGAACAGCATCGGCGGCACGAACGCCCCTTTTTCGCGGTCGGCACCATCGACGGTAAAACTGTCAGGGTCACCAAAGACACGCTCCGCCTCCGCCCCGATCAGCGCGGCCTTTTCCAGCACATCGCGACGTTGAGATTGCGAGACTAACGCGCCCATTTTTGTGGTTTCCAGCCGTGGATCACCGATGGTCACCTTGGCCAGCCGTGCGGAAATTGCGGCGATTGTTGCATCGACATGCGTCTCCGGCACCATGATCCGGCGAATGGCGGTACATTTCTGACCAGCCTTTGCGGTCATCTCGCGCTGGACCTCTTTGACGAATAGATCGAATTCGGGTGTTCCGGGGCCCGCATCAGACCCTAACACGGACGCATTCAGGCTATCTTGCTCGGATGCAAACCGGACAGAGCGTTTCAACAACGCGGGATTGCTGCGCAGTTTATTGGCGGTTTCGGCTGATCCGGTAAAGCTGACCACATCCTGACAATCCAGATGATCCAGCATGTCGCCCAAACCACCTGTCACCAGCTGGATCGCGCCGTCGGGCAGGATACCGGATTTGATCATCAACCGAAAACACGCCTCGGTCACATAACAGGTCGCGGTGGCTGGTTTCACGATAGCGGGCACACCTGCCAGCAGGGTCGGGGCGAGCTTTTCCAGCATCCCCCAGACCGGAAAGTTGAACGCGTTGATATGGACGGCGACACCTTGCAGGGGCGTGCAAATATGCCGTCCCATAAACTGACCCGATCGACCCAATTGTTCGGGCGGGCCGTCCAGAAACACCTGATCATCGGGCATTTCACGACGGCCTTTGGCGGCGTAAATCTGCATGGTGCCAATGCCGCCATCCACGTCGATCATGTGATCGGATTGGGTGCCGCCCGTGTCGAAACTCAGGTCATATAGGCTCTGTTTATGGTCTTTTAGATAGGCGGCTAGCACCTTGAGCATCTTGGCGCGATCATGAAACGTCAGTTTGCGTAGGGCCGGACCGCCCACATCATGGGCGTAGGCCAGCATTGCCTGAATATCCAAAGCATCATTGCCCGCCTGCGCGATCACATCGCCGGTAATGGCGCTGGCGATGCTGCGCGAACCGGCCCCCGGATTGATCCACTGACCGGCGGCAAAGCTTTGAATGTCGCGCATGATAGGCTCCTTAGTGATGATCGTAATCGATGGAGAGTTTGTCGCTGACCGGATAACTTTGGCAGCTCAAACGATAGCCGCGTTCCACCTCGTAATCCTCAAGCGCGTGGTTCGACAGCATCTCAACCTCGCCCTCGGTGACCTTGCACATACAGGTCGAACAGACGCCCGCCTTGCAGGCAAACGGCGCATCCAGATTGTTTTCCAGCGCGGCCTCAAGCACGGATTGGCCTTTGGTCATGGTGAAACTATGGGCGGCACCGTCGATGGTTACGGTCACTTGCGTAAGGGCGTGATCTTCGCTGCGCTTGGCCATTTCCTGCTTGGCCAGACGCCCCTGCTGGCTTTCGCTGAACAGTTCGAATTTGATCTGATCAGGCTCTAACCCGTGGGTTTTTAGCGCTTCTGCGATGGCCAGCATCATCGGTTCCGGCCCGCAGATAAACGCGGTATCTATGTTTTTGATGTCGATCCAGGTCTTGAACAAGGCATCGCATTTCGCTTGATCGACGCGGCCTGTAAACAGATCAATGTCTTGGCCTGACTCAAGCATATGGATCACACTCAGCCGCCCCATAAAGCGGTTCTTGAGGTCTTCGAGCTCCTCCCGGAACATGATCGTGTTCACGGCGCGGTTGGCATAGACCAGCGTAAAGGTCGATTGGGGCTCGCGGATCAAAACCGTTTTCAGGATGGACAGCACCGGCGTGATGCCAGACCCGCCTGCAAATCCAAGGTAGTTTTTGGCCTGATTAGGCTCTAATTCCGTGAAGAACTTTCCCTGCGGCGGCATTGCATGCAGCGTATCCCCGACCTTGAGCGTTTCATTCGCAAAGGTAGAAAAGGCCCCGCCATCAACGCGCTTGATCCCGACCTGCAACACGCCATCATCCAATCCGGCACAGATCGAATAGTTGCGACGCAACTCGGTGCCGTCGAAATCTTGCTTGAACGTCAGGTACTGACCTTGGGTGAAATCAAATGCGCCGGGGTCTTCGGGCCGAAGTGTCAGCACCACAGCGTCGCGGATCGTGTGGTGAATATCAGTCACTAATAAGGGGAGAAATTGATTCATAGGTCAGATGCACTTGAAATAATCAAAGGGTTCCAGGCAGTCGGTGCAGCGCCATTGCGCCTTGCAGGGGGTCGATCCGAACTGGCTGATCTTTTCCACATGCGTGGATTTGCAGCGGGGGCAATGTTGCGGGCCGCCGGCGGGTTGGGGCGGGGCGATGCCGTAGCCTTCAAGCTTGGCGCGGCCGCTATCCGTCATCCAATCCGACGTCCAAGCAGGCGAAAGTTGCCGCTTTAGAGCCAGTTTTTCGATCCCATGCCCGCGTAGGGCGGTTTCGATATCAAGGTTGATGATCGTCGTGGCAGGACAGCCGGTATAGGTGGGCGTTACTGTCACCTCAAGCGTATCATCCTGCCATTGGACATCGCGTATAATCCCCAGATCGGTCAGGGATATGACAGGGATTTCTGGGTCTGGCACAGCGTCAAGCCACCGCCAAACAGTCTCTAACGTGGGTCTTTCGACTACCATGTGGCATCCGGATAGGCGCGTTGCAGCCATTGCATCTGCGTCAGCATATGACCCAGATGCTCGGAATGCCGCTTGCCTGATTTACCACCCTGATGCCCAAAGTCATCCTGCGGCTTGGCCAGCGTGGCGGCGGTGAACACATCGTCCAGCAGCGCGTCATAGGCAGGGCGCAAAGACGTCGGATCAGGCGCAATGCCCGCATCAACCATCGCGGTATCCACATCGTCTGAGGTGAACATTTCCCCGACATAGGGCCACAATTTATCCAATGCGGCCTGCATCCGGTTGTGGCTTTCCTCGGTTCCGTCGCCCAGACCAATCACCGTGTCGGTGGCGCGCTCAAGGTGGTAGGTTACCTCTTTCGATGACTTCTCGGCGATGGCGGCGATCTGCGTATTGCTGCTGTCCATGAGCGCGTGCAGTTGCGACAGATGCCACGCGTCAAACAGGAACTGGCGCATCATGGTCTGGCCGAAATCCCCGTTGGGCTGTTCGACCAGCAACAGATTGCGAAAATCCCAAACATCGCGGTGAAAGGCCAGCTTGTCGGCGTCACGACCTGCGTCCTCAACCTCTCCGGCTAGGTTCAGCCACAGGGTCGTTTGCCCGATCAGATCAAGCGCGGTATTGGCCAGCGCGATGTCTTCCTCAAGCACCGGCGCATGGCCGCACCATTCCGACACGCGGTGGCCCAGCACCAAGGTGTTGTCGCCCATGCGGCACAGGTATTCGAAAAGGGGGTCGCTCACATTGCACCCACTTCATCGGGGATGTCGAAAAACGTCGGGTGGCGGTACACTTTGGCGTTGGCAGGCTCGTAAAGCGACCCTTTTTCCTCGGGTGAGGAGGCAGCGATATCAGAAGCTTGAACGACCCAAATGCTGACCCCTTCGTTGCGGCGGGTATAGACATCGCGGGCGTTCTTGATCGCCATTTCGGCGTCAGGTGCGTGCAGCGATCCGACGTGGCGGTGGCTTAGCCCGTGTTGACCGCGAATGAAAATTTCGAACAGGGGCCATTCTTGTGTGGGGTTGGTCATGTGATTTACTCCGCTGCCAGTTTCGCTGCGCGCTTTTTCGCGGCGTGGGCCATCAACCCGTCGCGCACCCATGCGCCGTCATCCCACGCCTTGTTGCGCGCGGCCAAGCGTTCCTTGTTGCACGGGCCGTTGCCGCGCAGCACGTCAAAGAATTCATCCCAATCGGGCTGGGTGAAATCGTAATGGCCGCGTTCCTTGTTCCATTTCAGATCGGGGTCGGGGACGGTCAGGCCCAGATATTCGGCCTGCGGGACGCATTCATCGACGAATTTCTGACGCAGTTCGTCATTGGAGTTCATCTTGATCTTCCACGCCATGGATTGCGCCGAATGGACCGAGTTTTCGTCAGACGGACCGAACATCATCAGCGCGGGCCCCCAGAAACGGTTCAACGCGTCCTGCGCCATCTTTTTCTGCGCTTGGGTGCCATTCGCCATCTTCATCATGATGTCGTAGCCTTGGCGCTGGTGGAAAGATTCCTCTTTGCAGATGCGGACCATCGCGCGGGCATAGGGGCCGTAGGATGTACGCTGCAACGGCACCTGATTCATGATCGCGGCACCGTCAACCAACCAGCCCACAGCGCCCATATCGGCCCATGTTAGGGTCGGATAATTGAAGATGGAGGAGTATTTCATCTTGCCCGACAGCAAGTCGCGGGTCAGTTGGTCGCGGGTGACGCCAAGGGTCTCGGCGGCACAATAAAGATACAAACCGTGGCCTGCTTCATCCTGTACCTTCGCCAGTAGGATCGCCTTGCGTTCCAGCGTGGGCGCGCGGGTGATCCAGTTGCCCTCGGGCAGTTGGCCGACGATTTCAGAGTGGGCATGTTGGCCGATCTGCCGGATCAGGTTCTTGCGATACCCGTCCGGCATCCAGTCTTTCGGTTCAATCTTGCCGCCTGCGTTAATCCGTTCCTGAAAGGCGCGTTCTTGCGGATCCATTTCGTCGAGGGATTTGACGCCTTCGCCGGTGGATTTGATCATCTGTGCATACATCGTTCAGATCCTTTCAGGTGGGATTAACAGTTAGCTTGCGCGTTCCAGAATGATGGCGACCCCTTGGCCCACACCAACGCACATGGTGCACAGGGCATAGCGGCCGCCTGTGCGTTTCAGTTGCAGCGCGGCAGTCATGACCAACCGTGCGCCGGACATGCCCAGCGGGTGGCCAATGGCAATCGCGCCGCCATTTGCGTTCACATGCGGTGCGTCGTCCGCAACACCGAGGGCGCGCAGGGTGGCGATGCCTTGGCTGGCGAATGCCTCGTTCAGTTCGATCACGTCCATCTGGTCGATGGTCAGACCGGCGCGGGCCAGAACCTTTTGGCTGGCGGGCACCGGGCCAATACCCATGACGCGCGGTTCAACACCGGCGGCTGAAATACCCACGACGCGGGCAATCGGGGTCAGGCCGTGCTGGTTGGCAGCGGCCTCGGACGCCATCAGCATCGCGGCGGCACCGTCGTTTACACCCGACGCATTGCCCGCTGTGACTGCCAGATCAGGGCCGTTGATCGGGCGCAGTTTGGTCAGCGCTTCCATCGTTGTGCCGGGCCGGGGGTGTTCATCGCGGTCAAAGACAATCGGATCGCCCTTGCGCTGTGGGATTGTCACGGGCGCGATCTCGTCTGCGAAAATGCCAGCCTTGTCTGCGGCATCCCAACGATCCTGGCTGCGCTTGGCAAATGCATCCTGATCGGCGCGGCTGACGTCATAGTCGGTCGCCACGTTATCGCCGGTTTCAGGCATCGATTCGACGCCATATTGCGCCTTCATCTTAGGGTTCACGAACCGCCAGCCGATGGTGGTGTCATAGACGGCATTGTTGCGTGAAAACGCAGTTTCGGCCTTGGGCATGACAAACGGCGCGCGGGTCATGCTTTCAACGCCGCCAGCAATCGCCAGATCCATATCGCCTGCCTTGATCGCGCGGGCGGCGGCACCGACGGCATCCATGCCCGAGGCGCACAAACGGTTGATTGTGGCACCCGGTACATCCACCGGCAGACCAGCAAGCAATGCGGCCATACGCGCCACGTTACGGTTATCTTCGCCCGCTTGGTTGGCACAGCCAAAGATCACATCGTCCACCTTTGACCAATCCAGGTCAGGGTGGCGCGCCATCAGCGCAGCGATTGGCACAGCGGCCAGATCATCGGCCCGAACCGATGACAAAGCCCCGCCAAAACGGCCAATGGGTGTGCGCTGTGCGTCACAAATGAAAGCGTCCATGAAAGTCTCCCTTGATTAATGAGCCTAGGGATAGTCGCGATTCGCTGCAACTTAAATGTTACTTAAATGAAGAATAATTTGACAATGTGTAACATGATTAAGACGTCGCTAAACAGCAGTAAACACGCGGTGCCGAAGGGGCGAGACCACGCGTTCAGGGCCGCCGTAAGCGACGTAACTATATGAAAGAAAGCAAGATAGACGCAGCGGCGTAGTACTGCGGCTTACATCTCAACGCCGTTTTGCGCTTTGATACCGTCGCGGAACGGATGCTTGACCAAGGTCATCTCGGTGACCAGATCGGCCGCTTCGATCAGCTCGGGCTTGGCATTTCGGCCGGTCAGGCAAACATGGGTCATCGCGGGTTTCTGGTGCAGCAGGAAATCCACCACCTCATCGATATCCAGATAATCATAGCGCAGGGCGATGTTGATCTCGTCCAGCAGAACGAACTGAATTTCGGTGTCCAGGATCTGTTCCTTGGCCATTTTCCATCCGTTTTGCGCGGCGGCGATGTCACGTTCGCGGTCTTGGGTTTCCCAAGTGAACCCTTCGCCGGACACGAAGAACCGGCATTCATCGGCAAAGCGTTCGGTCAGGAACTTGCGCTCTCCGGTGACCCAATTGCCCTTGATGAACTGCACCACTGCGCAGGGCATGCCATGGGCAATGCAGCGCATGATCATACCAAAGCCCGAGGATGATTTCCCCTTGCCTGCACCGGTGTGCACGATGATCAGACCCTTTTCGTCGGTCTTGGTCTGCATCATCTTATCGCGCGCAGCCTTAATCTTGCGCATCTTTTCGGTATGGCGGGCGTTGATGTCCTCGGTCATTGGGGTTCCTCGTTCTTGACAAGTCTCGTGGATTAGGACCATCTGCCCTTATGCTGGTTCCTGTGTAAACAGGTGAAAAGGGAATGTGTATCCGGTTTTATATCGGTAAATACAGCCGCCCCCGCGACCGTGAACGGATTGAGGAGGATCAACGCCACTGGCCAAAGGCTGGGAAGGCAGATCCACCGTGGGCCAACGCCCGACAACCGTGAGCCGGGAGACCTGCCAGCAAGAGATGCCAAGACCGGACGGGGTGTTCCGGTGTCGGGGTTTGTTCCGTGTGTCGGTTCGCCTCGTCATCAGACCCGCGTTCCATTTACCAGATGGGACCGAGGACCATGAAAGATACAGAACAAAACGCCACCGGCGGCGGGCAACCAACACAGCTTTTGGTTTGCGTGAAATGTCGTCGTGGCCAAGAAACGCCAGAAGATGACCGGCGGCCGGGCCAAGCGCTCTATGACCGGATCGTCGCACTTGATCTGCCCGATGGGGTGCAGGTGGCCCCGGTTGAATGTCTGCAAAACTGCGACCACGGGTGCACCGTTGCACTGCGCGGGGATAGTGACAAATGGACCTATGTTTTCGCCAATGTAGACGAGGGCGACCACCCCGAGATGATCCTGGACGGGGCCGCGCGCTATCATGCGACCCGCGATGGTTTGATCCCTTGGCGCGAACGCCCTGAACACTTCAAACGCAATTGCGTTGCCCGCATTCCCCCTCTTTCTCAACCGCTGGAGTCCTGAGATGACTGATTTCGCAAAATTGCCTGTAACCGTGATCACCGGCTTTCTGGGGTCTGGTAAAACAACGCTGATCCGCAACCTGATGCAAAACCCCGGCGGCAAACGTTTGGCGATTATCGTCAACGAATTTGGCGATGTGGGTGTTGATGGTGATATCCTGAAAAGCTGCGCCATCCCCGATTGCCCCGAGGAAAACATTCTGGAACTGGCGAATGGCTGCATTTGCTGCACGGTTGCCGATGATTTCATTCCCACGATCGAGGCATTGATGGCGCTGAACCCGCGCCCCGACCACATCTTGATCGAAACCTCTGGTCTGGCGCTGCCCAAGCCGCTTTTGAAAGCGTTTGATTGGCCTGATATCCGGTCGAAGATCACTGTGGATGGCGTTATTGCGCTGGCCGATGCCGAAGCCGTCGCAGCAGGACGGTTCGCGCCCAATGTCGCAGCGGTTGATGCGCAGCGTCTGGCGGACGAAAGCATTGATCATGAAACGCCATTGTCCGAAGTGTTCGAAGATCAGATTTCCTGCGCCGATATCATTTTGCTGACCAAGCCTGATCTGGCCGGTCCCGAGGGCGTTGCCAAAGCCAAAGCATTGATCAATGCAGAAACGCCGCGCCCTCTGCCCATTATCGAAGTGGCCGAAGGTGTGGTTGATCCGCGGATTATTCTGGGGCTTGAGGCTGCGGCAGAGGACGACATGGACGCCCGGCCCAGCCATCACGATGGCCATGATGATCACGAACATGACGATTTTGAATCAATTGTCGTTGATATTCCTGAACAGACTGACCCTGCCGCCTTGGTCGCCGCCATCGAAGGGTTGGCACGCGATCACAACATACTGCGGATCAAAGGCTATGCCGCTGTGACAGGCAAGCCCATGCGCCTGTTGGTGCAGGCGGTCGGTGCGCGTGTGCGGCATCAATATGACCGGCCTTGGGGCGCTGATGAGGCCCGCCAGGGGCGTCTGGTTGTGATCGCAGAGCATGATGATATCGCCCCCGATGTGATCCGCGCCGCCTTGGGTGCTGTGCAAAGCCAGGCTGCCGAGTAACCTGATATGCATGTCATATTTCGGGAAAGCCATGGGTTGGAGGAGACCGACACACCAACAGATCTGGGGCAGGACGCCGCAGATCTGGTGGTGCTTTCGCTATCTGATTCCGATCTGGGGGCCTTTGCCGAAGCATGGCATCGGGGCGGCGGGGCCGAGGGGCGTCTGCCGTCTTTGCGGTTGGCGAATATCGCCGCGTTAAAGCATCCGCTGTCTGTCGATACCTATGTGGAAAACACGTTGTCTGGCGCGCGCGGCATCTTGATCCGGCTAATTGGCGGCGTGCCCTATTGGCCCTACGGGCTGCAACAAATCCGCGCGCTGGCCCAATCGCGCGGGATTGCTTTTGCGGTTTTGCCTGCCGATGGCCGCCCCGATAGCCGTCTTGATGATATGTCGACATTGCCCGTCTCGACCCTGCGCAGGTTATCGCATCTGTGCACGACGGGCGGGGTGGTGGCCGCGCAGGCCGCGCTGGCACAGCTGGCGCTGGCGGCGGGGCTATATGCAGGGCCTGTGCAGGGGGCCAAAGGGTTGCCATCCGTCGGCGCATGGACCCCCGAAACCGGACCGGCCTGCCCGGTGGTGGCAATGGGGCACCCTCCCGCTTTGGCTGGTCGGGCGCGGATCGTAATCGTTTTCTACCGCTCCTATTTGGTGGCAGCTGATCTTGCGCCGATCACGGCGCTGTTCGACGCATTCCGCCAGCGCGGGTGTGATGCCATCGCGTTGTTTGCCCCCTCGCTCAAGGCTCCTGAGGCGGCGGGCTGGCTGCGCAGGCAGATCACCCAACTGGCCCCCAGTGCCATCGTGAATGCCACTGCATTTTCGGGCAAGGGCGACGATGGCAGTTCGCCCCTTGATGCCGCCGGTGTGCCGGTGTTTCAGGTGGCGCTGGCCACATCCACCCGCGACGCGTGGAGTGAGGCCGAGCGTGGTTTATCCCCGGCCGACCTTGCGATGCATGTTGTCCTGCCCGAGGTCGACGGCCGTATTATGGCTGGCGTTGCGTCGTTCAAACAACCGGGCACGCGCGATGATCATCTGCAGTTTTCCCGCTACGCCCATCAGCCCGACCCCAGCCGGATCACCGCAATTGTCGGGCGGGTTATGGGCTGGCTTGATCTGGCGGCCAAGGCACCGCAGGCGCGACATGTGGCGCTGGTGCTGTCGACCTATCCGGGCAAGGATTGGAACATGGGCCATGCGGTTGGTCTGGATGCCCCGCAATCGGCCACCGCTATTCTTGAGGATTTAACTGCCGCCGGATATCAGACCGGATCGCCCTCTGACCTGCCCCTGCAAGACGCCCTGCTGGCCCGCAGCGCCCGCTGGCCGCTCAGCGCATACAAAGCCGCGTTGGCCCGCCTGCCGCAGCAATTGATCGATGATCTTGACGAAGCTTGGGGTGCCCCCGAGACGGATACAGACGTTGAAGACGGCGCATTTTGCTTTGCCGCCGTTCAGCGTGGCTATGTTATGACCGCACTGCAACCCGAACGCGGCACACCGCAGGGGCGCGAGGACAGTTATCATGATTTGTCGCGGGTGCCGCGCCATGCCTATGTCGCCTTTTATTTGTGGCTGCAGCAGGAATGCGATGCGCTGGTTCATATCGGTGCCCATGGCACGCTGGAATGGCTACCGGGTAAGTCTGTTGCTTTGTCCGAGGCCTGTTGGCCCGAGGCGCTGACCGGAAGCCTGCCGGTGATCTATCCGTTTATTGTCAATGATCCGGGCGAGGCCGCGCAGGCAAAACGGCGCATTGGCGCGGTGACGTTGGGCCATATCCCGCCGCCGATGCAAGTCAGCGAAACACCGGATCGTTTGGCGCGGCTTGAGGCGTTGTTGGATGAATTTTCGAACGCGGACGGGCTGGACCCGCGCCGCCGTGACCGGCTTCAGGGGGATATCCGCGCCGAAGCACAGGCGCAGGGCGTCGAAGCCGATCTGGGTCTGGATGACGCGTCATGCAGCGCCGAGGCGATTGGCCGGATTGACCGGTTTGTCTGTGACATCAAGGAAAGCCAGTTCGGCGTTGGTCTGCACATCTGGGGCCGCCCGCCTGCAAGTGGTACGGCGTTTGCGACCGAAAGCTCGGTTCAAGGGGAACGCCGCGCGCTTTTGGACGCACTTGACGGGCGGCGCATTGCACCCGGCCCGTCCGGTTCACCCTATCGCGGGCGGCGCGATGTGTTGCCCACGGGTCGCAATCTGTTCACGACTGATCCGCGCGCGGTGCCAACGCGAGCGGCCTATGCGCAAGGTGTGGTGCTGGCGCAGGAACTGGTGCGGCGGCATTTACAGGACGAAGGCGACTGGCCGCGCGGCGTGATCGTTGATCTGTGGGGGTCCGCCACCATGCGCACCGCAGGCGAGGAATTCGCCATGGCGCTGGCGCTGCTGGGCGTGCGCCCGGTCTGGGACGCGGGGTCAGAGCGTGTTTCGGGCATCGAGGTGCTGCCGATCGCCGAGCTGGACCGCCCCCGTGTTGATGTGACCTTGCGGGTGTCTGGTCTGTTCCGCGATGTATTCCCGACCTTGTCCGCACTTTATGCGCAGGCGGTGCGCGCCCTTGCTGCGCGTGAAGAGGCACCGGATTGGAACCCGTTCGCCGGACGTGCGGAACTTGCCCGTGTCTACGGGCCTGCGCCGGGGCAGTTCGGTTTTGGCATGGGGGCCGCGTTGGAAACCTATGACGATGCAAGTCGACGTGCGGCGGGAGAGGCTTGGCTGAAGGCGAGCAGTTGGGCGCTGGACGGTGACGCCGCCGTGCAAGATCCCAAAGGGATCGCCAACCGCGTCGCCAGTGCCGACAGTTTTGTCCACCTTCAGGATTTACCGGAAACCGATCTGTTGCTTGCCAGCGATTATGCCACCCACGAGGCAGGATTTGCCGCCGCACAGCGGGTCACGGGCGGGCAGGCCAAGCTGTACCATCTGGACAATACCGATCCCGATCACCCCCGCGCACGGGGCCTTACCGAAGAAATTGCCCGCGTCGTTCATGCCCGCGCGGCGCATCCGGGCTGGATTGCAGGCATGAAACAGCATGGATTTCGTGGCGCGGCCGAGATGGCGGCGACCTTGGATCACATGGCCAGCTTTGCCCATCTGGCAGGTGCCGTGCCGCCGCATTTGTTCGATTTGTACCACGATGCCACCTTGGGCGACCCTGAAACCGATGATTTCTTGCGCGACGCAAACCCGCAGGCCCATGCGGCGATGCAGGCCCGCTTTGCGGCGTTGTTGCAGGCCGGGCTATGGCAAACGCGGCGCAATTCGGTGCTGGCGGGACTGGAGGCGTTGTCGTGACCCAAGCGCCCATGGTCAAAGGCTGGTGCCCCGGTGCATATCAGCCGATGATGGCGGCCGATGGGTTGGTCATGCGGGTGCGGCCCAAATTGGCGCGGCTCACGGTGGATCAGGCGCGTGGGCTTTGCGACATCGCCCTGCGTTTCGGGTCGGGTCATATTGATCTCACCAACCGCGCAAACTTGCAAATACGCGGTGTAACCGAGGCCGATCATGACGCCGTTTTGATGGGGCTGGGCGGGCTTGGCCTGTTGGACGAAGACCCCGCGATGGAACGTCGCCGAAATATCCTTGTCGCGCCTTTCTGGACCGCCGACGATATGACGGCGACCCTGACCGCACAGCTTTTGGCGCGTTTGGATGATCTGCCAGATTTGCCAACCAAGGTGGGTTTCGCCGTTGATTGCGACCCCGCTGGCCCGCTGTTGACGAACGATCCTGCGGATATCCGGTTGGAGCAGGGCGAGGGCGGCCTGATCCTGCGGGCAGATGGCTGTGCCACTGGCCGCCCCGTGACCCAGCACACCGCAATCCCTGCCTTGATCGAAATGGCGATCTGGTTGGCGGATCACGTCACGCCACAGGCGCGGCGCATGGCGGCTGTGGTCGCTGATACCCCCTTGCCCGAGGCTTGGACGGTTAAGCCCCCGTTGCTACCGCAGCCACACCCGCAATTGGGCAGTACTTTCGGCGGCCCCTTAATCGGCGCGCCTTTTGGGCAAATTGATGCGCGTGCGTTGCTGCGCGCGCTTAGCGATGCGCAGGGGCTGCGGGTCACGCCATGGCGGTCCGTTGTGCTTGAGGGGGCAGCAACGCCTGACGATCCCGCATTTGTCACCACCGCAGATGATCCGTTGATGCGCGTCGATGCCTGCCCCGGTGCGCCGCTTTGTGCCTCGGCCAGAGTGGAAACCCGCGATCTTGCGCGGCGATTGGCACCGATGGTCACGGGCAGTCTGCATGTGTCGGGCTGTAGCAAAGGCTGCGCACGGGCGCGGCCAGCTGACCTTACCCTCGTCGGACGAGACGGGACATTTGATCTTGTGCGGGGGGGCCGCGCAGGTGATACCCCCCTTAAAACAGGGCTGCGCCCTGATAAACTGCTGACCGGAGAATTCTGAAACCTCATGTCTTACAGCTATGAAATGGATGGCGCGGCCATCTACAAACAATCCTTTGCCATGATCCGTGCCGAGGCCGATCTGGACGCGTTTTCGCCGCAAGAGGAACCCATCGTCGTGCGCATGATCCATGCCTGCGGGATGGTCGGGCTGGAAAAACACGTGCGCCTGTCGCCGGGTTTTGCCGATGCGGCACGGGCGGCTTTGGCGAATGGCGCACCGATCCTGTGCGATGCGCGTATGGTGTCCGAAGGGGTGACCCGCACCCGCCTGCCCGCAGACAATCAGGTGATTTGCACGCTGCACGACAGTGCCGTGAAGGACATGGCCGCGCAAATGGGCAACACCCGCTCTGCCGCCGCGCTTGAACTGTGGCGGCCCCATCTGGCGGGCGCGCTGGTGGCGATTGGCAATGCGCCCACGGCGCTGTTTCATCTGTTGAATATGCTGGAAGACCCCGATTGCCCGCGTCCGGCGGCGATCATCGGCTGCCCTGTCGGCTTTGTCGGGGCGCGCGAAAGCAAGGATGCCCTGTGGGCGGATCAACCCGTGCCCAGTTGCATTGTCGAAGGGCGTTTGGGTGGCAGTGCCATCACCGTCGCAGCGGTCAATGCAATCGCGAGCTATGCCGAATGACCGTCGGCACGGTTCATGGTGTCGGCCTTGGCCCCGGCGATCCGGATTTGATGAGCCTGCGCGCCCATCGTTTGCTGACTGGAGCGCGCCATGTGGCGTTTTTCCGCAAGGCGGGGCGTGACGGGCAGGCGCGCAAGATCATCAACGGGTTGCTGCGCCCCGATGTGGTCGAATTCGCCATGGAATATCCGGTTACCACGGAAATCCCCCTGACCGACCCGCGCTATAATGAAATTCTGTCCAGCTTTTATGCCGACTGTGCCGCGCATCTGCGCGGGCTGGCAGAGGGCGGCGAAGACGTGGTTGTGCTCAGTGAGGGCGACCCCTTCTTTTATGGATCATTCATGCATGTCTATACGCGGTTGCGCGATCACGTGCCGGTTCAGGTCGTGCCTGCCATCACCGGCATGTCTGCCGCTTGGACAGCCACCGGCGCGCCGATCACTTGGGGCGATGATATCCTGACTGTGCTGATGGGCACCTTGAACGCCCAAGAGCTGACAGCGCGGATGAAAACCACCGATGCGTTGGTGGTGATGAAGATCGGGCGTAACATCGACAAGGTCCGCGATGCTCTAAAGGCGGCGGGCAAGTATGACGATGCGTGGTTGGTTGAATATGCCAGCATGCCCGGCCAGACCGTTCAGCGCCTGTCTGATGCCGAAGACCGCGTAACGCCGTATTTTTCGATTATTGTCGTACACGGACAGGGACGGCGGCCATGACGGGTTGGGTCAAAATCGTTGGGCTTGGCCCCGGGGCGGAAAATCTGGTCACCCCGCAAGTGTCGGATGCCTTGGCCCAGGCCACCGATGTGATCGGCTATATCCCCTATGTCGCACGTGTTTCTGCGCGCCCGGGCCTCACCCTGCATCCTAGCGACAACCGGGTCGAGCTGGACAGGGCGGCCCATGCGCTGACCTTGGCAGCGGACGGGCAGCGGGTTGTTGTGGTGTCCTCGGGTGATCCGGGGGTGTTCGCCATGGCCTCGGCCGTTTTCGAGGCGCTTGAGGACGGACCCGCAGAATGGCGCGATCAGAAAATCGACGTGCTGCCGGGGATCACCGCAATGCTGGCCGCCGCCGCGCGGGCAGGTGCGCCACTGGGCCATGATTTCTGCGCCATCAACCTAAGTGACAACCTTAAACCATGGGCGTTGATCGAAAAGCGTCTACGGTTGGCGGTCGAGGGCGATTTCGCCATGGCGTTTTATAACCCGCGGTCGAAATCACGGCCAGATGGTTTTGTCCGCACGCTCGAGGTGTTGAACGAAGCCTGCGGCGATGCGCGGCCCATCATCTTTGCGCGGGCAGTCTCGACCCCAGACGAACATATCCGCGTTGTGGCGTTGCCCGACGCTCGGCCTGAGATGGCAGATATGCGTACGGTCGTTATTGTTGGCGCGTCAAACACGCGGGTGATCGAAGGGGCGGATGGCCCTATCGTCTATACCCCCAGATCGGTCCTGCCATGATTGATCCAATCCAGAACCGCAGCCACATCATGGGCCTCGGGGCGGCTGGGCAATGCGGGTCGGTCGATCATGATCATAGGGAGTCCAAGGGTACGGGCGGCCAACAGCTTGGCCTGCGCGCCGGTTCCGCCAGAGTTTTTAGAGACGCCGCGCGTGATCCCGTGGCTGCGCATCAGCGCCAGATCACCATCGGCGGTGAACGGGCCGCGATCCAGCACGATCTTATGATCGGGAAACGGCAATGGCCCGTCGGGCGCATCAATCAGGCGCAGCAGATAGTAATGCTGCGGGTTGGGCGCGAATTCGGCCAGATGCATCCGGCCAACGGCCAAAAAGATACGCTCGGGCGGCCCGTTCAGCGCGGCAACGGCACCTTTGATGTCGGGCACATGGGTCCAGTTGTCCTCCGCGGTGGCCTGCCACGGCGCACGGGTCAGCGCGATCAGCGGCGTGCCGGTTTGCTGGGTGGCGATAACGGCGTTGTGGCTCATCTGCGCGGCAAAGGGGTGCGTCGCGTCAATCACATGCGTGATGTTGTTATCGCTGATGTAGCGCGCCAACCCATCGGCCCCGCCAAATCCGCCACTGCGTTGCGGCAGCGGTTGGCGGATCGGTCTGGCCACACGACCTGCCAGCGATACGGTGCCGGACAGCCCCGCGCGGTGCATTGCGTTGCACAGCGCTGTGGCCTCGGTCGTGCCGCCCAGGATCAGGGGATTGATGTGCATGGCTGACTCGCTTTGGTTGACCATCATTGGACTGGGCGAAGATGGCGCAGATGGCCTTGGCTCTGCAAGCCTTGCGGCATTGGCCGAGGCAGAAATCGTCATGGGGGCGGCGCGTCATCTGGATTTGCTGCCCGAGGTGCAAGCCGAACGGATCGTTTGGCCGGTACCCTTTGCCGATGGGATTGATAAATTGCTGGCGCTGCGCGGTCGGCGGGTTGTGATGCTGGCCTCGGGTGATCCGTTCTGGTTCGGGGCGGGGACCAGCATGATGCGCCACCTCGCACCGGAAGAATGGCGCGCCTTGCCGGGGGTATCGACGTTTTCACTGGCAGCGAGCGCGATGGGTTGGCCGCTCGAGGCGACAAAATGTTTCGGCCTGCACGCGGCCCCGTTGACCCGGCTGCGCCCGACCCTTGCCCAAGGGGTGCGTCTGATCGTGCTGTTACGCGATGGGGCTGCGGTTACGGCGCTGGGGCAATATCTGACAACACAGGGTTGGGGAAATTCACAGGTAAGGGTTCTTGAGGCGCTGGGCGGACCACGTGCGCGTCGCAGTGCTCTGACCGCAGCCGATTTGGGCGGCACTGAGTTCGGGCATCCTGTCTGTGCCGCTGTGCAGGTTGCGGGGGATGGTCTTCCGCTGCCGCTGGCCAGCGGTCGCCCTGATGAATTCTTTGACAGCGACGGCACCATGACAAAGCGCCCGGTGCGCGCGTTGACCTTGTCGGCGCTGGCCCCGCGCCCGTTTCAGCATTTGTGGGATATTGGCAGCGGCTCTGGTTCCATCGCGATTGAATGGCTGCTGAGCGATCCAAGCCTAAGCGCCACAGCGATCGAGATGGACTCCATTCGCGCGGCGCGAATTGTGCCAAACGCCGCCGCGCTTGGGGTGGACCGGTTGCACGTGGTCGAGGGCGCTGCACCGGATGCTTTGGCGACACTCCCCATGCCCGATACGGTTTTCGTGGGCGGTGGTTTGTCGGCGTCGTTGCTGGGGTGGATTTATGACACTGTACCATCCGGCACGCGGCTGGTGGCAAATGCCGTGACGTTGGAAAGCGAAACGCTGTTGATGCAGGCGCAATCGGCCCGTGGTGGTGATCTGCTGCGGATTGAGCTGGCCCAAGCAGCACCGCTGGGCACAAGACGCGGCTGGAAATCCAGCTACCCCATTGTGCAATGGAGCGTGACACTATGATCGTCGCGGGTTTCGGATTTCGCAAATCGGCTGACGTAAGCAGCCTGCGCAGTGCCCTTGCGTTGCACGACGTTGCACCCGACCTGATCGCCACGGCTGCGGCGAAAGCGGGCGATAAACCCTTTGCCGATCTCGAGCGGGCGCTTGGTGTGCCTGCCGATGCTGTGCCGCCTGAGCACCTGATGGCGCAACCGGTGCTGACCAGTTCGACCGCATCGCAGAAAACCTATGGCACCGGCAGCGTCGCCGAAGCGGCGGCCCTTGCGGCGGCCGGACCGGGCGCACGTTTGCTAGGCCCCCGCCTGATTTCACCTGACACGTTGGCAACCTGCGCCATCGCTATTGGAGACCCAACATGACCATTCACTTCATTGGCGCTGGCCCCGGCGCGCCTGACCTGCTGACCCTGCGCGGGCGCGATATTATCGCTTCCTGCCCCGTGTGCCTATATGCCGGATCGCTGGTGCCCGAGGCGATTTTGGATCACTGCCCCAAGGGTGCGACCATCATCAACACAGCGGCGCTGGATCTGGATGCGATCATCGCACATATGCAAACCGCCCATGCCGCAGGGCAGGATGTGGCGCGGCTGCATTCGGGGGATTTGTCGGTTTGGTCTGCCATGGGTGAACAGATGCGCCGGTTGCGCGCGCTGGATATTCCGGTTTCGGTGACGCCGGGTGTGCCGTCCTTTGCTGCCGCTGCTGCGGCCCTTGGGACGGAACTGACCCTACCGGGGCTCGCGCAGTCGGTTGTGCTGACCCGCACACCGGGCCGTGCATCCAGCATGCCCAAGGGCGAGACGCTGACCAACTTTGCAGCAACCGGCGCGACGCTGGCCATTCACCTTTCGGTGCAAAATATCGCATCTGTCACCGCCGATTTAACCCCGGCCTATGGCGCAGATTGCCCGGTTGCGGTGGTCTACCGCGCCAGTTGGCCGGATCAGCAGATTATTCGTGGTACGCTGGCCGATATCGGTGGGCGGCTTGGCGCGGATATTACCCGCACGGCGCTGATCCTTGTCGGGCCTGCGCTGGCGGGCGAAGGGTTCGACGAAAGCTGCCTGTATTCGGTGGATTACGACCGCCGCTATCGCCCGCAAACGGCAGACAGCCCATGGGCCGGCTGGAGCGAAGGCGATGACTGATACCGCAGGTTTCACGCCCGGCCTTATGATATCGGCCCCGTCATCGGGGACGGGAAAAACAACCGTGATGCTGGGCCTTTTGCGCGCCTTGTCCGAGGACGGGCTGACCGTGCAGCCCTATAAATCCGGCCCAGATTATATCGACCCCGCGTTCCACCGTGCCGCCTGCGGGCGGGCGTCGTTTAATATGGACACTTGGGCCATGGGGCCGAATTTGCTGGGTGCGGTTGCGGCGCAATCCCAAGGTGCAGATATCTGTATCGCCGAAGGGTCCATGGGCCTGTATGACGGTGTCGCAACGCGCGGGCAGATCGGATTTGGCAGCAGTTCCGAAACCGCCGCGCGCATGGGCTGGCCGGTTATTCTGGTGGTTGACGTCAGTGGGCAGGCGCAATCGGCTGCGGCAACGGCATTGGGGTTCAAGGCCTATATGCCCGATTTGCCCTTTGCTGGCGTGATTTTGAACCGGGTCGCGTCGCCGCGACACGAACGGTTGGCGCGCCTAGGGATGGAGAAAGCAGGCCTGACGGTATTGGGGTCTTTGCCCCGGCGCGGTGATCTTGCCCTGCCCGAACGGCATCTGGGCCTGATCCAAGCGGTCGAACATCCCGATCTTGAGGAAGCAATCAGAGGTTACGCCAATTTCCTGCGTGATCATATTGATCTTGCTGCGATCCGCGCTGCGGCTACTGGACAACCGGCCCAAGCAGGCACGTTCAACCTGCCCAAACCACCCGCGCAACGCATTGCCTTGGCCCAAGACGCGGCGTTTTCATTCACCTATCCGCACCTGTTGGAAGGGTGGCGCGCTGCAGGGGCCGAAATATTGCCCTTCTCGCCCTTGGCTGACGAAGCGCCTGATGCCAGTGCCGATCTGGTCTGGCTGCCGGGCGGGTACCCCGAATTGCACGCCGGACGTTTGGCCAACGCCGACCGTTTTCGCGCGGGGCTGGTAAAGCACGCGCAAGACCGCCCCATTCATGGGGAATGCGGTGGCTATATGGCGCTTGGCGCTGCGTTGATCGACAAAGATGGGATATCGCACCAGATGGCCGGGCTTTTGGGGCTGGTGACCAGCTATGAAAAGCGCAAGTTCCACTTGGGCTATCGTCGGGTTGAGCTGGTGACCGGGATGCCCGGATTTGACGCAGGGGACAAGCTGTTCGGGCATGAATTCCACTATTCGACGATCCTTGAACAACCCGATGCGCCGCTGGCCAAAGTGTCGGATGCCGATGGCAACCCCGTGCCCGAAACCGGATCGCAAAACGGGCATGTGACCGGGACGTTCTTCCACCTCATTACGCCACAAGAGGCCCCAAAATGACCGGATTTGTCAGCTTTGTCGGGTCGGGTCCGGGGGATCCTGAGCTGTTGACGTTAAAGGCCGTCGACCGGTTGAAACGCGCCGACGCGGTTTTGTTTGATGATCTTAGCGCCGGGCCGATCCTTGAATATGCGCGCAACGGTGCTGACCTGATCGGTGTTGGTAAACGCGCCGGTCGGGCATCGCCCAAACAGGATCACGTTAGCCGTCTTTTGGTGGATTACGCACAGATTGACCAACGGGTCGTGCGGCTGAAATCCGGCGATGGCGGGCTGTTTGGCCGTCTTGAGGAAGAACTGGTCGCCTTGAGGGCCGCTGGCATTCCTTATGAGATCATCCCCGGTATTCCATCCGCGGTGGCTGCTGCGGCGGCAATCGGCATTCCGCTGACCCGCCGGTTAACGGCGCGGCGCGTGCAGTTTGTGACGGGGCATGACGTGACGGGTAAATTGCCAGGGGATGTGAACCTGCTGGCGCTTGCCGATCCTGCCGCATCAACAGTGGTCTTTATGGGCAAACGTACGTTTCCGGCGCTGCTGGAAAAGCTGCTGGCGCACGGCTTGCCCGCCGACACCCCTGCCATTCTGGCCGAGGACGTCAGCCGCCCCGAGCAGCGCATCACACGGGCCACGGTCAGCGATCTGGCCGAGCAACTGGCGCTTGAGGTCGGCAATAGCGCGGCGTTGATCCTGTACGGCCCCTTGGCGCACGAGCTGCCATGACCGCCGCACCGCATCATACAATCGAAGACCTTTGGCTGATTGGCATTGGTACCGGCAGCCCCGCCCATGTCACGGGCGAAGGCATGCAGGCGTTGCGCGATGCGGCGGTGATCCTTGTGCCGGACAAGGGCGACGACAAGGGCGACCTGTTGGCCCTGCGCCACGCCATTTTGGCGCAAAGCGGCACGGCGGCGCAGGTCATCCGGTTTGAATATCCGGTGCGCGACCCCGCGTTGCCCTATCAGGACCGCGTCGCGCAGTGGCACGATGAAATCGCGCGCCGTTGGCAGGCCGCCATGGCCGAGGCTGACCGCGCAGGCCCCGTCGCGCTGTTGGTGTGGGGCGATCCGTCGCTGTATGACAGCACCTTGCGCATTGCGGGCCGGCTTGTCCCCGCACCGCGTTTGCGGGTCGTGCCCGGGATCACGGCCATTCAGGCGCTGACGGCGGCGCATGCCTTGCCCCTGAACACGGTCAATGGCCCGGTCACGATCACCACCGGTCGCCGCCTGCGCGATCACGGCTGGCCGCAAGGGGCCGAAACAGTGGTTGTGATGCTGGACGGCGACTGCACCTTTCAGGCTTTGCCCGCCGATACGCTGATCTGGTGGGGCGCGTTTTTGGGCATGCCAGAGCAAATTCTGGATCACGGGCGCATTGGCGATGTGGCAGACCGGATCGTCCAGACAAGGGCCGATGCCCGGGCACAGCATGGCTGGATCATGGATACCTATCTTTTGCGCAAGGATGCTGACGGTTCTGGCGAATAGGCTGGCCCGCAGGTTTCGGCGCAGCTTTAGTGATTGACGTTGCCCGCACCGATCTGCCAAGACTGAATTATGACCGGTCCCGATCTTTTTCGGGCGAAAGAGGGAATGTAGTGCGGCGCATCGGCGTCAAATCTACAGCTGCCCCCGCAACTGTCAGCGGCGAGCAGGGCCAAATACGTCACTGGAGCAATCCGGGAAGGCTGGCCCAACGCATTGACCCGCAAGCCAGGAGACCTGCCGGACACGCGCCCCATGGTAAACGGGGTGCATTCACTGGGCGCCGGGGTGTGCGTTTGGCCGTGGCAACCGCGCGCCAGTTTGGGTGTGTCGTCCCGGTCCAACCATATCCTTGGCGGTCGAATTTATACGTGCCGGGTGTGGCGCCAAGATGAGACTACTGATGAAAAAACTACTGCTCGCCAGTGCCGTTGTGCTGACACTGCCTGCGATGGCTTCGGCGCATTTCTTGTTGGAATATACCACCGATACCATGATCGACCGGCCCGGTGATGTGCCGGTCAAGCTGATCTTTTGGCATCCGATGGAAAATAGCCATGTGATGAACCTCGAGCGCCCGCAAGAATTTTACATGATTCACAATGGCGACAAGACCGATCTGATGGACAGCCTAGAGCCTGTGCAATTCACCGGCGGTCAAAACACCGGTGCCGCGTTCAAAGGCCATGTGCCTGTGAAACGGTCGGGCGATTACGTTTTGGTCACGGTACCCACGCCGTATTACGAAGAGGCCGAGGATATTTATATCCAGCAGATCGCCAAGGCATTCCTGAACCGCAACCAGTTGCCCACAGACTGGATGAACCCGGTTGGCCTGCCCACGGAAATCGTGCCCCTGAACAAACCCTATAACATCATCGCCGGATCGACATTTACCGGACAGGTTTTGGCAGACGGCCAACCTGTTGCAGGCGCACAGGTTGAGATTGAGTATATGGCGGCAGAGCCGGACATGAACAGCGCATCGTCCAGCATGCCGGTTGTCAGCGCCATGCCGGGCGGCGCGATTGTCGCGGTATCTGATATGAACGGGTATTTTTCCTTTGGGGTGCCACGGGCGGGCTATTGGGGCTTTGCCGCGCTTGGGTCTGGACCCGTCACAGAACATGAAGGTAAGGAACTGAGCCAAGACGCCGTGATCTGGATCCGCGCGTGGGACATGGAGTGATACGCGCATGCATATCGTAGACGGAGCGCTGTCCAATACTGTTGTGATCGCTGGTGCAGTTGCTGCGGCGGGCGGCATCGCGATGGGTCTGCGCAGCCTGACGTTGGAGCGTATTCCGACGGCGGGCGTGCTGTCGGCCAGCTTTTTCGTGGCGTCGTTGATCTATGTGCCTGTTGGGCCGTCTTCGGTGCACCTGATTATGAACGGTCTGGCCGGAATTTTGCTGGGCTGGGCCGCCTTTCCCGCGCTGTTTGTCGGGCTTGTGCTGCAGGCGATATTCTTTGGCTTTGGCGGGCTTACTGTTTTGGGCGTCAACACTGTCAACATTGCCCTTCCGGCGGTTGTGGTTGGGTTGATGATGCGCCGGCTTGTGGCATCTGGCACGCCGACGGCGGGGGCAATCTGGGCCGGGATTGGTGGCGCGTTGGCAATCGCGCTGACAACCGGCGTCGTGGCCATTTCGCTGGCGGCATCGGGCGATGAATTCATTCCGGCGGCCAAGCTGGTGTTCTTTGCCCATATTCCTGTCATGGTCATCGAAGGGTTGTTAACCGGCTTTGCCATTCTGCTGGCCCGCAAGGTGAAACCGGAATTGTTTGACACCGCCAAGGGGGTACATGCATGAAACGCTTTGTCCTGCTCTTGCTGCTATGTGCGGCCCCGATCCCCGCGATGGCGCATAAGGTTTTGCTTTCGGTTTTTCCGTCCGGTGACGTGATTGAGGGCGAGGTCGGGTTTTCAAACGGGACCATGGCGGTTGATCAGTTGATTACCGTGAGGGCCCCTGATGGCACCGTGCTGGGTGAAACAACAACAGATTCCGACGGATTTTTCCTGTTCAAGCCGGTATTGCCCGTCGCCCACATCTTTCGCGGCAATCTGGGGGCGGGGCACGTTGCCGAGGTTAAGATGCCTGCCCAAGAGGTCGCCGCGATTTTGGGTAAGCCGGTGCAAACCTTTGACACGGCAACCACGTCTGGCGCGGGTCTCCCTGCTGACGGCACTATGTCAACGGGGCCGCTGTCATCCCAGCAGCGTGCGGCGATCGCCGAAATTATGCGCGATGAAATCCGCCCGCTGCGCCGCGAGATGGCGGCGACACGGGAGCACCGTGATTTGCAATCTATCTTGGGCGGCATCGGGTATATCGTTGGTCTGTTCGGCCTAGGGTTCTATTTGGCGGCGCGCCGCAAGCTGGCGGCTTAGACCTTGGCGCATGTACTAGAGCAAGGGGACACGACGCTGACCGAAACCGGTGCGGCGCAGGTGTCGGGCCTGATCGGCGGCTTGGACCCGCGGGTGCGTATTCTGGCGGCCATCGGCTTTGGTATTGTGGTGGTTGGCCTGTCATCGCTAACCGCGCTTGGCACCGCGATGGTGCTGTCAGCCGCTTTGCTTTGGGCGTCTCGCTTGCCCCTAAGGCCCACCTTGAAACGCATGGCGATGATGGATGGCTTTATCATTTTTATGCTGGTGCTCTTGCCGTTTTCCATTCCCGGCGACCCGATCTTTACCATCTGGGGGATTGCCGCCAGTTGGCAGGGGCTTTGGCGTGCGGTGGAAATTGCGCTGACGGCCAATGCGGTAATCCTTGCGCTGATGACGCTCGTAGGCACGATGGAGCCTGTGACCCTGGGCCATGCGCTTTATAAGATGCGGGTGCCGGAAATCTTGGTGCATCTGTTGATGTTCACCATCCGCTATATCGAGGTGCTGCGCGAAGAATACCTGCGGCTGCGCGGCGCGATGAAGGTGCGCGGTTTTCGCCCCGGTACCAATTGGCACACCTATCGCAGCTTCGGATATCTGGTCGGCATGATGCTGGTGCGCGCGATTGAACGATCCGAACGCATTCTGGGCGCGATGAAATGTCGGGGGTTTTCCGGGCGCATCTATCTGTTGCAGAATTTTGCCCTGACGCCAGCCGACAGGCGCTTTTCCCTTTTGTTCGTGATAGCCATGGGCCTGCTGATTTTTCTGGAGCTGGCATGGCGCTGATCGAGCTTGATGATATCCATTTTTCCTACCACGGGCAGCCGCCGATTCTGTCGGGGGCGTCTTTGCGGCTGATGCCCGGGCAACGGCTGTCGCTCACCGGGCCAAACGGGTCTGGCAAATCGACGCTTTTGCGGGTGATCCTTGGCCTGCAAACCCCGCAACACGGAACCGTGCGGGCCTTTGGCACCGAGCGCAGCCAAGAGGCCGATTTTCACGAGGTCAGACGCCGTATCGGGCTGGTCTTTCAGGATGCCGACGACCAGTTGTTTTGCCCCACCGTGGCCGAGGATATCGCCTTTGGCCCGCTGAACCTTGGTAAATCCAAGGACGAGGCGATTGAAATCGTGGACCGTCTGTTAGAGCAGTTGCGCCTATCGCATCTGCGCGACCGGATCACGCACAAGCTGTCGGGGGGCGAAAAACGTCTTGTGACCTTGGCGACGGTCTTGGCGATGGAGCCTGAGGTGCTGCTGCTGGACGAGCCGACAAACGCGCTTGATACGCAAAATGAAGCGCGGCTGGTCGAGATTTTGCAAGATTTGCCACAGGCGATTTTACTGGTGAGCCATTCCGCTGAATTTCGTAGCCAGATCACACAGGAGAAGGTCGAAATCCGCGCAGGTCAAATTTTCGCGGCCTAAGCCAGCGCCGCCGTGCCCATGAATCAGATGATCAACCAGCCAGCATTGCAAGCGTTGCCCATGCGCTGGTCTCGGATAGAAACTGGACCGCCCCCAACACGTCACCGGTTTGCCCCCCGATGCGGCGGCGGGCAATCGCGGCCACAAGGGTCGCAACCAAGGTGACGACAGCCAACACAATCACCCCATGCCAGCCCAGCATGAGAATGGCGACAAACGCCAACCCCGCCCAAAGCATCCAGCTTGTATCGCCGCCGCTGGAGAGCACGCCCAGACCATCAGTTCTGGCCAAGGGCATCGTTGCCGAACAGACGGTCATCGCGATGCGGCTAAGAACGCCGACGGCCAGAAAGCTAAGCATGCCAGCCTGCCCGCCAAGCTGTGTCAGGGCAGCAACCCAGACCGCACAGCACAGGATAAGCGCCAGCACGCCATAGCTGCCGATTGCGCTGTCGCGCATGATTTCAAGGCGGCGCGCCTTGTCATGGCCGCCCCAAATGCCATCGGCAAAATCGGCCAGCCCGTCCTGATGCATCGCACCAGTGGTCAGTATCACGGAGCCCAGCGTTAGGACCGCAGCAAGGGTAGGACTGGCCCCGAGCCACAGGCTTAGGCCGTGGACACCCCATGCGATCAGCCCTACGATCAGGCCCACCAGTGGATAGGCCCACCGTGCCTTGGCCAGTGAGGGTGCGGGGTCTTGCAGATGGCTGACGGGCAGACGCGTGAGCATCATGACCGCCAGCCGTACCTCGGCAAGTCGCCCCGCGAAATCGGTCATCCGCCGGAAACTCCGGCCTGGGCAAAGGTCGCCATACCGTTGTGGCATTCCAATGCGGCGCGCAAAACGCCAAGCGCCAAGGCAGCACCGGACCCTTCGCCAAGGGCCATGTTCATCGACAGGATCGGCGTCTTTTGCATCGCGTCGACCATCAGCTTGTGACCCGGTTCGGCGCTGGCATGGCCAACAAGGCAATGATCCAGCAGCGCAGGCGCGGTATCGTAAAGCGGCGCAACCGCTGCGGTGCAGATGTAGCCATCTAGGATGACGGGGATCGAATGCGCCCGTGCGGCAAGGACCGCACCGCAAATCGCTGCCTGTTCACGCCCGCCCAATGCGGCCAGCATCGCCATGCCGCGTGCCGCGCTGTGCAGCGCAACGCCGGTTGCGACAACCCGCGCCTTGAGCTTTTGACCATCGCTGTCTGACCCGGTGCCGCGTCCGACCCATTGCGCTGCACCCCCGCCAAAAGTGGCACAGGCCAAGGCGGCGGCGATTGTCGAATTGCCAATCCCCATCTCGCCCAAGATCAATACCGATGCGTCAGGATCAACGGCGTCTGCCCCGGTTTGCAGCGCTTTGATTGTCTCGGCCTCGGTCATTGCGGGGCCTTGGGTGAAATCCTGTGTGGGCTGATCCAGATCCAACGCAACAACCGACAAATCCGCCCCGCTGGCGCGGCACAGCTGGTTGATCGCGGCACCGCCCGCCTCGAAATTCGCGACCATTTGCACGGTGACTTCTTGAGGAAACGGGTTGACCCCTTGCGCACAAATGCCGTGGTTGCCCGCAAAGACCAAGGCCTGCGCCTTTTTGATCACTGGCATTTCACTGCGCTGCCATCCCGCCATAAAGATCGCCAGTTCCTCAAGCCGGCCCAGCGATCCGGGCGGCTTGGTCAGGGTGTTCTGGCGTTCGGATGCGGCGGTCGCAGCGGCCTGATCGGTTTCAGGAAGAACCAGTTTGGCAATATCATCAAGGGACGTCAGATCAGACAGGATGGTCATTAGTTTTTTACTTTCATTGGATAGCCCGCAACACACAGCACAACAGAACTGCACGCCCGCGCAATAGTTTGATTGACCCAGCCAGCTGCATCACGGAAATCGCGGGCCAGTTTGTTTTCAGGAACGATACCGCCGCCGACCTCGTTTGTGACGAAAATCACCGGGGCGGATTGGGCCGCGATTGTCTCAACAAGGGTTTCGGTTTCCGCGCGCCAGTCCTTGTCCGATAGCATAAGATTGGTCAGCCACAGCGTGAGGCAATCCACCAGACGCGGGTCGCCGCCATCCGATTGTTTAAGAGCATTAGCCAGATCAAAGGGGGCTTGAACGGTTGTCCATTCAGGGCCGCGCCGTTTTTGATGTTCAGCGATGCGCGCTTCCATTTCGCTGTCATGTGCTTGGGCGGTTGCGATGTAAATCGCCTTGCCGGTCGGCTCCAAGGCATAGCCCTCTGCCAGTGCAGATTTGCCTGAACGCGCGCCGCCTGTAATCAATAAAGACTGTCCCATGGATAAGGGAAAAAGCAGGTTTCAGCACGAAAGGGAAGCCGAAAGGCCACGCAAACCGCGCCAAAAACCACTGCGTCGTTTCAGGCACCGCCCTTGTTGCTGTCTGCGTCCAGCGCGCCCTTGATTGCGGCCAACAAATCGCGGCGCATCACCGGCTTCATCAGCCGGATATCTTCGGGGCGCAGGCCGTTGCCATGTACCGTCGCCTCTGACGCGTAGCCGGACATAAAGACCACCGGCAAGGTGCCTCTGATCTCGCGCAGTTCTTTGGCAAGGCCGGTGCCCTGAAGACGGCCGGGCATCACAATGTCGGTCAGCAACAGATCATATGTCGGGTCAGCTTCAAAAATCTCTTTGGCCTGATCGCCGGATTGGGCAGGTTGAACCGCATAGCCAGACGCCTGCAACATGGCTGTCAGAACCGCGCGCACCTCTTCTTCGTCTTCGGCCAGCAGTATCCGTTTGCCTTGCGGTTTCGGGTCCAGCTCGTCGGGATGCTCCAATACTGTGCTTGGCTGATCTGAGGTTTCTGCGGGGAAATACAGCTTGAACGTGGTGCCAACGCCGATCTCGGAATAGACTTGGACCGTGCCGCCCGATTGGCCCATGAAACCCATAACCATCGGAAGGCCCAAGCCCGACCCGTGGCTGACCGATTTGGTGCTGAAAAACGGGGTGAAAATCTTCTCAAGGTCTTCGTCCGCGATCCCGTGTCCGGTGTCGGACACAGCGACCAAGACATATCTTCCGGCCTCCAGCTTTTCGTCGCGGCCATCAATATAACCGGCCTCGATCCTGACATTCGAGGTTTCAATGGTAAGCCTGCCACCGTCCGGCATCGCGTCGCGGGCGTTCAGAATAAGGTTCAAAAGCGCGCTTTCCGCGGCGACCGGATCGGCTTTGACCTTCCACAATCGGGCAAGAAGCGAGGTCTCGATCTCGACATTCGAGGGGAGCGTGCGCCCGGCCCAGTTCTTGGTGTCGAGGACCAGCTTGTTCATATCCATGATTTTGGGCTGTAGCGGGGCGCGGCGTGAATAGCTCAGCATATTCCGGGTCAGCTCCGCCCCGCGCAGGGTTGCGTCGATGCAGGGCTGGATCATCACGCGCAGCTCCTCGTCGGTGCATTCTTCCTGCATCAGTTCCAAATTGCCGAGAATGACGGCCAGCAGGTTGTTGAAATCATGGGCCACGCCGCCAGTAAGTTGCCCGATCGTTTCAAGCCTCTGGGACGCGGCCAGTTGCGATTGCAATTCCTCGCGGTGCTTTTGATCGGCCAACCGTTTGGTAATGTCGGAAATATTGGCGCGGATCAGGGTCTTGTCGTAGGGCGGTACCCGCAACAGGGTGACCTCGCAGTGAAACTCTTTCTTGTTCACATCAATATGGGTCCAGTCGAATGTGGGATGCCCGCCCGCAATCGCGTCTTGCAGATATTTTGCTGCCAGTTCTTCACTGCGTGCGCCAGATGGCTGAAATTCTGGGGTGAACTCGGCCATCGTACGGCCGTATAACAGTTTTTCCCGTGGCACCCCGAACAATCGTTCGGCTTGGGCGTTGACGGAAACCAGATACCCTTTTTCCATATCATAGGTCATGATTCCGCTGGGCGCATATTCGACAAGCGTTTCAAACCTTCTGTGGTTCTCTTCAACCTCCTCCGAGGCTTTTTCCCAAAACTCGCTGATGTTGCGAATGAGGACGATCATCAAGGCACTGGCCAAACAGTTGCTGCCGATGGCGACCATCCAATTTCGCGGGTTTTGGTTCCACTGGGTGACGGCATCATTTGGATGCTCCAAGGCCCCTGAAACAAACAGATAGGCAAGCACCACAAGTGCAATGGTCAAACCGGCCAATGCAAAATAGGCGAACCGCCGGGTATAGAATGTGGCGAGCACCGCCAGAACACAGGGAAAACCATACAAGGCCGCAGCGGCAAGGCCCAAATTGGCGACGGCCGAAAACATGGCGAGGCTGATACCGGTTAGGGTTAGCAAACCTCTTGTTTTCAAGTGTTTTTCTGCCCTTAGAAACAGCATCGGTAAGACGCTAAATATAAGGAGCATAGCGATCGTCGGGAGATAAATACTCCCGAACTGAGAGGCACGAAGCAGCGTGAGCAATAGCGCGACGACGACGACCAATGAAACGAAATCAAGTATCCCGCGGAGCGCTTTTTGTAATCCGGTATCGAATACTTTTGTGGGTTGGATTTCGTCTCTGTTAGGCATCAAGTTTCCTTATTCCCCCCACGACTTGCCCTTGCTACCACAATATTTACTCAAAATCGTAGTTTTTTCGACGACCCCTTTTGGGGCGACGCGCAAAACTAAGCGGGGCCATAATTTGGGGCAATTAGGCGAAGAACCATCAAAGGGTCAATGATGTCATTGGGGGTTGTCGCGGGCTTTGATCAACGCGTCGATACTGTTTCGTGCGACAGGCAGTCTTATTCAGCCGGTTCGGATGTTTTGGCGGGGCCGTCGCGATACACAAGAGGGGCGTCATCGCGCCCTGAAAATACATCAGCTTGGGTTTGCAAATCTTTGTGGTGGGGCGATTTGATGCACACCGGATCGGTGGCGGATGCATCGCCAACCACGGCCATTGCCTGACAGCGGCAGCCGCCGAAATCGATGGTCTTGCGGTCGCAATCACTGCACGGGTCCTGCATCCAATCGGTGCCGCGATAGGCATTAAAGGCGGCCCCGTTGTGCCAGATGTCGGCAAGCGGTTTATCTTGGACGCGGTCGAACGTCAGCTGCGGAATGGTTTGCGCCGCGTGGCAGGGCAGCACCAATCCGTTCGGTGTGACGTTCAGACCGGTGGTGCCCCATCCGCCCATGCAGCGTTTGGGATAACTTTCGTGATAATCTGCGGGCACATAGTCGATCACCAACCGTCCCTTGAGCCGTGTGCGGGCTGCAATAACGATTTGCGTCGCCTCTTGGGCCTGTTCGCGGGTTGGCATCAGGGCGTCGCGGTTCTTTAACGCCCAGCCGTGGAATTGCACGGTTGCGACCTCGATCCGGCGGGCCCCCATTTCCTCGGCCATTTCGATTGCGCGGGGCAGTTGATGCAGATTGCGCCGGTGCAAAACGGCATTCAGGGTCAGCGGGAAACCGATTTTACCGATCCATTCCGCGACCTGCATTTTACGGGCAAAGCCCCCGCGATATCCGCCGATTTCGTCGGCCATTTCCGGGCTGGTACCTTGAAGGGACAGCTGCACGTGATCAAGACCGGCGTCATCCAGCTGCCTCAGCCGCTTTTCGGTCAGGCCAATGCCGGAGGTGATCAGGTTGGTATAAAGCCCGGCTTCGCGGGCGGCGGTCACCAGCTCTGTCAGATCACGCCGGGATGCGGGTTCGCCCCCGGACAGATGTAGTTGCAGCACCCCCATGTCTGCAGCCTCGCGAAACACACGTGCCCAGGTTTCGGTGTCCAACTCGCTGTCTATGGCGGCCATTTGAACGGGGTTCGAACAATATGGGCAGGCCAGCGGGCAGCGATAGGTCAGCTCTGCCAGCATGGCGATGGGGGCTGGCGCAGTCATTGGGATACATCCAGAAAACGACGGCTGCGCAGCGCATCCAGAAAACCGGAGCTGTCCTTGCGAATTTCATCGACGGGCGCGCTATAGCGTTCGGCCAGCGCGCCGGTGATTTCGCCAAAGCTGCGGGTGCCGTCGACCTCGGTCAGGATGGCATGTCCCACCGCATCCAGCGTGATCGCCCGTTCCGGCGCCAGCAGCACCCACGTACCACGGACCTTGTCGTGATGCAGCCTTACGCCGCGGGGCAGGGTGGGGATATCAGCGGTTTGCACGGGTCAGGACGCCTGTTGCAACAAAAGACCCTGATCGGGCTGCCACGCGCCCGGCGGAATGCGGGCAGGGGTGACATAGGCGGCCGACAGCGCATCAAGCTGCGACCACAAAACATCGGTCTTAAAGATCAGCGCGGCGGCGGCGGCGTCTTGTTTCTCAGCGGTGTCCGCATTGTCCAACACCCAAGCAAGACCAAATGCGACGTCTTTGGGTGCTTCTTTCAGGCGGTTCTTGAAATACGACAGCGAACTGTCATCGGCAAAATCATAATTCTTCAGCAGCCCTTCGATCCGGTTGGCGTGAATCTTTGGGGCGAAAAGCTCTGTCAGGGATGCGGCCACGGCTTCAAGCAGGGTTTTCTCGCGCACAAACCGTACATAGGCATCCACGGCAAATTTGGTCGCAGGCAGAACGCCCTGACAGGACGCCACATACTCAGGATCAAGGCCAACAGCTTCGGCCAGACGCAGCCAACGGCGAATGCCGCCTTCGTTGGTGTCGGTGCCATCATGGTCTTCGATACGGGACCGCCATTGCCGCCGCAGCGCGGGGTCTTCGACCCGAGACATAAAGGCCGCGTCCTTCATCGGGATCGAATGTTGGTAATAATAACGGTTAATCACCCATGCGCGGACCTGATCAGCGTTACAGGCACCGCCATGCAATATGTCGTGAAACGGGTGCAGATCGTGATACCGTTCGGCCCCGATCTGGCGCAGGCGGGCCTCAAATTCGCTACGGGTTTGGATCATGTCAGGTGATCTCCATTCCGTCTTGTCCGATTGTCCAACCTGCCGCCTCTGCCGTGGTTTTTTCCGCCGAATCCGGTCGCAAGACGGGGTTGGTGTTGTTCATGTGCACATAGACTTTCTGCGCGATGTTCAGCGCATCAAAAGCGGTCAGCGACCCGTCTGGCCCGTCCATCGACATGTGGCCCATCCGCTTGCCGGTTTTCTGGCTTAGCCCGGCGCGGACCATTTCATCATCCTGCCAAAGCGTGCCATCGAAAAACAGCAGATCGGCCCCATCAAGCCGCGCGCGCAGATCGTCGTTTAGCAGCGCGCAGCCAGGGATATAGAATACCGTCTTGTCGGTCGTTTCAAGTTTCACCCCGACGGTTTGATCGCCGATCAGATCGGTCTGGACCTCGTCCCCCTCAAGATACAAAGGCACCTTGCCGGGCACGGCAAACAGCGTCGCGGTCATGCCGGGCAGCAATGCAAATGGGGTATCAAGCGCGATGGTCTGGCGTGTCACCACATCACGGTTCAGCGCATCAAACATTGGGTTTTGGGCCAAGACATCATGAATGCCTGCTGTCGCGAACAGGGTAAATGGCTGCATTTCGCGCAAGGTAAGCAGACCCGCCACATGATCGATATCGCCATTTGTCACCAGAACTGCCGTCAACGGCAGGCGGCGCAGGTCGGTCGGGTGAAGTGGCGGGGCGGCAGCTAGCTGTTGCCTAATGTCGGGAGAGGCATTGAGCACAGCCCAAGATGATCCATCGGCTGTAACTGCAAGTGATGACTGGGTTTGCGATGGAATAGCCCCGCCCCGCGCGAAATTGCAGTTTTCACAACCACAATTCCATTGAGGCAGGCCGCCACCCGCGGCTGCCCCAAGGATATGCGCGCGGAAAGTCATAGCTGCCACCGCGCGCTGTCTGTCTTAGAACAATACGCCGCCGGCGTCTTCGCCGTCGCCATCTGGTCCGTACATGTTGATTTCCATACCGCATTCAATTTCGCGGATGATTGGTTTCGTCCATGCCATGATCGTGTCCTCCTCCTGATTGAAATATACCCCCACGCTGACAGAGAGATGCTGTTCAGGCGACTCTTATTTACTAAGAGAACCTTAGACTTTGGTGGGTATTAGACATCATTCAAAATGGGTGCCTGACCGGAAAGAACGAAACCTTTGTTCCGTACTGTTTTGATTTCAAATGGAAAATCATCGGCGGAGAGTTTTTTGCGCAAATAGCCGATATAAACATCAACGACGTTCTCGTTTCCCGATCCGTCGCCGGCCCAAAGCGTATCAAACAAGAATCCACGCGAAATTGGCGTGCCTGCGTGCTGTACCAACAGCTCCAAAAGCTCGAATTCGCGCTCTGTCAGGGGGGTCTCGGACGCCCCGTTTTGCAAGATACGGGTCTGGCGTGACAGTTTGCACGGGGCGGGGCGTCCGGTGCTGACCCGGTGTTCCTGCACCCGCAACCGCGCCACCAGTTCGTCGAAATCAAACGGCTTGACGACATAATCATCGGCTCCGGCCTCAAGCCCTGCGGTGCGGTGTTCCACGTCAGATAGGGCCGATAGCATCAGGATGGGCAGGGTGGCCCCGCTGGCGCGGATGGTGCGTACAAGATCGATACCGCTGTCGGCCCCCAGCATGACGTCGACGATGGCACTGGAATACTGACCCGTCTGAAGCCGTTCCAACGCGCGACCCGCACGGTTTTCCGTCTCGGCGGCATAGCCATGCAGCGCCAGCCCCCGCGCGAGGGCGGACGTGATTTCGGGGTCATCATCAATGATAAGCAAACGGCCGGGCATGGGTGTATTCTAATCCTTGGCGATGGGAAGGCGAACCGAGATTTTAGTACCGGCTGCGGGGCCAAGTGCGTCGGATCGGGGCAGCGGGCTGATCAGGATGATGTCGCCGCCCTGTTCTGTGATCACCCAGTGGGCCAGCGCCAGCCCAACGCCAAATCCCTGTTTGGCGGATTTCGACGGCCCCTGCACAAAGCGATCGAACACGCGCGACTGGTCTTGCGGGTCGATGCCGGGGCCATTGTCGGTCACGGACAGCCCTGCCAATGTCGTGTCGATTTCGGGGGCCAGCCGCACGGTGCCGCCGTCGCGGGCATAGCGGATGGCGTTTCGGATCAGGCTAACGATCACTTGCCGGATCCAGTTGGGATCGCTGCGCAGCGCAATATCGGGCATCTGTGCGACCTCAAGCGTCATGCCCGCGTTTTCAATCTCGGCCTGTATTTCGGTCTGCACCTCGGTTGCTAGCTCAGGCAGGCGCACCGATTGCGGTTCTAACGCCAGCTGGCCGGTATCGGATCGCGCCAGCCTAAGCAGATCATCAATGCGCCGGTTCAGCCGCCGCGCCTGATTTTCGATGGTCGAAAACGCGGCGTGGGTGTCGTCGGGGCCCTTTTTGCCAATCTGCGCCTCCATCAGCATGACGGTCAGCGGCGTGCGCAATTCGTGGCTGACATCGGCAAAAAACCGGCGTCTGTTGCTGTCGATCTCCTCCAACGCGGCATTCGCGGCGCGCAACGCTTTGGTGCGGTCGGCAATCGTTTCGTTTAAACGCGCCCCTTCTGCCGCGACCTGCTGTTGGCGTTCGTGCAATGCGGCAGCCATCCGGTTTGTCTCGGCGGCCAGCAACCCGATTTCATCGGGCCGCGATACAGGCAACGCGACGGCAAAATCCCCTGCGCCAATTTGCTGGGCGGCGGCGCGCAGTTGATCCAGCCGCCGGAACTGTGGGCGTATCAGACCAAAGTAAAAGGCCGCGACCAGAACAACCGCAGCCGCTGCAATCAGCACCGCAAACAGCGCCAGCCGCTGCCGCAGCGTGTCGATCCCAGCCAGAATTGTATTGCGGAACATGACTTCGGTATTGATCGCTTGACCCAGCAGCGGATCAAAGCCCGAGGCAAAGCTGTCGATATAGGCGCGTAGATGCGCCGCGTCGGTTGTGTCTGTCTCTAACCCTTTCAACGTTCTGTCCAGCAAGGCCTGCATCCGCGCCAAGCCAAGCGACTGGGTCCCGTATCGGGATTGTTCATCAAGGCCGAGCGTTTCGGCAGCGGCGACGGCTTTGGCCACATCGTCATGCAATTGCACAAAGGTGCGGCTGATCTGGTCGGCGACGGGGGAAATACGCTCGGTCCTTGTGGCGACGGGCTGGCCGGTTTGCACAACCTCTGTCGCGACCACCAGAAATGTCGCTGCCTGTGTAGACAGCCCGGCATAGCGCGACATCCGCGTTTCCGAGGCAAGCGCGGTATCCAGCCTGCGCCCAACCTCGCCCAGCCCCAGATACAGCATCAAGGCGATCAGGATCGTCGATAACCCCAGCAATGCGGCCCCAATCGCAAGGCGAAGCTTTAAGGACATTACCGGTTTGAGCGTGATACCTGATTGCACCGGATCAGCCCTTGCGTTTGATCAGACCGCGCGCCGGATCATAGCCCCAGACGGCGATCAGGCTAAGCACCAAGGTACTGACAATCACCCACGCCAAGGCGGATAGGTTCAGCTGTAGATACAGCAAAAACCGGATCAACTCGACCACATGGGTAAAGGGATTGAACGCGCAAATGTCGCGCAGCAAGGGCGAGCTTTCTGCCATTTTCCAAAGCGGATAAAGCGCGGAGGACAGGAAAAACATCGGGAAGATGACAAAATTCATGACGCCCGCAAAGTTTTCAAGCTGTGAGATAAAGCTGGACAGAACCAGCCCAAGCGCCCCCAGCATCAGCCCGCCAAGGATCAAGCCGGGCAAGACGGCGATATATCCCCATGGCGGCATCGTAATCCCAAAAAGCGCAGAAATCCCGAGGAAGGCATAGACTTGCAAAACCGATATGGTGGTGGACCCGAACAGCCTGCAAAACAACAGCCACCATCTGGGATAGGGGCTGGTCAGCAGCAGGCGCATCGACCCCATTTCGCGGTCATAAACCAGACTAAGCGAGCTTTGCATGCTGTTGAAAAGCAGCACCATCGCGCACAGGCCGGGCACGATATAGGTCTCGTAGGTGATGTAGGTGTCGTAGGGTGGGATAATCGACAGGCCGAGGGCGGCACGAAAACCTGCGGCAAAGATGAACAGCCAGACAAGCGGGCGCACCAATGCTGCGATGAACCGTTCACGTTGATGCACGAAGCGCAAAAATTCGCGAATGACAATCGCACGGGTGACGCCCCAATACCCCATCATGTTCATGCCGGAACCCCAGTGCGGGCTAAAAACCAATCCGGCAGCGGGGTACCGCCGCGCAAACTGCCCGCTTGGCCAGCGTTGATGATCTGCCCTTGGTGCAGGACAAGCAGCGCGTCGGTATCGCGGACTTCGTCGGTTAGATGTGTCGTCCACAGAACACTTAGCCCCTGATTGGTCAGATCGTGAACATGGTCGGTAATCGACTGACGTGCGGCGGCATCCAGACCCACGGTGGGTTCGTCCAGCAACAGCACCTTGGGATCGTGCAGCAAGGCGCGTGCTAGTTCGGTCCGTCTGCGGTGCCCGCCATTTAGGTCGCGCGCCTTTTCATCGATGCGTTCCCGCATGCCCAATTGTTCCAGCGCGGCATCAATGCGGGCGGGGACTTCGCCGCGCGGCAACCCGTGCAGGGCTGCGAAATATGACAGATTTTGGCGAACAGTCAGGCTAAGATCGAGGGTGGATTGCTGAAAGACCACGCCCAGCTCAGCCATCGCGCGGCGCGGTACGCTGCGCAAATTATGCCCTGCAATTTCGATGTCACCGACGGGTGCGACCAACAGACGCGTTAACAGCGATATCAGCGTGGATTTGCCAGCCCCGTTCGGGCCAAGCAAGGCGCAAAACTGCCCCGGTGCGATGGAAAACGACACGTCTTGCAACGCTTTCTTTGCGCCGTAGTTAAAGCTGAGCCCACGAACCGATAGACCGTTTGTCATTGTATTTCATACATAAAATAGACCGCTGTCATGCTGCACCTTTGGTTTTTGTGCCCGTGCAGGTACTGTGCATTGAAAGCCCTCGCACGACAAGCCACGTCGCGAGACAGGGTTTTCCCCGCGCTGTTTGGGCAAATCTTAACGCCCTTTTTACCATGTCTCGCTCAAGGTTCGCGGGGCCCATTATCCCTAAAACGTTGGACGTATCGGGCTGTCTGACCTACGCTTGGCCAAACCTAAGGGACCAGATTATGCAACGGTTGATAATCGCCCTGCTGCTCGCTTTGGGCATCGCCACGCAAGGCAGCGCAGATCGGGCGCGGTTTGTAGAACTTGCCCGCCGCGGATGGGGGTACGAGCTGCGCACGGCACTACCCAGCCGCGCGTTTACAGCACCGGTACATATCAACGGGCGCGATCTGGCGGGGTCCAGTCTGTGCGTGGTGGGCGATCTGCCCCATCCCAGCTCGCTTAGAACCCTCAACACGTTTCGCGCGCTGATCGAACACACATTTGGCAAGCCGTTGACCATGCGCCATGCGGGCAGGTCGGCTGAACAATGCGGGTCGGGGCGGACGGTTATCCTAAGGCTTTATTCAGGGCTTCCGCCCAATCGGGCGCTGACGGCTGACCTTGCCTGGATGAACCGTGTCCATGTGTTGGGCCTGCCGAAAGACAGCTATTACACCGCAACGTCGCCCGCGATGGCGCAGACCTTTTTTGGCAAGCGGGGACAGGGGACGCATATCATGGTCAAGCAACCCGCGTTCCCCCGTCCGGGTGCCTTGGCTAGCGCGTTCTATAAATCCATTTTGATCGAAGAGCTGTTCCAGTCCTTTACCTTTGGGATGGACATCATGTTGTTTGACCCGTCCGCAGCGTTCGAAACCAAGCTGCAAGAGACACCGGTTAATCTACACCGGCTTTCGTGGGAATCGCGGGATTTCATGCGCGCGCTTGTAAATTCAAACCCCGCCGGGCTGTGCTTTTTCGATATTTTTATGCTGCACGCCGTGGCCCAAGCACCGGTGGATCAGACCATAGATCCTGAGTTTATTGCATTCATAGATCGCGCCTATGACAGCCTTCTGATGCAGACACGAGACACCGTGGCAGAGCCCAGATTTGCCGATCTTCTTGCGCCCGGATGCGCGGTTCTGCCCCAGTAAACCCGCAGGAATACGGCCCGATACTTTCGGGGGTGTATGCGCAGGCGGCTGTTCTGGCTAACCTGAAGGGGCGAAATACGCGCCGGGGGGAAGCATGAAAAAAGGATCGGATAGTCCACAAACAGGTGTGGCCGGGCTTGCCGCGCATCTGAAGCAGGGTCTGGTCGGGCACGACGCCCTGATCGAGCGGCTGTTGGTGGCATTACTGGCAGGCGGGCATTTGCTGGTCGAAGGGCCGCCCGGTCTGGCCAAAACCCGCGCCGTCAAATGGTTGTCAGACGCGGTCGAAGGGTCCTTTGCTCGCATTCAATGCACGCCCGATCTGATGCCGTCTGATCTGACGGGCACGCCAGTCTATCATCCGCAAGACGGCACATTTGAATTTGTGCCCGGTCCGGTTTTCAACAATCTGGTGCTGGTGGACGAGATCAACCGCGCGCCGCCCAAGGTGCAGTCCGCGCTGCTTGAGGCGATGGCCGAGCGTCAGGTAACGGCAGGCAATGACACGCATCCGCTGCCTGATCCGTTTCTGGTGGTGGCGACCCAAAACCCGATCGAACACGACGGAACATTCCCCTTGCCCGAGGCGCAGTTGGACCGGTTTTTGCTGCATGTGATGCTGGAACTGCCGGGTATCGAAACGGAACGTCAGATCCTTGATCTGGTCGAGGCCGAAGCCCAAGGGGCAACGTCGCCCGCGCCGTCCTTGTCCCTGACCGATCTGGCAAAGGCCCGTGCGCAGGTGCAGCAGGTTCATCTGGCACCGGAACTGCGCGACTACATCGTACGGCTGGTGATGGCGACGCGCGAAGGGCCATTGGCACAAGATATTGAACACGCCGTTTCACCGCGCGGCTCGCTGTCCCTTGCGGCTGCCAGCAAGGCGCGTGCATTTTTGCACGGTCGCGATTTCGCCCTGCCCGAGGACGTCGCGGCATTGGCGGGTGACGCGCTGGCCCACCGCATGGTGCTAAGCTGGCGCGCTGTCGCGGATGGGCGCCGCGCCCGCGATATTGTGGCGGATATTGTCACCGCGGTCGAACCGTTGTGACTGCGGCGCTGGATGCCCCCGGCGTTGCTCTGAACTCTGCGGCGCTGATCGCGTTGCGCGGGGTGGCGTTGAAAGCAGATGCCGCCCCTGTATTGGCGGCTTTGCCCGGCGGGTTTGCCACTCGTCGCAAGGGGCATGGTCTGGAGGTCGCATCGACGCGGGAATACGCGGTTGGCGATGATCTTCGGCATCTGGATCGCGGCACAACGGCGCGGACAGGCCGGTTACATGTGCGGCAATTTCAGGAAGAACGTGATCGCGTCACGCTGTTGATCGCTGATTTTCGCCCCGCGATGTTCTGGGGTGTACGGCGCGCGTTCAGGTCAGTCGCCGCTGCGGAGGCGCTGACTCTGATCGGCTGGAACGTGGTGGAAAGCGGTGGGCGTGTGGGGCTGCTGGCCCTGACGGCAGCGGGACCTGTCATTGCAATGCCGCGCGGGCGTACCCGTGGCATGCTGGATGTCATCGGGGCAATGGTGCAGGCGCATGCCGATGGGTTAGCTGCAATGATGGACGGGCAAGTTGACGATCCCCCGCTGGATCAGGGCTTGGCGCGGGCCGACCGTCTGGCCCCGCCCGGGTCCGAATTGATGATCGCGTCGGGGTTTGATGCGCCGGGTGCCGGATTGGCGGATCGTCTGAACGCATTGGCCCGTCGGCGGTCCCCCCGGCTATTGTTGATCACAGATACCGAGGCGGGGGATTTGCCGCGCGGGCGGTATCCGATCCGGCTGCCGGATGGTCGCCGGATCAGGGTGCATCTGGGCGGGCAGGGGCAGGGTAACGCGGAACCGCTGCGCCAGATCGCCGGACGCAACGCGCTGGTGCTGGATGCGAGCGAGGCGGTGGAACAGACGGCGCGGCGGCTTGCCGCTGTTTTCGTGGCGGAGCGGGCAGCATGACCGATAATGCGATGAGCGAAGCCGCAATGCTGATCAGTCTGCGTGATATCACCCTGCCAGTCGAAGCAGCCGGCGGTCTCGGCGCAGATATCGCAGCGACCGTAGGGCTTGCTGGGGTCTTGGCCTTGATCATTGCGGGGATGTTGCGGCTGTTTTCCATGCGACGGCGGGTAGCGGTGCCCCCCTTGCGCGGGCAGTTTCTTGCGATCCGTGAAATGCCGGATGACGCCCGCCGGGTCGCCTTGCTGCACCTATTGAGGCAGGCACAACCCGAACATTACGCCGCCATCAAAGGCGCACTTTATCAGCCGGAGGGCGGCGTGGATATCGCCACGCTGGAGGCGGAGGTCGCGCGCCTTGTTTGAGCTTGCCGATCCTCTGTTTCTGCTCTTGTTGCCGGTTCCCCTTCTGGTGATCTGGCTCTTTGGGGCGGCACCAATGGCGGGCGGCGCAATCCGGGTGCCGGACCGGATTGGAGAGGCCCTGCTGGCCGCACGGCAGCAACGGGCACCACACGGTGGGTTCCCCCTGCGTTCTGGCGTTTTGTGGGTCATTTGGGGGCTGATGGTCTTTGCGATTTCCGGCCCGCGTGACCTCGCCCCTGTGTCGGCGTTAAAGGTCACGGGGCGCGATCTGGCGATTGTTCTGGATTTGTCAGGGTCGATGGTGCGCGATGATTTCCATTTGGGGGACAAACCGCTGACCCGGCTTGAGGCGGTGACCACCGTCGGCGCTGATTTCGCCAGACGGCGCGGGGGCGACCGTGTGGCGCTGATCGTGTTCGGGTCAGAGGCTTATTACGCCGCCCCGTTTTCCTTTGACGTCGAAGCTGTCGCGCGCCGGATCGAAGAAGCGCAAATCGGCATCTCAGGCCGCGCGACGAATATTTCAGACGGGCTGGGCCTCGCACTTAAACGGATGGCACAAAGCGATGCTGCGACACGGGTTGTGATCCTGTTGTCTGACGGGGTGAACAATGCGGGCGCAACCAACCCGCGCGGTGTGGCGGAACTGGCTGCGGATATGGGGGTGCGGGTGCATACAATCGCGCTTGGCCCCAAGGATCTGACGACTGCCGAGGCCGGCGAACGTGGTGTCGTGGATGCGGCAACCCTGCGGGCGATTTCCGAGATTTCGGGCGGTGAGAGTTTTCGTGTCAAAACCACAGAAGATTTGGCGCAGGTGGCAGATGCGCTGGACCGGTTGGAATCCACCGACAGCGACGGGTTGGCCGCAGAGGTGTTTCGCGATTATTGGCCATGGCCTGCCAGTTTTGCCGCGTTGCTGGGGCTTTGGCTTGCGTGGAGGGAGCTGTCGTGAGCGCGGTGGATATCATCCTGCTGCGGCCTTGGTGGTTGCTTTCGTTGCCGATACTGTCGCTGGTCGGGTGGTGGCTTTTGACCCGGCGGGGCGGGCTGGGAGATTGGCAAAAGGCCAGCGATCCCGCGTTGCTGCACGCCATGGCCGCGTTGGGGCGAATCGACACATCGTCAAGCCGCGCGCCTGTGCTGGCGATGCTGGCCGTGGTGACGATTTCCGTGTTGGCCCTGTCCGGCCCTGCGATTGAACGGCGCGATACGGTGTCGTTTCGAAACCTCGACGGGGTGCTTTTTCTGATCGACACATCCGCGAGCGTGACGGACGATGCGCGTTGGCCGCAGATGCAGGCGATGGGGCGGTTCGGGCTGGCATCGCTGGGCACACGCCCCGGTGGGCTGATCGTCTATGCTGGCGACGCCTATGCCGCGGTGGATATGACGCTGGACCATCTGCAACTGGGTCAGACGTTGTCGCTGATTGATGCCAAGACCGTGCCGGATGTTGGCACCCGCCCTGCGCGGGCGTTAAAGCTGGCGGCTGATATGTTGCGCGAGGCCCAAGTGATCGCGGGCGATGTGATCCTTTTTACCGACGGGGATGGGTTGGATGCCGCATCATTGCGCCAGGCGGCAGCCATCGCAGGGTTGGGCGCGCGGTTGTCCGTTGTGTCCCTGAACGCGCCATTTGCCGCGATTGATACACATGTCGCGGCGGGTGCTGGCAGGGTTTTCACGCTGGATCAAAGCGACGCGTTTGCAGCGTGGATCAATGAGACGGCCCGCACGCGGTTAGAGGCCCAAGATTATCCGCTGCTGTTTTGGAAGGACATAGGCCGTTACCTGTTGTTGCTGGCCTTGTTCCCATTGCTGCTACTGTTTCGCAGGCAAACCGCATGAGGGTGATTGTTTTCATAACCTCGCTGGCCTTGGTGCTTGCCATGCTAGCGGGGGGCGGCGCACCGTTCGGGCGCGTGCTTTTGGCGCTGGGTTTACCAAAGGTTGCCGCGCCGTTTTTCGATGATCCGGCATGGCAGGGGGCCGCGTTGTTTCGCGCGGGTGATTTTGATGCGGCAGCGGATCGGTTCACGCAGGCAGACGCCTATTATAATCTGGGCAATGCAGAGGCGCATGCGGGCCGCTACGCAGCAGCGCTAGAGGCGTTTGATCTGGCCCAAGCGCGTGGCCACCCCGATGCGCAGGCTAACTTCGATGTGGTCGCGGCCTTTTACGCGGGGCTTGGCATTGATCCCGAGGCGCTGTCCCTGTTCGAGCGACAAAAAGACGGGGCCGAAGCAGACAGCTTTGTCGCGCGGGGCAATGCGCGGGCTGCGGGGACCGGCAGTGATGTCACCAACAACAATACGATGTTGGGGTTGGCGCAACTGGATAGCCGGGGCCGCCAAGGGGTGCGGCGCATTTTTGATGACAAGTTCATGCAGGCCGATGCCAGATGGCTGGCCCAGCTGGCTGATGTTCCGGGCGAATACATGGCGGCGCGTATTGCGCAGGAACACAAACGCCGCGCAAAGCTGGGTCTGTCACCCCCCAAGGCGGAGGACCCGCGATGAGATGGCTTTTGGCTTTGATCATGGTTGCTTTGCCGGGGTTGGCGATGGCGCAATCAAAAACGGTACTCCCCCAAGATCTGGAGCTGTGGGTCGAGGTGCTCGAAACAGAACACACGCCGTTTGTGCGCGAGATGGTGCTGATCACCATCAAAGGGATTTACCGGCGTCACATCACCCGCGAAAAACTGGTTCAGCCGGATTTCGAGGGCTTCAGTTGGACGCAACTGGGCGATGACACATGGCGCGACGAGCGGATCAATGGCGAGTTGGTTAAAACGTTCAAGCGGCGCATGGCGGTTTACCCCGCCCGGCCCGGCGCGCTGACCATTGGGGCGTTCACGCACCAACTGACCTTGACCGACGAAGGCGATGATTGGTTCGATCATCAGATCACGTCAGCGCCAGTTTCGATTGACGTTGTCGCGGCCCCTACGGGCGAGGATTGGTGGTTTCCGGTTAAATTCCTGAAAGTGTCCGACCAATGGTCGAATGCGCCGGATCAGTTGGTCCCGGGCGAGGGCGTCTTGCGGGTGGTGCGGGTAGAGGCCTTGGGCGTGACAGCGGAAATGATTCCGCCGATGCCGACCTTACATTCGCCGTCTGCGATGATCTTTCCGCATCCTGAAAAACGCTTTGTCGAACTGACGCCCCAAGGGCCGCAGGCATTTGCCTATTGGCGTTGGACCATCCGGCCAAGCAACGACATATCGACCATCGTTGAACCGCTTAGCTTTACCTATTTTGACACGGTGAACCGGCTGGACCGGCAGGTCACGATTTCGGCGCAGCGGGTCGCTTACGGATCGGTGACGCCTGATCAGGATGACACTGTGGCGGTCGAATTGCGGGGGGCTTCGGCGCAATTGCCGGGCTGGCCGCTGGCGGTGTTGGCGGCCCTGATCTGTGCCGGTGGCGTGTTTGTCGCCTTAAAGGGGCACCGGATCGCAGGCATGTCCGCCCTTAGACGTTTTTGGTGGGCTGATCCGCTGGCCCGCCAGTTGCGGCGTGCAGCACGGGGTGGGCGCGGCGCAGAAATGCGCGGCCACGCGGCGGCGATGCTTCGGCGGGACGGGATGACAGCGCGCCGCCAAGAGCTGCTGCATCAGCTTGATCTTGTTCTGTTTGACCCAAGCGCCCGACCCGATTCCATGCCGGATTTCGCCCGCGATTTCCTACGTGCGGCAGATACGCCCCCTAAAGGGGACAGGCCGGTTTCATGATTGTCGTTGTAAAGAAACGGTGATTAGCAACTTCCCGCATAAATTGAGTTTATTTTGCGGAATCTGTTGAAAAGTTTCCTGTTCTCCGTAGCATCGCGGCTGGGAGGACTACTATCATGGAACATTTCGGTGTGCCAATACAGCAGGACTTTGTGTCGTCCATGCTGATTGTTGATGACCATCCACTATACAGCGACGCCTTGGAATCGGCGCTGGAACTGGTGTTTGAAGATTGTGATATTCGCAAGGCAAGCACCCTAAAAGGGGCTTTGGAAATGGCGAAAGGCGGCTTTGAGCCGGACCTGGTCATGTTCGATCTTAAGCTGCCGGACGTAACGGGAATTTCCGGTTTCCGCACGTTGCGAAAGCATTTTCCAGACTCGCGGGTATTGGTGATTTCTTCGCTGGCCTCGTTCGAACTGGTGCATTCCTTGTTGCGCGATGGCGCGTCGGGGTTTCTACCCAAAGACACATCCGCACAAGCGCTGCGAGGTGCCCTGGCCGAGATTATGGCCGGTGGGGTTTACGTGCCAAAGGGGTTCCAGCAACCCAGCGGCGGGGATCGCGACGGGATATGGTCAAAATTTGATCACCCCAAACTGGCAGAGATGACACCGCAGCAAAAGCGGATCATGCGGCTGATTTGCCGGGGCAAAGCGAACAAGCAAATCGCCTATGAACTGTCGCTGGCCGAAGCAACGGTCAAGGCGCATATCACCGCATTGCTGCGCCGTCTGGGGGTGCGCAACCGTACGCAGGCTGTTGTGATGGTCGAGGGCGCAATCGCCCAGCAATTCGGGGATGAGCCGGAAGCGCGCGCCTTTCTTAGGCATTGAGCATGCTGCACACGCACCCCGAGCAAACCGGACCAACCTGCGTTCGGGTTGCGGTTTCGCGCGCAGCTGATGCAGAAGAAGCCGCCCGCGAGGCGGCGGCGCAGATCAAGAACTCTGTGACCTGTTTTGTTTTGTGTTTCGTTCCGGGTCGTCTGGATTGTCAGGTCGTTGCATCCGTCCTGGATGACGCGCTGCATGGCTTGCCGGTCTTTGGCTGTTCGACGGCGGGCCAGATCACCACCCAAGGATACGAGACCGACGCGCTGTTATTGATGGCCTTCCCCAAAAGCCATTTCCGCTGCTCTTCAGTTTTGTTCGAACCCATGAACCCGCTGTCATCGACCGATGTCGCGGCCCAAGCGCAGCGCGCCGATCAACGTTTTCAACACACGGCGGGCTGGCATCGGTTGGGGCTGATCTTCACCGACGGGCTGTCCAAACAAGAGGACATTCTAAGCTCGACACTGGAGACCGTGCTGACCGATCTGCCGATTTTTGGCGGGTCGGCCGGTGACGGTCTGTTGTTTGAAAAGACCTTTGTGTTGCACAAGGGGAACGCCCTGAGCGACGCGGCGGTGTTGCTGTTGGTGGAAACGGATTTGCCTTTCCAAGGGGTCGGGTTTGACCATTTCCTGCCTGCTGGATCGCATATCATTGTCACCGACGCCGACCCCGAACAACGCAAAGTGTTCGAGATCAACGGCGCACCGGCGGCGCAGGAATATGCGCGGTTGGTGGGCAGTTCGGTAGAGGACCTGTCGCCCGAGATTTTCGCCGAAAACCCGTTGTTGATCCAATACAACGGCAATCACTATGTGCGCGCCATTTCAGATGCAGACGAGGATGGTGCGCTGTCGTTTCTGGCGGCCATTGATGACGGGCTGATCATGACGCTGGGGTTGGGTCAAGAGATCACCAAGACGCTTAAAACCGGGTTGGATATCCGTGACCGACGTGGCCAGCGCCCGGATTTCATCCTTGGGTTCGACTGCGTCCTGCGCAAGCTTGAGATCGAACAAAAGAAATTAGGCGGTGCCGTGTCGGAAATTTTAGCTGACGCGCGCCTGTTCGGGTTCAACACCTACGGCGAACAGCACTGCGGTGTGCATATGAACCAGACCCTTGTCGGCGTGGCATTTTTCGGACCAGATGAGAGGACATTCTTTTGACCATGATTGATCCTCAGGCCCCGCTGCCGGAGCAGGTGAAAAGGCAGTCAAAAATCATTGATGCGTTGGTGCGTCGGGCCAGCCAGCAAAAAGATGTGGGCCCTTCTGCGTACCGCGCGTTTCAGTCTGCGATTGATCTGCAACAGCAGGTCGCGGCCCAAACGCTTGAGCTGGAAAGCGCGCGATATGAACGCGAACGCACGCGCAAGGCACTGGTGGAGGCGTTGGCCTCGATGGAGGAAGGCTTTGCGCTGTTCACCGATGGCCGGTTGAACATCTGCAACGAGCTGTTCAAGGAACTGCTGCCCGATGTTTCCAGCATGGTCGTGCCGCAGCTTGAGCTGAAGCTGTACTTTGACCTGATGGCGACCAGCCGTTTTCTGGTGTCGACAAACCGCAAGCTGGTGAATGTCTGCAAGGACTTGGAAGACGCAGGCGCATCCGATCCGGCGGTGTCCATCGTGGCCGAGCTGCTGCGCGACCGTTGGTATCAGCTGAGCGTGCAAAAAACCTCTCCCGAAAATACGGTGCTGTTGCTGACGGAAATCACCGCGCTGGTGCAGCACAACCGGCGCGAAAAGGAACACCTGATAGACCAGCAAGAGGATTACCTTCAGGCGGTTTTCCAAAACATGAGCGCGGGTGTTTGCACCTTTTCTGCCGAAGGGCAGGTGATGATGCACAACGGGCGTTTTGGCGATATTCTGGGGGTGCCATTGTCAGCTTTGCAACCGGGCACGCCGGTGCAGTCGCTACTGGGTTATATGACACATCGCAACCTGATCGAAGAAAGCGTGCTGACGCAGATGGAAGCGTGGCAGCAGGAGATGGTGAATAAAGGCTCGTTAAGCCGTCGTGTGTTGCATGGTGGGGGGCGGGTTCTGGATGTCTATGCCAACGTTTTGCCAGACGGCCATTTTCTGGTTGAGCTGAAAGACGTCACCCTTGAGGCGCGGTCGACCGAGCTGTTGGAAAACCGAGTGATGGAGCGTACCGCAGAATTAACCCGCGCCAATGAAAAGCTGACCGCGCAATACGAAGAGAAAGCACGCGTTGAAGAGGAATTGCGCATCTCGAAAGAACGTGCCGAAGCTGCAGTATCTTCGAAAACGCGGTTTCTGGCGGCGGCGAGCCATGATTTGCTTCAGCCGATCAATGCCGCGAAATTGCTGATCTCTACCCTCGAGGAAACCACCCGTGAGACCCGGTTCCTGCCCATGGTCGAACGGTTGGGCGGCGCGTTTGCCTCGGCAGAGTATCTGTTGCATTCGTTGCTGGATATATCGCGACTGGAAAGCGCAGACCCTGATACGGTGTCAGCCAGCGATGTGAACCTTGGCACCATCATGATGGGGGTCAAATCGGACCAGATGCTGCTGGCCGAACAGAAATCAGTTCAACTGGATGTGGTCCCCAGCTCAGTTTTCGTGCGCTCTGATCCGGTGTATTTACTGCGGTCCGTGCAGAACCTTGTGGTGAACGCCATACAATACACCAATGTCGGCGGTCGCGTGTTGTTTGGGTGCCGACGTAAGGGCGACAAGATCGTTCTTGAGGTGTGGGATACCGGGATCGGTATCCGTCGCAGGGACCAAGCGCGCATTTTTGACGAATTCACCCGCGCTGAAAACGTACCGATTGGATCGGGTGTTGGGCTGGGTCTGTCGGTGGTGGATCGCGCGTGCCGGTTGCTGGGTCACCGTTTAAGCGTGCGGTCCAAGCCCGGCCTTGGGTCCGTGTTCAGCATCGAGATGGACATCGTGCACGACGCGGCACCCGTCGCGACGCAGCACATCCCCGTCCGCGAGCTTGAGGCGGATTCGGTTGATCACATCGTGGTGGTGATCGAAAATGACGCGGATGTTTTGTATGGCACGACCCAGTGGCTTCAACAGTGGGGGGCAAGCGTTCTGTCCGCCAGTTCAACCCGGCAGGCGGTGGAGTTTGTCCAGGACATGGGAATGGCCCCCGATATTATTCTGGCTGACTATCAGTTGGATGACGCAGATACCGGCATTCATGCAATTTCCGAGATTCGCGCGATGACGGGTGCCCAGGTGCCTGCGATTTTGGTGACTGCAGATCGCAGCGAATCTGTCAGACGCACCGGAGAGCAGAACGACATATCGGTCATGACCAAACCGGCGGACTTGCTGCGCCTTCGGGGGCTGATCGAATGGAAAATCCGGTCAAACAAGCCCCCTGCGGACATGTCGGGATAGGCCAGACAGGAAGTATAGACAAAAGTCGAAGGTGACAGTGATGCACAAGCCCCGCACAGTTGACCACGAGAGGATACAACAATGATCATCAAAACCTTGGCCGCTGGGATTTTTGCGATCTGTATTGCGGGGGGCGGTGTGGCGGCCCCGCTGGGCGGCGATCAAACCTATGACATGCTGTTTCGCAACGGCACCTTGGATGACATCAACCGGGATGGGGCGCTGGTGTATCGACGTGTTGTTGAAAATGCGTTGAACCCCGAATTTGCTGCCCGTGACACGGGCGACATCGCGCTTAGCTTTCGCGAGGGGCAGGCCACGATGGCGATGCTGGAGTTCCAGCAAGATGGCAAACATCGTGTGCTGGGAACATTCCCGGCCAGTGTGGGCAATCCGATGATCATGTATTTCTACGAAGCCGTTGTGCGGGATATGGCGGAATCTGCCGGCGGCAGCCCCTTTTATATTCGCAACCGTGTCAAAGAAGCGTTGATTCAACCGTCTGATGTTGAAGTCGGCGAAGCCCGGTTTGACGGACGTGTTATCAGAACCCAGACCATTCGGCTTTACCCCTTTGAGGGCGACAAGAACCAAGACAGGATGAAGGGCTTTGGCGATCTTGAACTGCGCGTGACCATGTCCGACGAGGTGCCAGGCTGGTATCTAAGCCTTGTTGCCGAGGCTGCGGGCGGTGACTTATTTCGGTCAGAGCTGTTGTTCGACCATCTTGAGGACGCGAAATGAAGCGGTTGATTTGCGCCTTTGCCGTAGCCTGTTCCACCCTCGGCACTGGTGTGTCAGCGCAATCGGTGGCGGACCGGTTGAACGATTATCCCACAGCCGCGCGGGCGGATTATGTGTTCGCTTGTATGGTGACGAACGGGCAGACCCGCGAAATGCTGGATCGCTGTGCCTGTTCAATCGACGAAATCGCGTCGATCCTGCCTTACGCAAAATACCTTCAAGCCGAGACCGTGTTGTCGATGCGCCGGGTCGGGGGCGAACGGATGTCGTTTTTCAAAAGCGCCTCAATGGCCGAGCATTTGGTCGCTGATATGCGACGCGCCCAAGCCGAGGCCGAGATTGTTTGTTTTTGATGGCCTGATCACCCACTGACGGCTTTGGGCAATACAGTCTCGAACATGTTGCCTTCGGTGTCTGTCGCTTTGACCGTCAATGCGGTCGACCCGTTGTCGTTATAGGCAAAACGGAACACCGGATTTTCCGAGATTGAAATGCCGCCATCCATGGTGAACAACAGCGCGTCGCCCTGCCAGACCTCCATATGGTCAATGAAATGCGCAGGGATGAACAGCTGTGTGATCTGGTCGCGCTGCAGACCTGAATAATTGGGATGACGGATCATAATCTGCGCTTCGCGGCGCGGGGTCGACATCTGAACGCCATCGCCCGCGAACTGGCGCAGCTTCATCGCGCCCATACCAGCAAGCGCGGCTTGCGGGTCTTTGGTCGCCGGTGCCGAACAGCCCCCCGACGCTTTGACATAGCGGCCCGTCATATAAAGACCGTCTTGCGTTTCAGCGATCACCCTGATGTTGGAATACTGGTTCACACGCACCCGCATTTCGAAATCCAGCACGCCCATATCTTTGCCAAAACCGAACACCGCCGCGATCGGTGCGGGGTTTTCATCAATCACCACAGTTGCGGCGGAAATGGTGGCGGCGGGGTCCAATTGCTTGAGAACAATGGGCACCGTTGCGGCATCATGCGCGCGGTAGGGCGCATCAATACTCAGCAGGCCATCGGCATTTTCCAGCAGGGCATCGCCGACGACATCACCCCTAAGATCATCCCACGTCGCGCTGGCTTGGAGCGGGTTTTGCGCCGTATCAGTCGCCCAAACAGGGCCCGCAAACAGCGTGGCCATCGCAGCCGCGATTGTCAGTTTAAAGAGCATTGCAGTCTCCTTCGGCATCCAATCAGCAAGTTTATCGCATATTTTGCCTGAAAAATACATCGATACCTAAGGCTGATTGGGTCTCACGTTTTCGTGTGAAACGATGGCCGTGGCATTATGGGTGCTACGCTGCCCGCGTCGGAGGATCAGATGAGCAGGGGGGAATACATGTGTTTGAAGCCGTCGTATCGCTGTGTCTGACGCTAAGCGATGGGCCTTGCCGCGATCAGTTGTTGCCGGGTCACGAGGCCGCAACCCGTGCGTCTTGTACCGCATCGCTTGCCGCTTCCGCGCCGTCTTTGGCCAGCTTTGAGGGCCTTGGCATTTTGGGTGAACCAACCTGCAAAACTATGGGAATGGCATTGGAAGTCACAGAGATTGCCGAAGGTGTCTTTGTGCATATGGGGCTCATCGAAGAGCCGAACCCGACCAACCGCGGCGACGTGGCCAATCTGGGATTTGTCATTGGTGAAACCAGCGTTGCGGTGATCGATACCGGTTCGGCCCGCTGGATGGGGGAGGCTTTGTGGCGCGCCATCAGGCAGCGCACCGACAATCCGGTGACCCATGTGGTTCTGACCCATATGCACCCCGATCATGCGCTTGGCGCGGCCCCTTTTGCCGCCGCTGGGGCGCAGATCGTTGGTCACGCCAACCTGCCGCGCGCGCTTTCTGACCGACAAGAAAACTACCTTGAAAGTCTGAACCGTTTGATCGGACCCGCGCAATTTCTGGGAACGCAGACCGTACCGATAGATGTGCTGGTCCACGACCGGCGGGACATTGATCTGGGCGGTCGCGTTTTGGAACTTCGGGCGTGGCCCTTGGCACATACCGCCGCTGATCTGACCGTGTTGGATACGACCACACAGACGTTGTTTGCGGGTGACCTGATTTTCCACAGACACGCGCCCGCGCTGGATGGCAGCCTGATGGGGTGGCAGGGGGTGTTGGCAGAGCTGCAAAAGATGGAATTGGCCAAGGTGATACCGGGGCACGGCGGGCCTGCGCTGGACTGGCCAAGCGGGTTGGAGGCGATGACGAGGTATCTGAACGTGTTGGAGACAGATACGCGTGCCGCGATTGAAGCCGGTGCCAGATTGGGCGATGCGGTCGAGACAATCGCGCAGGAAGAGGCCGCGCATTGGGCGCTGTTCGAGGCCTATAACCCGCGCAATGCAACAGGTGCCTTTACCGAGCTGGAATGGGACTGACCGCGCTGCGTTAACCCTAGTCCGCCGCGACCTGTTGCAACACCTGCGCGATGCCGAACAAACGGCGTTCCAGTAGGACCGGTGTTTCGCAGATATACTGAATGCTGCGCTGCCGATCCGTGTAAATGATCTGGTCCCAATCCAGTTGTTCTTCCAAGGCGTCGACGCGATCATAATCGGGCTCTGACGTGGCCATGATCGCATCCATCTCGGCGCGGGCGGTGTCGATTTTCTTGGCCAGCGCAATCTGGCTTAGGGAAAAGTCGCCAATGCCGCCAATGATTCGTGTTCTACGCTTCGAAAGCGTCTCAAACGCGCGGGAAAACACCAACCCTAGCAGTTCAGGATCGCCGTCATGCGCCTTGGCAAAGGCGTCGACCTGCGGCTTTGCCTCGTCCAGATCGACCCGTCGCAAGGACAAACGGCTTGCCAGATCGTCGATCTCGGCGCGGGTTTTGGCGTCTTCGGGCATGGATTCAGGATCAACCGGAAAGGGCCACATCAGCCCCAAGGATAGCGTTTCGACCTTGCGCTGCACACAAGGCCATGTCGGATCCGAAAAATCGGCAGCCAACCCGGGAAGGGCCGGCACCATCAGAAGAACCGATAACGTGAGGTGCTTGAACAAGGTCATTATGGCCCCCGAATTTATACTGCAACTATGGCCAAGCATCGCGTGCAAGTCCACTGCACCCAATACCCACCATTGTCCTAGTTGATTTGCAAATCGGGCGGTCACCATACTGATACAAACGTAAATCTGGCAGCCAATGCCATGAATGCTGGGGGGATTCTGGATGAGAACACGAGCGGCAGTAGCTGTTGAGGCGGGCAAACCGCTTGAGGTCATGGAGGTGAACCTTGAGGGTCCCAAGCGGGGCGAGGTTTTGGTCGAGATGAAGGCCACCGGCCTGTGTCACACTGATGAATTCACCCGCTCGGGCGATGATCCCGAAGGGATCTTTCCGGCCATTCTGGGCCACGAGGGTGCAGGCATCGTGATGGAGATCGGCGAGGGCGTCACCACGCTTGAGGTCGGCGATCACGTGATCCCGCTTTATACGCCCGAATGCCGCGAATGCGAATATTGCCTGTCAGGAAAAACCAACCTCTGCCAGGCCATTCGCGTCACCCAAGGCCAGGGCCTGCTGCCCGATGGCACCACGCGGTTTTCGATGCTCGATGGCACGCCGATCCACCATTACATGGGCTGTTCGACCTTTGCCAACCACACGGTTGTGCCTGAAATCGCGCTGGCCAAGGTCCGCAAGGACGCGCCGTTCGATAAGATTTGCTATATCGGCTGCGGTGTCACCACGGGCATTGGCGCGGTGATCAACACCGCCAAAGTCGAGATCGGCGCGCGCTGCGTTGTATTCGGGCTGGGCGGCATCGGCCTGAACGTGATCCAAGGGCTGCGGCTGGCCGGTGCGGATCAAATCGTCGGCGTCGATCTGAACGACGACAAGGAAGAAACCGGTCGCTACTTCGGCATGACCGATTTTGTGAACCCGTCCAAGGTTGACGGCGACATGGTGGCCCA